>ONRL01000208.1 GCA_900320225.1 uncultured Lentisphaerota bacterium
ACGGCGCCGCGCACGGAGGGCGTCGAGGGCGGCGGCGAGGCGTTCGCGTTTCTTCATCTGCTCGGCGAGGGGCGAGGGACCGAAGAGCGAGGGCTGCGGGTCCTCGGGCGCGTCCGTAATGTCCGTCACGCCGAAACCGGCGAGGCGCACGGTGCGGTGGCGGTTCGGGGGCCATTCCTTGTCGAAGAGGTCGAGCATGAGGTGGCGGAACGTGATGTCGTCGCGTGCGGGCAGCTCGAAACGGGCCTGGCGCGTGAGCGTGTTGAACGCGGCGTCGCGCAGTTTGATCTTGCCCGTGCGTGCCCAGCGCTCCTCGCGGCGGAAGCGGCGCCCCACTTCCTCGACGAGCTGCAGGAGCGTCTGGCGCACGGTCTCGCGGTCGGATTCGTCCTCGGCGAAGGTATGCTCGCGCGAAACGGATTTCTCCTCGGCCTCCTCGGACGTGAAGGGCGAGTTGTCGATGCCGAAGGCGTGGTTGCGGATGGATTCCGCAGCCGCATCGCCGAGGATGCGCGTGAGGAAACGCGGATCGGCGTTCTGGAGGTCACCGCACGTGCGGTACCCATAGTGGAGGAGGATGTCTGCGGTCTTCTTGCCCACGCCCCAGAGGATCTTCACCGGCTGCGGGGCGAGGAAAGCGCGGATGGCGTCCGCCTCGAACGGCATGATGAAGAGTCCGTCCGGCTTGTTCTGCTCCGAGGCGATCTTCGCGAGCAGGCGGTTGGGGGCGAGGCCCACGGAGCACGTGACGCCGCATTTCGCCTTCACTTCCGCGCGGAGGCGTTCCGCGAGCGTGCGCATGTCGCCGAAAAGGTGGACCGTGCCGGTGACGTCGAGGAACGCCTCGTCCACGGACACGCCCTCCACGAACGGCGAGTAGTGCGAGAACACCTCGAACGCGATGTCCGATACCTCCTGATACGCGTGCATGCGCGGCGGCACGAAGATGGCGTTCGGGCAGAGGGCGTAGGCCGTGCGGCTCGGCATGGCGGAATGCACGCCGTAGGGCCGCGCCTCGTAGGAACAGGTCGAGACGACGCCGCGCTCGTGCGGGCCCGCCCCCACGATGACGGGTTTCCCGCGCCATTCGGGGTGGTCTCGCTGCTCTACCGACGCAAAGAACGCGTCCATGTCTACGTGCAGAACGGTCATGCGGGCAAGATTATACCAATTATTCGTTTGTCTGTCAGCCAAGCGCGTGTTGGCGCTTGATGTCGATACTTCGCGCTTGCGATTCGGGGAGGTGTATGCGATAATGTGCGGCATGAAACTGAATACACACGTTGTCCAATCGAACGCGCGCATGGTCGTTGCGGCCCTGGCGCTTATTCTGGCCTCTGCAGGAGCCGCCGGGATGAACACACTTCCCGATCTGCGGGACATCCGCCTCGACGGCTACGTGGGCGGACGCCTGCGCAGCTGCTTCGAGAACCACGTCGTGAAGACGGACGGCGTGTACCTCACCGACCCTTACCGCTGGCGCACGGAGAAGGTGTACTGGCAGACCGAGTTCTGGGGCAAGTACATGCACGCCGCCGCGCCGTTTGCGCGCATGACGGGCGACAAGCGCCTCGCCGCGAACATCGAGGCGGCCGTGGCCAACCTGTTGCCGTCCCAGCTCCCCGACGGCTATCTCGGCAACTACTGCGAGGAGGCGCGGTGCGGGCGCGGATGGGACGTGTGGGGCTGCAAGTACACGATGCTCGGTCTCCTCTTCCACTACGACCTCACCGGGTCGAAGGCCTCCCTCGCCGCGGCGGCGCGCCTCTGCGACTACCTGCGCGGCGTGTTCGGTCCGGGAAAGAAGGACATCGTCCTGAGCGGCCAGTACAAGGGCATGCCGTCGTGCAGCGTCCTCGAGCCCGTCGTGTGGCTCTACAAACGCACGAAGCATCCTGAGCATCTCGCATTCGCGAAGTACATCGTCTCGCAGCTGGACGAGCATCCCGACGGTCCGCACCTGATTCGCGACGCGGGCGTTCCCGTGGCGGCGCGCACGCCGGACGCGAAGCCCGGCTACGAGGGACAGAACCCCGGACTCAAGGCGTACGAGATGATGAGCTGTTACCAGGGGTTGCTCGAATACTACGAGGTGACGGGCGACCGGCGCTGCCTGGAGGCGGCGGTGAAGACGGCGGAGTCGATCGTCGCCACCGAGGTGAACGTCTGCGGCGGTTCGACCTGCGTCGAACACTGGTATACGGGCGCCCTCCGTCAGAACCGCCCCTACATGCGCCAGCAGGAGACGTGCGTGCTCACCACGTGGATGCGCCTCTGCGAGAAACTGCTCACGCTCACAGGCGAGAGCCGATGGGCGGACGAACTGGAGAAGACCTTCTACAACGCCTACCTCGGCGCGCTCCATCCAGACGGCTCGAAATTCGCCACGTACTCGCCGCTCTGCGGGTTCCGGTCCTTCGGACAGTACCACTGCAAGATGCACACGAACTGCTGCAACGCCAACGGCCCGCGCGGGTTCGTCGCGGTTCTGAACGCCTTTCTTCAGGCGTGTGGCAAAAATGTGTTTCTCAATTTCTACAATTCCGGAAAGGCGTCGATCGCGTTGCCGGACACCGGTGCGAAGGTCACGTTCGAGACCTTCACGCTCTATCCCGAACGCGGAACCGTCGAGATCTGGAACCGCACGGAAAAACCGACGGAATTCACCTTGAACCTCCGCATCCCCGCGTGGAGCGAGAAGACCTCGGTGAAGCTCAACGGCAAGCCTGTGGCGGACGTGAAGCCCGGCGGCTACCTTTCCCTCGCCCGCACATGGAAGATGGGCGATGCGCTCGTGATTGACTTCGACATGACCTGCCGCGCGCACGAGCTGGACGACTACGTGGCCTTCACCACGGGGCCGATCGCGCTTGCACGGGACATGCGCTTTCACGACGGGGACATCGGCGAGTTCGTGCGCATCAAGGAATTCAAGCCCAACGGTCCCGTGCCCGGTGCGCAGCCCGTGCGCGTCCTTTCGGAGAGCATGTGGATGAACTGGGCGCTGCCGCTCCCGATGGGCGCGCACCGTGAAAGCATGGAGAAGCGCCTGCCCGACGTCGTGCATTTCTGCGACTACGCGTCCGCCGGAAACACGTGGGATTCGTCGTCAAGCTACCGCGTGTGGCTGCCGCTTGAGTGCTTCAAACCGCGCCAGCCGCACTTTTCTGCCGCAACCCCTTGACGGCGAGAATAAAAGAGCGTAGAATATGTTTTGTGAAATCGTCTTAGGCGGGTGTCTGGGTGCGGTTTCCATTGAAAACAAGAAGGAAATAAAGAAGATGGATATCTATGTTGGTAACCTCGCGTACGCGACGACTGACGATGGATTGAAAGCCGCGTTTGCGGCGTACGGCGAAGTTACCTCTGCGCGCGTTGTGACTGATCGCATGACCGGTCGCTCGAAGGGTTTCGGCTTCGTCGAGATGCCGGACCGCGGGCAGGCCCAGGCGGCGATCGACGCGCTCAACGGGCAACCGTTGGATGGTCGCCCCATTCGCGTGAACGAGTCCCAGCCCAAGCCCCGCACGGAACGTCGCGGCGGTTTCGGCGGCGGACGCCGTGATCGCGGCGGGCGCGGTGACCGCGGTGACCGCGGCGACACGCGTTGGTAACCGAAAGTATTCGGTTAACACCCCCTTTGAGGGCGAAAAAAGCGGAAACCCAGCGAAAGTTGGGTTTCTTTTTCGTTTCTGGATTTCATGTTTTTTACATGAAAATTGGGGTTGCGTTTCGTCCGGCGGTTTGATATACTACCTATCGTTCTTCCGTAAGGAAGGACGCCAGTGAATTGCGCGTACAGGCATCCCCCATGCTAGCCTGTATGCGTAGGCACCCGGCTGGGAGTAACGGTCACCCCCCCTTTTGGCCGCCCAGTACGGGTGCCACTTTTTTTGGTATACTATGCCGCATGAAAACACCACTTTTCTGTACGTTGGCGGTTCTGTGCACGCTGGTGTCGGCGAAGGAGCCGATTGACTACATCGATCCCCTTATTGGCACTGAGGGCAAGGGCTCGCAATATGGCGGCATGATGCCGATGACGGGCGTGCCGTTCGGCTCGATCCAGTGGGTGCCCATGACGCGCCTCACGGAGGTAGGCGCGCTGAGCTACAACGAGATTGACGCGCAGCTGCTGGGCTTCATCGGCACGCGCCAGCCTGCGATCTGGATGGGCGACTGGGGACAGGTCTCGTTCATGCCGCGCACGGGCGCGGTGGACTGCGACTTCGCGACGCGCGGCACGCCCTTCGACCACGCGCGCGAACAGGTGGCGCCGTGGCGCACGCGCATCGCGTCCGGCGGCGTCGTCACCGACTACGCGGGCACGAGCCGCGCGGCCGTCTACACGATCCGCTTCCCGAAAGGCGCCGCGAATCCGCACGTGGTCGTGGACGCATCGCGCGACTACATCGGACGTCCCTCGGACAAGACGCCGGCGGACGGCTTCATCTCGATCGGCGCGGACGGCCGTACGATTACGGGGTGGAACGCAGATCGCCTCGACGCGCACCATGCCTACCCTCTGCCGAACTTCCGCGGCTGGTTCGTGATGGAGTTCTCGCGTCCGTTCGCCTCTTGGGGCTGCTACACGGGCGTGCCGCGCGCGAAGGGCTATCAGGGCGTGAAGCAGATGCCGGACCAGCGCACGGCGCAGGCGAACCGCGTGGGCGGTTGGGTGGCGTTCGCGCCGGACTGCGAGGAGCTCGTCGTGAAGGTGGGCGTGTCGCTCATCAGCGCCGAGCAGGCGCGCGCAAACCTGCGCGCCGAGATTCCCGAGGAGGGGGTGGGCGCTGTGGACGCCGTCGCCGCGCGGTCGCGCGCCGCGTGGTCCGCGCAGTTCGCGCGCCTCACGATCGAGACGCCGCGCGAGGACGTGAAGACGATCTTCTACACGGGCTTCTACCACGCGCTCCTCTACCCGCGCGAGATCGACGAGTACGGACGCTACTACAGCGCGTTTGACGACCGCGTGCACGAGGGCCGCATGTACAACTGCTACTCGCTCTGGGACACCTACCGCGCCGAACATCCGCTCCTTACCTTCGTGGCGCCGGAGCGCGTGGACGGCATGATGCAGGCCCTGGTCGAGATGTACCGCGAAGGCGGCTGGCTCCCGAAGTGGCCGAACCCCTCCTACACGGGCATCATGATCGGCGCGCCTGCGGAGGTGGTGCTCGCCGAGGCCTGGACGAAGGGCTTCCGCGGCTTCGACGTGAAGGCCGCCTACGCGGCCGTAAAGAAGAACGCCACCGTGCCGCAGCCGACGGACGACCAGTTCCGCTGGGAGGACCGCGGCCTCTTCGGGCGCACGCCCGAGACACGCGGCGGCCTCGCCTCGTACATGAAGCGCGGCTGGGTGGCGTGCGACCGCACGACGGAGAGCGTGTCGCGCACGCAGGACTTTTCGCTCGACGACACGGCCGCCGCGATTCTCGCTGAGGCGGCGGGCGACGCGGACGGCGCCGCGCTCTTCCGCGCCCGCTCGCACAGCTGGACGAACGTGTGGAACGCGGAACGCGGCTACTTCCTCCCGCGC
>ONRL01000018.1 GCA_900320225.1 uncultured Lentisphaerota bacterium
CCGGGGATCGTGAAGAGGTCGTTCAGGTACATCGTGAGCGGGTCCTGCACCTCGCCGATCTTGAACGCGGGCGTGGGCGCGACGGGCGTGAGGAGCGCGTCGACCTGCTTGAACACCTCCTCGAAATCGCGGCGGATGAGCGTGCGTACCTTGAGGGCGCGGCCGTAGTAGGCGTCGTAGTAGCCGCTCGAGAGCACGTAGGTGCCCATGATGATGCGGCGCTTCACCTCGGGTCCGAAGCCCTCCGCGCGACTGCGCGCGTAGAGGTTGAACACGTTGTCGCTGCGGTCGGAGCGGTGGCCGTAGCGCACGCCGTCGAAGCGCGCGAGGTTCGCGCTCGCCTCGGCGGGGGCCACGATGTAGTAGACGGCCATCGCGTACTCGGTGTGCGGCAGACTCACCTCCACGAGCTCTGCGCCGGCGTCGGCGCACGCCTTCACGGCGGCGTCCGTGACCGCCTTCACCTCGGGGTCGAGCCCGTCGATGAAGTACTCCTTGGGGAGACCGAGCTTCACGCCCTTCAGCGAGGCGCCCTCGAGGGCCTGCGCGTAGTTGGGCACGGGGATGTCGGGCGTGGTGCCGTCCATTTCGTCGTGGCCCGCGAGGGTCTGGAGGAGAAGTGCGGCGTCCGTGACGCTCTTCGTCATGGGGCCCACCTGGTCAAGCGAACTCGCGAACGCGGTCACGCCGAAGCGTGAAACGCGTCCGTAGCTGGGCTTGAGTCCCACGCAGTTGCAGAAGCTCGCGGGCTGGCGGATGGAACCGCCCGTATCCGTGCCGAGGGCGGCGATCGCGAGGTCGCCGCCGACGGCCGCCGCGCTACCGCCGGAGCTGCCGCCGGGTACGCGCGACGTGTCGTAGGGGTTCACCGTGCGGCCGAGGCCGGAGTTCTCGGTGGAGGATCCCATCGCGAACTCGTCCATGTTCACGCGGCCCGCGCACACCGCGCCCGCCGCCTTCAGGTTCTTGATCACCGTCGCGTCGTAGGGGCTGACGTAGCCCTTCAGGATCTTCGAGGCGCACGTGCAGGGCTGCCCGCGCACGTTGATCAGGTCCTTGATGGCCACCGGAATGCCGAGAAGCGGGGAATCGGCCCCCTTGCCGCTTCGCTCCGCGTCCGCCGCCTTCGCCGCCGCGAGCGCGCCCTCCTCGTCGAACGTGAGGTACGCGCCGATCTCGCCGTCGCGCGCATGCACGCGGTCAATCACCGCCTGCGTGAGCTCCACGGACGAGAATTCGCCCTTCGCGAGCCCCTTCGCCGACTCTTCGATTCCCAACTCATGCAACTCGCTCATGATTCGGCACCCTCCACGATCTTCGGCAGCAGGAACTCGTCGCCCGTGCGGCCGGGTGCGTTCGCGAGCGCCTCCTCGCGGTCCATCGACGGGCGTACCTCGTCCTCGCGCAGCGCGTTGACGACGGCATGGCCGTGCAGCGTGGGCGGCACGCCGTCCACGTTCACCGACGAGATTTTCTCGACGTACTTGACGATATTCTCCAGCTGGGGCTGGAACACGGCCTTTTCCTCGTCGGTCAGATCGAGCCGCGCCAGTTCCGCCACGTAGGCGACATCAATTGCAGGTTTGTCCATAGGCTGTTATTGTACCATAAATCAGAGGTTCTTGGGAATCAGCCAGCCGGCAAGCAGGACGCAGAACCCCACCGGCAGCCAGATGAGTATTTCGGGGTGGACGTGGTAGTTCTTCGACAGGCTCGTCATCAGGATCACGACCAGGTAGTACGCAAGCGCCGTGAGAAGCGCAATGCCCATGCCCACCGAAGATTCCTTCCGCTGCGCGCGGATGCCGAGCGGCACGCCGACGAGCACGAAGCAGATCGAGGCGAATGCGAACACCCAGCGTTTCATGAATTCCGTGCGGATGTCGCTGAGCGCGCGCCGCGCGGCCACGCGCGGGGAGTATTTCATCTTCTTTCGCCCCTTGTGGTCCCGCTCGGGCTCGTTGGACGCCGCCGTGAGGACCGCGTTCGTCTCCGCGGCGGCCGCCGACAGGCCCTTCGCCTCCTTTGCGGCGGCGGAAGTCTCTTTGACCGCTTGCTTCCGCGCGTCGATCTCGCGGAGTATCTCGAAGAAGCGGAAATCCTTCTCCTTGCGCTTGTACTCGCCGTCCTTCAACACGTCGTCCACCCGCCAGCGGAACGTCTCCGCCTGCAGCGCCTGGGGGTGCGCCGCGTCCACGGGGTCCACGGAGAGGTTTCGTACGTCGAGCACGATGTCGCGCCCCTCCTGCCGCACGAAGGCCTTCTCGGCCTTGTAGGTGCGCGTGCACTTCGGGTCTCGCCGGTCGACGATCTCCAGATCGAGGAGGCCGTTGCTCTCCTTGTCGCGCGCGCGGAAGTAGAGCTGCACCTTGGGGAAGTCGTTGATCGTGCGGCCGGGTTCAAGCAGTTCCAGTCCCGCGCCGCCCGCGAGGCGCGTCTTCAGGTTGCGGCGCACCTCGTGCCCGCGCGGTACGATCTCGTTGTTGACGAACAGGCACGCGAACGTGCAGAGCAGCGCGAACGCGAGCGGCCAGCGCATGACCGTGAGCAGGTTCACGCCGCACGCGCGCATGGCGGCGATCTCGCTGTCCGCCGAGAGGCGGGAGAACACGAGGATGGACGACACGAGCAGCGCAAGCGGCACGGTCCACTGCATCGTCTCCGGGAAGCTCACGAGCGCGAAACGCCCCACGAGGTCCATCGGCACGCCCTGCAGGATGTAGCTGACGATCTGCACCAGGAGGCCGATCGTGAGCACGAACGACAGCACGAGAAACGCAAGCAGGAACGAGGAGAGGAAGGCTCCGAAGACGTAGCGTTCGAGGTTTTTCATGGTCAGTCGCCGAAACTGTACTGGATGCCCGCGAGCAAGGAATACGTCATTCCGCAGGGCGAATCAACCGCGAGCGCGGCCCTCGCCTCCGCGCGAAGGCTCCAGCTGTCGGTCAGGTGGTAGAACGCGCCGAAACCGGCCGAGGGGCCGATTCCCGTGCGGTGCGAGTTGTCGGCGAAAACGTGGCGCGGCGCGCAGAGCGCCTGCGCCCCGCACGTGAGGAATGGGGCGAAACGCTCGCAGCCGAAGAGCTTGTCGAACGCCTCCCAGCCCGAGAGGTGCCACAGCGCCTGCACGGAGCCTCCCCACACGGCCGTGCCGCCCACGTCGCTCGACGCATGCGGCGCGCAGAGGGCCTCGGCCTCAAATGCAAGGTACTCGTCCAGATACCAGCCGCCGCGCGCGGCGACGAGCGCCGCGCGTTTCAGGCAGTTTCCGTTGCCGGGCAGCAACAGGCCGCCCGCGGCGCCCACGTAGCCGTAGGAGACGCCGTCATCGACCTCCTCCGCGAGGGCGGGAAGGAACACTGTCGCCACGAGGGCGGACGCTAACACGAACTTTCGCATGGCCTTATTGTACAAAATGACTGCCCCGTTTGGCAAGCGCGGCGAGGAGCGGCGCGATGAAAACTTCCTCGTCCTCCACGTCCATGCCGAGCGTGACCGACGACTTGTTCATGCCGTGGAAGTCGCTGCCCGCGGTGACGGCAAGCCCCGCTGCGCGCGCGAGACGCAGGTGGAGCGGCGTCTCAAGCGGCAGATTCGCCTGGTAGACGGCCTCCACGCCGTCGAGGCCGAGGTCCTTCAGGCGGGCGAAGCCCTCCGCGAGCAGCCGCGCGTCGGACGTCCAGAACCGCGGATGCGCCATCACGGCCGCGCCGTGCGCGGCGTGGATGACCTCGATGGCCTCCTCCTGCGACGGACGGTAACGCGACACGTAGGCGACGGCGTTCTTGCCGACAAACCGCTCGAAGGCGTCCTTCACGCTCTCCGCGAACCCCTTCTCCACGAGCACGCGCGCGATGTGCGGACGCGCGACGATCTCCCCGCCCGCATGGCGCCGCACCTCCTCCTCGCTTACGGGCATGCCGAGCGCGGCGAGCTTCTCCATCATCTTGGCGTTGCGCTCCACGCGCCCCGCGCGGATGCGCGCGAGAAAATCGACGAGGCCAGGCGCGTCGGGATCGATCCCCAGCCCGAGCAAGTGGAACTGGCCGTAGCCCGCGCCGGGATCGACGGAGAGCTCGATGCCGGGAAGGCGCAACCCGTCGACGCCGAGCCGGCGGCTGGCGGCGAGGAAACGCGCGCAACCGTCCGTGTTGTCGTGGTCGGTGAGCGCCATCACCGAAAAGGAACGACCCCGCTCAGCCAGCTCTTCGGGCGGACAGGTGCCGTCCGACGCCGTGCTGTGGACGTGCAGGTCGATCATTTCTTCACCATCTCCGTAATCGCCTGCAGGAACTCCTTGACGTCCGCAAAGCGGCGGTAGACGGACGCGAAACGGATGTACGCCACTTCGTCGAGCTTGTGGAGGCGTTCCATCACGAGCTCGCCGATGCGCGCCGCGGGCACCTCCTCGCCCTCGAGGGCCACGACCACCTCGTCCAGCAGATTCTGCACCTGGTCCTCGGAGACGGGACGTTTCTGGCACGCGACGCGCACGCCCTTCTCGACTTTCGCGCGCGAGAATGGCTCGCGCGTGCCATCGCGCTTGACGACGGTCACCTCGTCGCGGTCGATTTCCTCGTGCGTCGTGAAGCGGAACCCGCAGCCGGCGCATTCGCGCCGGCGGCGGATGGCCGCGCCCTCGCGCACCGCGCGCGAGTCGAGCACCTTGTCGTCGTCACTGCCGCACTTGGGACATTTCATCGATTACTTTCCGTTCGGGCAGAGCGTGCAGTGGCGGCAGTCGAGGTTGACCGGCAACGGCGGCGGCGCGCCGCGGCGGCGGGCCTGCACGGCGCCGAGGTGGTTGATGAGCGCGAGCAGAAGTCCGAGCGTGATGAAGCCGCCCGCGGGCAGGATGGCGAGCACCACCGTGTCCGAATACACGTTCTTGATGGCGATGTCGCCCCACACGGTGAGCGAGCCGGCCCCGAGGATTTCGCGCACGGCGGCGACGAGCGCGAGCGCCAGCGTGAAGCCGACGCCCGTGCCGAGACCGTCGGCGAGGGATTCGACGACGCCGTTCTTGCACGCGAACGCCTCGGCGCGGCCGAGGATGATGCAGTTCACGACGATGAGGGGGATGAAGATGCCGAGCGATTCCGAGAGCGCCGGGAGGTACGCCTGCATGAGCAGGTCGACCGCCGTCACGAAGGTGGCGATGATCACGATGTAGCACGGGATGTGCACGGCGGCGGGAATCACCTTGCGCAACGCCGAGACGAGGCCGTTCGAGCAGACGAGCACGAACGACGCCGCGAGTCCCATGCCGAGCGCGTTCTCGAGCGACGTCGTCACCGCGAGCGTGGGGCAGAGCCCCAGTACCAGACGGAACGTCGGGTTGTTCTTGAAAATCCCGGACCAGAATGCAAGCCATGTTTTCATGGCGCGTAGTATATCAAAAAAACGGCCGTTTGTCAGTCTCTCGTTCAGGCCGGTTTTCGCCACCAGGCGAGGTACTCCACGTTGCCCTTCTCGCGGCCGCGGACGGGCGACTCCGCCACGCCGAGCAAGGCGAGGCCGAGCGTCTCCTGTCCGAAACGCGAGACGTCCTCCACCACGCGACGGCGCACCTCGGGGTCCTTCACCACGCCGCCGGGGGCCTGTCCGCGCCCGGCCTCGAACTGCGGCTTCACGAGCGAGACGATCTCGCCGCCCGGCAGGAGCACGTCCGCCATCGGCGGCAGGATGAGCTTGAGGGAGATGAAGCTCACGTCGGTGACGGCGCGCGCCGGGCGTTCCGGCAGGTCGTCCACCGTGAGGTAGCGCGCATTGAAGTTCTCGCGCACCCACACGCGCGGATCGACGCGGAGCTTGTAGGCGAGCTGGTTCGTGCCCACGTCCACGGCCATCACGCGCGCGGCGCCGTGCTGGAGCAGGCAGTCGGTGAACCCGCCCGTGGAGCTGCCCACGTCGAGGCACACGAGCCCCTCGACCGTCCATCCGGGAAACGCCGCGAAGGCCCCTTCCAGCTTCTCGCCGCCGCGCGAGACGAAACGCGGCGGCGCCTCCACTTCGACTTCCGCGTCGTCCGGCAGGAGCCGGGCGGCCTTTCGCTCGACCTGCCCCGCCACGCGCACCTTCCCCTCGAGGACGAGCGCCTGCGCGACCGTGCGCGACGCGGCGAGGCCGCGCGCGACGAGCAACTGGTCGAGGCGCGCCTTCATCACTCCTTGAGGTTCGTGATCTTGCGGATCGTCTCGCGCCGGATGGCCTGTTCCACACCGGGCCTGAGCTCCAGCACGAGCTGCTCCTCGGTCGTCTTCTCCTTCACGAGCACGCCGCGCACGGGCGCGCCATTGATCGTCTCGACCTCGGTGTCGGGCGTGAAGTTGCGCTTGAGCGAGATGTAGAGCTGCTTCGTCTCCTTCGCGTCCACCACGACCTTGCGCGAGACGTCCAGATAGCCGTCGAGATGGGCGAATACGGCGTGTTCGCCGGCCGCGATCTTCTCGATCATCAGGATGCGGGACTTCTCGGAATCCCCTTGGGCGCGGGTGACGCCCTCGACCTTTCCGTCAACGGAGATCTTCGCGCCGGCCGGCGTGGTGATCACCTCGAGGCGCCCGAGCACGCTCTCCAGCTTGAACGTCTCCGTCGCGTCGCCGCCGTTCACGAGCTGGACCGTGCGCGTCAGCGGCGCGTGGCCGGGAAGCTCCACGCGGATCTCGTGCGCGCCGGGAGCGGCCGAGGAAATCGTCACGGGCGACTTCCCCTGGTAGTTCTCGTCGAGGAAGACCTTCGCCTTTTCGGGTTCGGTCACCACGGTGAGACGCGCGGGGCGGCCCTCCATCTTCACCGCGAGCGTCTGCCGCTCGCCCGCCGACATGCCGACCGACCTCTCCGCGTCCTGGTAACCGTCGAGCCGGAAGGTCAGCACCGCGCCGCCGCGGGGGACCATGACCTCCACGGGCGTCACGCCCCGGTCGATGCCGTTCATGAGCACGGTGGCGCCGGCGGGTTCGGTCGTGCAGTAGACCAGCCCCGAATCCAGCACCAGCTCCTCGTCGCGGACGAGCGGCGTGCGGTCGGTCGTGCGAATCTCCACGCGTTTCTTCTGGTACCCGTTGAGCGACAGTTCGAGCGTGTAGGTGGGACCGCACGGCAGCGTCGTGACGAGCAGAGGCGTGGTGCCCAGGGAACTTCCGCGGCACGTCACGGTGGCGCCGGCGGGTTTCGTCTTCACGAGCACGAGCCCGCGTTCGGGTTCGAGGTCGACGGCCTTCGACACGAAGTTCTCCGACTCGTCCAGCCGCACGTACGCGTCGAGGGGCCGGTAAAAAGGCGCCTCCACGCGCAGCCGGTGGCGTCCCGGTTCAAGCGGCGTCACGGAACACGGCGAGACGCCCTGCAGCGTGCCGCGCAACGTGCCGTCCACAAACACCTTCGCGCCTTCCGGCTGCCCCGTCACGTCCAGGCGCATCGGCAGGGGCTTCGCCCCCGTCAGCGCCGCCACGGCAACCGCCAACAACGCACCGTTCAACAGCTTTCCGTTCATCGCTCCACCACCTTTCACCGCCTGGCCTTCATCCGCGCCTCGACTTCCAGCAACTTGCGCGAGGCATCCTGATGACGTTCGTCCTTCGCATCCGGCACCAACTCGAACAAGACGTGCAGCTCGTAGCGGGCCTGTTCCCAGTTCTGGGTGCCGATGGCCTGATCGGCGTTGCCGCGGTGCTGCACGTAGACGCGCTCAAGTTCCTGCGCCACCGTCGCGCGCTGCGTGCGGACCTGCTCGTAGTCCGCCGGCTTCGGGTCCACCGTCTCAAGGTACTGCAACGCCTCGTCGTACTTCCGCAGCGCCTCGGCGAGGTTGCCGAACTTCGATTCGCGTTCGGCCCACTTCGCGTCGGCCACCCGGCGCGCGTCGGCGCTCAGCGCCACGAGTTCCGCGACCGAGGACTGGATCGCCCAGATGCCGAGTTCGCTTTTCGCAAACGCCTCCAGGCGCCCGCGCACGTCTTGGAACACCTCCGGCTCGGACTTGTTCTCGATTGACAGGTCGAACACGCGCGCGGTGCGGATCACGTGCAACGTAAAACTCCTCAGCGAACCCGGTTCGGAGGGGTTGCCCGCGTACTCGGGCGCGAGCCGGTACAGCTCGGGCGACGAGAGGATTTTCGCCAGGCGCGCGCGCGCGTCGGCCGAGAGCTCTACGGTCTTCTTCACGTGCCGGTTCGCCTCCGGCACGTCGTCGATCGCCACATGCAGCGACTGTCCGTCGTAAGCGAGGGCGTAGCGGTAGATGGCGCGTGAATCGGCTTTCACCTTCTCGAACGTGAAGGAAACGAGCTCGTCCGCCTCCGCCGCGCGCGGCTCCGGTGCCTCTTCCGAATCCGTGTGGACCGGCAGGAGCAACAACGCGGCCGCGGCAAGCACGCAGGCGAGCGCCACGGCCCAAAGAAGGAAGCGCCGCCCGGACGACCGCGGCAACGCCGCCTCGTCCGGCGGCTGCTCGGTGCCGCCCAGACCAAGGTCGATCTTCGGCAGCACGGGGGCCTCGGCCGACGCGGGCGCTCCCGTCGCCACGGCCTCGAGAACCGAATCGCCCACGGCGACCTTGTCGCCGGGCTTGAGGCACCGGGAGTCCGGCCCCAGCTGAACGCCGTTCACGGCCGTGCCGTTTGCGCTCGCGAGGTCCGTCACCCACAGGCCGCCGTCGCGCGCCTCGAGAAGGCAGTGGTTGCGCGAGAGGGATGGGTCGGGAATCGAGATCTCGCAGGATGAGGACCGGCCTAGCCGCAGGCCCTCGTCGGGCACGACGAATCGGCGGCCCTTCAGCGGACCTTCCGTCACGAGGAGTTCGAGTTGTGTGGTCATTGTGTGTCCCTGTTAGAAAACGCTTTTGGATGCCTGCAGGAGAAGCGGGCCGAGGAGGATGACGAAGACGGCCGGGAAGATGCACAGCATGAGCGGCCCCAGCATCTTCACGGGCGCCTCGTGCGCCAACTTCTCCGCGCGGTCGAAACGGCGGCTGCGGAGCTGGTCGGACTGGATGCGCAGGATGGAGCCGATCGGCACGCCCAGTTCGTCCGCCTGCACGAGCGCGTGCACGACGACCCGCAGATCCGGCTGGCGCACGCGCTCGGACATGTTCCTCAGCGCCGTGCGGCGCGGCGTGCCCACCTGGATCTCGCGCGTCATGCGTCATACGGATGAGTTCCTCGTTCAGCGGATCGAGCTTGCGCCGCTCGCAGTTGCGCTGGAGGGCGCTCATGAAGTCCATGCCCGCCTCCACGCTGAGCGTGAGGAGGTCCAGCACGAACGGCAGCGCGCGCATGATCGCGAAATGCCGCCGCTTCACCGTGCCGCGCAGCCACATGAGCGGATAGGCGTAGAACACGAGCACGCCCATGAGCACGAGCAGCACGCGGTTGTCCGACACGAACGAGTCCGGCAACAGGCCGGACAGCGCGAACACGAACGCCGCCCACGCGACGCCGCAGACGATCGGCACGAGGAACTTGAGCGCCACGAACTCCGCTCCCGTCAGCAGGCCCTCCAGCCCGCCCGAGACGATCATCTGGTCCGCCTGCGCGCGCACGGCCGCGAACTGCCGGCCGCCGACAAGGCGGCGAAGGTTCGGGACGAACGGCAGCAACAGGCGCATGACGAGCGGCAGCCGCCGCTCCGTCTTACGCCCATCGGCCAGCGTCACGTACGTGATCTCACGCGCCACGGAGGCCGCATACGCGGCCAAACCGGCCGCGCACAGCGCCCAGCACGCGATCATGCCTGTCTCCACAACGTTCATGCCGTTTTTCCTTGGCGAAGATTTTACCAAAATGCCCCTAGCCTGTGAAGCGCATATTTGATATCATACTCGCCGTCCAATTCGGGACAGTAGCTCAACTGGACAGAGCACTGGTTTCCTAAACCGGGGGTTGGGAGTTCGAGTCTCCCCTGTCCCACCATGCGCGAATTCGCATACAATTCTGTTGCAAACGTTTGACAGTTTGCCCCCTAGCCCCCGCACGGCGGACGTGCTATCATGTTTGCCGTCCGAACAAAAAGGAATGGAGGGCTTATGTACAGAAACGACGACATCGTCTCCGAGCGGCACGTTCAGGCCATCTGGTACGACGCGGCGCTGCGCCCCGGCGAGCTGCGCACGGCGGGCGGCGCGCCGGTACGCGTGGTCGATCCCGGACGCTGGAATCTCGAAGCCGGGCCGGATTTCCGAGACGCCGTGCTGGAAATCGGCGACGACCGCCGCAGGGTCCGCGGCGACGTGGAGGTTCACGTGCGTGCGGCGGACTGGACCGCGCACGGGCACGGGCGCGACCCCGCCTACGCCGGCGTCGTCGCACACGTCACCTGGCATCCCGGTCCGCCGCCCGTCGCGGACGACGGCACCCTGCCGCCGCACTGCGTGCGCATCTGCATCGGAGACGCCCTCCGCACGCGGCCCGACTTCTCGCCGGACGCGATCGACCTCGCCGCCTATCCCTACGCGCACCTGCCCGACACGCCGCGTCCCTGCGAACTCACCTTCGCCCACGCGCCCGACGCGGCGCTCGCCCTTCTCCGCGCCGCCGGCGAAAGGCGCCTCGAGGGCAAGGCGCGCCGCCTCGCCGCGCTGTTCGTGCGAAACGGCGACCGCGCCCAGACCTTCTACGAGGAGATGATGGCCGCCTTCGGCTACAAACACAACGCCCGGCCCTTCCGCGCCCTCGCCCAGACGCTCCCGTGGCGCGAGCTTCCGCCGAGCCCGCACGCCGCCGCCACCGCGCTCACCTGCGCGGCCGACCTCGGCGTCGCGCCGCGCGTGCCCTGGCGCACCGCGAACGTGCGCCCGTCCAACTCGCCCGCCCGGCGCATCGACGAGGCCGCCCTGCTCTTCGCCGGCGCCCTGCCGGGGCTTCTGCGGCGGCTGGACGCCTGCGACCTCGCCGTGCGCAAGGGGCAGCAGGACGCTCTCGACATCCTGCGCGCGGCGCGTCCCCTTGGCGCGCGACGCGCCGCCGCCATGCTCACGAACGTGCTGATACCCTTCGCCCGAGCCGAGGAGCGGCTTGCCCGCGTGCCGGAGTGGATTTTCCCCGAAGACATCAATTCAACGGTCCGCCTCATGGCGTTCCGCCTGTTCGGGCGCGACCACAATCCGGCTCTCTATGCAGGGAACGGCCTGCTCGTGCAGGGTCTCATCCAGACCCACCGCGAGTACTGCCTCGCCGTCCACCCCGACTGCTCGTCCTGTCCGCTCGCGGGTCAAGTCCGATAGCGCCAGCCGATGCCGTGCACGGTCTCGATCACGTCCTTGTCGCTTCCGAGCTTTTCACGAAGACCCCAGATGAGCGTGTCGTGCACGCGCGACTCGATCCGCTCGAGGTTGTCCATCCCCCAGAACCGCCGCAGCAGATCCTCTTTCTCCACGACCTCGTTCGGATGGTCCGCGAAATGCCGGAGAACCGCGAGCTCGCGCTTCGAAAGCTTCGTCTCGCGCCGGCGTCCGTCCAGCAGCACGAACCGCTTCGGATCCACCTTATGGTGCGCGCCGAACGCGAATTCGTCGCCGGGCTGCGGCGTGGCCGGCGCCGGCTCGGCGCGGTTCTGCCCCGCCCGGTTCTGTTCGGCGGCGATCTGCACCACGCGCCCCAACTGCCGCTTCACGCGCGCCAGGAGCTCACGCGCCCCGCAGTCCTTCACGATGTAGTCGTCCGCGCCGATCGTGAGCCCGCGCACCTTGTCATCCTCCTCGCCGAACGACGTGAGCATGAGGATGGGCAACGACTTGTCCCCCCGTCGGATCTCCCGGCACACCTCCCAGCCGGTCTTCACCGGCATCTTGACGTCCAGCAACAGCAGATCGGGACGTCTCGCGGCGTACAGCGCAAGCGCTTCGCCGCCGTCCTTCGCCACGCGCACGGCGTAGCCCTCGTCCTCGAGCATCTCGACGACCGAGTCGCGCGGCTCGGCTTCATCGTCGGCAATCAGTATGTCCGTCATGTCGCCTCCTTTTCTGTTTCAGTCCCCAGGGGTAATTCAAGCGTGAACGCGCAACCGCCGTCCGGGCGCGCGGCGACGGACAGGTCGCCGCCCATGTCGCGCGCGAGGTCGCGCGCAAAGGCGAGGCCCACGCCCCAGCCCCCCACCGACTTCGTGAGGTCGTTCGACGCACGCCAGTCGCGGTCGAACACGCGCCTCAGCTGCGCGCCCGAAAGGCCGGGACCGCCATCCAGCACGCGCACCACCGCCGTCCGTCCGTTCTCCGCCTGCGCCACGCACACGGAAACCGGCCCCACGTGCGCCGCATATTTCGCCGCGTTGGTCAGCAGGTTCTCCACGATTTCCATCACGGAGTCGCGGTCGCCGACCATCCGCACGGACGCGACGCCCGCCAAGTCAAGCCCGTGCGCCTCAAAGCGTTCTTCCAGCGGACGCGCCGTCTCGCGCACCGCCTCCCCGAGATCGAACGCCTGCCGGTCGTATGTGCGCATGCCGCGCTCGAGACGGTCGAAGTCTCGCAGGCGCTCGATGCGGCGCCGCAGCTCCCGTCCCTGTTCGAGAATCACGCCCGCGGCCTTCGCGCGCCGTTCCTCCGTCTCGTACGCGCCGTCCACCAACCGCTCCGCGCGCAGGAGAATGCTCGCGAGCGGCGTCTTCACCTCATGCGCGGCGTTGGACACGAAGGTGTTCCGCCGCTCCATCTCCCCCCGCGCCCGCAGCACCGTCACGGCAAGCGACACGCCCCCCGCGAGGAGCAGCAACCCCACGCCCGCCAAGAGCACGCCCGCAACGACGTAGCCCGTGCGCGACGGCAGTTCCTCATCACCGGGCGGACCGACCACCAGCCCGCACACGTGCTTGCCGCGCTTATTCCGAGACCAGACGACTACCGCGTCTGAATCCGCCCCCAGTTCCCGCAAGGGCTGCCAACCCAAGTTGTCAACCCCCAGCGACTTGAGGCGGATCGAAGTCTTGAAAGGCGTCGTCGCCAGATACTGGCAGTCCCCCACGAGGTTCGTCGACCAGAGCATCCGCCCCGAATTCCAGAGGAACGCCGCCGTCGCCGAGGGGAACGGCGCCGCCTGGCCGCCGCGCCGCGCGACAAATGACGCCAGACGGCTCTCCAACAGCCGCTGCGCACGCACGTGTTGCAACGGGCCCGACGACAGGTCTTCCAGCAAATCCTGCGTCTCGCGATAGAACTTCATCGTCGCCACGTCTGCGCGGTCGGACGATTTCTCGACGGCCTGACGGTGGTACTCGTGCATGATCCATCCGAGCCCCGCGCCGACGAACAGCAACGCGGGCAACACGACGGCCAGCAGCTTGAGCACGTCGCGGGCCTTCCATTGCCGCAACCACGTCATTGCAGGAACGGATTCGTGGCGACCTCGCGCGCGATCGTTGTAATTGACCCGTGGCCGGGCACCACCGTCAGCTCGGGGTCAAGGCCGGCGAGTCGGCGGAGCGATTCGTTGAGTTGGCGCGGATTGCCGCCGGGGAAGTCCGTGCGCCCGCACGACCCTTCAAAGAGCGTGTCGCCCGTGAGGAGGAGTTTCTGCTCTGCGAAAAGGAAGCAGGCGCCGCCGGGCGTATGCCCGGGCGTGGCGATCACGTGCACCGTGAGTCCACCCGCCGTGAGCGTCGCGCCGTCCACAAGGTCGGCGGCGAGCGAAGCGGGCTTCTTCACCGCCTCGTAGTCCGGCGGCCAGGCGTTCTGCGGATGGCCGATCATCGGCACGTCGCCCGGCCCGATGTGCACGGGAAGACCCGGATGGCGTGCAAGAAGCCCGTCCAGCGCACCAATGTGGTCAAAATGCCCGTGCGTCAGCAGGACAAGCGCAGGCGTGAGGCCCTTCTTCTCAAGAAATGCGTTGATGGACTCCGATTCCGCGCCCGGATCGACGACCCAAGCCGCAGCAGGATCCTCCCAGAGGATCACGCAGTTCGCGCCGATGGCCCCGAGGGGCATGATTTTCCGCTCCATGTCAATCCTCCGCCTTGCAGTACCGAAGCAGTTCCTCGAACCGGTTGATCTTGATGTTGCAGCGGCTCTCGCGCAGATGCCCGAAGCCGAACGTACAGAACGCGGTCTTCACTCCCGCGTTGCACCCGCACTGCATGTCGGTCCAGTTGTCGCCCACCATCCAGTCGTGCGACGAGACGCGGTGCCCGCGCAAACGCGAAGCCGCCTCGCGGAGCGGCAGCGCAGAAGGCTTCATCTCCGCGCAGTCGCCGCCGCCCACCACGCCCGCGCCAAAATAGCGGGCGATGCCGAAGTGGTCAAGGATCTGGCGCGTAAACGTGCCGGGCTTGTTCGTGACGATGCCCATCAGCCAGCCGCGGTCGTGAAGTTCCGCAAGCGTCGAACGCACGCCGGGGTAGAGCGTGGTCGTGTCGAAGAGATGCGCGCCGTAGTTGCGCAGGTGCATCGGCCAGAGTTCGTCGAAACGCCCGGTCGCCTCGGGGATGGCGTGTTCCAGAAGGTAGCGCGCGCCATTGCCCACGCACGCCACCACGTCCTCCAGAGGCAGTTCGGCCAAGCCAAGTTCTTTGCGCGTCGCGTTCACCGCCGCCGCCAAGTCCGCACGCGAATCGATCAGCGTGCCGTCCATGTCGAAGAAAACTGCATTCATAAACCACCGCCTGCCACCTGGAACCTATTCACTATTGCCTATTCACTACCATTGGCGGAGGGAGGGGGATTCGAACCCCCGATACGGAGATTAGTCCGTATGGCGATTTAGCAAACCGCTGCCTTCAGCCACTCGGCCATCCCTCCAATGGGAAAACGGGGTATATGATACGGAATTCTGCCGGAAAAAGCAAGCGCGAAATTATGCCATCTCACTTGTAGAGCGACTGCAGGAGCTTCTTCTGACCCGCGATCAGGTCGTCGGCCACCGTCTCGCCGAACGGCGAGGTCGCCGCCTCGTATCCGCCCTCCTTGAACGAGTCGGAGAACGGGAAGTAGCCGCGGCTTCCGTTGGTGAGGCAGGAGAGGATCGTGAGCGTGAACGGCGAGGCCTTCTTCACGGCCTTGCCGATGTCGTTGAACGGCTCGCCGGGGAAGCCGCCGAACGCAAGGGACTTGCCGATGGAGACGGCATAGATGGGCAAGTCGTGGTAATCGGGATGGTTCGCCATGCGGCGGATGCGCGCGGCGCGCGCCACCTCGGTGGTGAGCTCCATCTCCTTCCACGGCAATTCGGCGTCGCGCCCGGCCTCGTGCTTGGCGCAGACCTCCATCGCCCACGCGAGGTTTTTCTCGTCCGAATCCTTCGCCTTCTGCGCGGGCACCCGCACGGTCGCGGTCGCGAAGCCGATCTCGCCCGCCTCAAGCGGGATGCACTTCAGCCACACGCTCAGCGCCGCCGCCGAGATCACGTTCGCCATGTGCCAGGCGTGGGCGTAGCCGCGGTCGACGGCGTCGAAGTCGCGCGTGAGGCCGTTGAGCTCGCCCGGGCGCGGCATCACGTTGCAGTGGTTCACGTCGCCCTGCGTGCCGTTGATCACCATGCAGTGGGCGCCGCCCATCGTGGCCGCCTCGAACACCGTGCGCGTGAGGCCCGGCCAGTCGGCGGTGATCGTCTCGCCGCCCACGACGTCGGGATGGCACTGGAAGTTGATGACGCAGATCGGAAGCGCGTCCGCGCGGTCGATGCGCAGCACCTGCACGGTCTCGTCCGGCGGCGTCCCGGCCGGACGCACGATGTCCGGGTTGCCCGTGCCCGGATTGGTGCGCACCTTGCCGTCCTTCATGAGGTAGCGGCGGCCGAAGGAGATGCGCTTCGCCACGGAACGCTGGTAGGAGAGCGTCGCAGGCGCGAGGTCGCGGATGGCGGCCGCGGCCGCGTCGGCGGCGCGCGTCACGCACATGTCCACGTAGATGCGGTCGACGTCCGTGGCGTTCTTGGGATAGACCGGCTTGCCGGAGGCATCTTTGCCGATGTGCATGGCGAGGTAGCCGCCGTCGTGCGTGTGGGAGGCGTGCACCAGAATCGCGTTGCGGTCGACGCCCGTGGATTTCACGATCGCGTCGCGCATTCGGTCGGCGACGGCGTCGGAGACCGCTTCCGCGTCGACCTGCATCACGAACGCTTTCGCCTTGCCGTCGGCGAACGCCACGCAGTTGATCTGGAGCGGATCCAGGACTTCCTTCGCGCGGCGGTCCTTGAAGTAGCCGGGCATGAACGACCCCATGGGCGGCGTGATGTCCACGCGCGCGAAGCCGGCCTTGAGCTCGGCGGCGGACGAAACGGCGGCGCAGACGGCCGCCATGATCGGCAGAACGATTTTCTTCATGTTCACACTCTCCTTTACCATTTTCCAAACGGGCGGATCTTGACGTTGCGGAACTCGACTTGGCCCTCGCCGGGCGCAAGCACGATGCGCCCTTCGAGTTCCGCATTGTCACGCGTCTTCCGCTCGACGATCCGTCCGTCAAGCCAATGCGTGACGGGTTTCCTGCGCGCAACGATGCGCGCCGTCTGCCACATGAGCGGATCCTTCGCCTCCGGCGGCGGCGGCGGGAGCACGTAGGCGACCGACGTGTCCACGTTCGTTTCGGCGTTGTGGAAGTAAAGGACGCTCCCTGACGCGCCCAGTGCCAGACGGTAGTCGACCTTCAGGTCGAAGTCTTTGTAGGGCGACGCCGTGCGGATGGGGTCCGCCCCGGCCGACGCCACGAGCGCACCGTTCGTGACACTCCACCCCCGCGCCGTGAAGTTGGAACATCCGGCCGATACGCCCACCCAGCCATTGGCAGGGTCCTCTCCGTCCCACAGGAGATACCATCCACGAGCCTCCTCATCAGGGGTCAGCACGTTCGGCTCGGGCTCCTTGCACCCGCACAAGAAGGCGAGCGCCGCTACCGACATCGTCAGACAACACGTTCTCATGCGCGTATTATACCACAAATTACGTTCCGTACGCGTTCGGAACAGGTCCGCCACGTAAAATCAGCGAGCATCCAATCCCGCCCGCGCGCACCCATCGCCGCAAGCTCCGCGCGCGAACGCGCCGCGCAGTCCGCCAATGCCGTCCGCAACGCAGTTGCGTCCACGTCTGTCCACCAGCCACAGCGATGCGTCTCCAACCCCGCCCACGGCGCGCCCTTCGTGGTAATCGCCGGCGTGCCGACGACGAGCGCCTCGGCCACCGCGAAACCGAAGTTCTCGCTGTGCGTGGGCAGTACGAGCGCATCCGCCTCCCGCATCTCGCGCATCTTCTCCACCCCCGTCTTCACGCCGAGGAACGTCACGCGATCTGCCACGCCGAGACGGCGTGCGAGCTGCTCGTAACGCGCCCACGCCCCGTTCTCGTCCGGGGCGATCACGCGCAGCTGCGCACGCTCCGGCAAAGCCGTGAGAAGCAGGTCGAGTCCCTTCAAAGGATGGAGGCGCCCGACGAAGAGAAATGTCTTCGGGCCATCGTCCATGCGCTTCGGCGGCAAGTCCGACGTGAGCAGATCGTCCACGCCCAACCCCACCGCCTCAACGCGCACTGCGCCGCGCATCCACCGTTCAACCGCCGCCTTCTCCGTATCCGTCGTCACCAGCACACATGCGGCACGGCGCATGATGCGCCGTTCCAGCGGCGAGACAAGCGTCTTCTTCCACGCACTGTGGCGCAACGCGGCAGGGTTCAGGCAGCCGTGCGGCATGCGCACGAGCGGCGTGCCCGCGCGCAACGCCGTACGGCACGCGCGCATCACGCACGGCAACCACATCGAGTGCACGAACACGACATCGGAGGCACGGCAGTCGTCCAGGGAACACTTTTCCGCGACGGACACCTCGGCGCCCAACGCACGCTGCTCCTCCGCGAGACGCCTCACCGCGACCGCGATCCCGTTGGCCAGGTCGTCCAGTCCCGGAACGACATGGAGAATCTTCGCGGGGCCACCCGTAAGACGGGAACTGCACCGGCGCCGGAGGGCGTCGATGAACAAGGCCGCCTGCACGGTGCCGGACATGTCGCGCACCGCCTTCTTCGCCTCCGCGCCGTGACGCGTCGCCAGATCGGGATCGGCCGCGTAGCGGCGCATCGCCTCGGCGAGGGCGTCCACGTCGCCAGCCGACACGAGACACCCGTTGACGCCGTCCACGATCCGGTCCACGGCCGACAGCGTCTTGTTGCTTCCGATCATCGCAAGGCCGCACGCGGCACCTTCGAGGAGCGCGAGTCCCCAACCGTCCTGACGGCTCGGCTGCAGGACCACGCGCCCGCGCGCAAGGTAACGCCACACGTCTCCGGGCGGCACCGCGCCGACAAGCTCCACGCCGTCGATTCCGTCGAAGACGGACTTCATCTCACCGTCCCCGACCACGAGCAGGCGCACGCCGGGGAAGTCCGCGTGGACGCGCCGAAACGCCTCCGCGATCACGTCAACGGCCTTGAGCGCCAGAAGGACGCCGGCGTACACGAACGTGAACGCTGCATCGCGCGGCGGGAGATCGGCGGGCGGGTCGGGCAGCACATAGGCACAGACGGCGCGTTTCTCGGCACGTACGCCATAGGCGCCAAACAACTCCGATGCGGCGCGCCCGAAGAAGAACCCCATGCGCGCATCGCGGTTCACGAACCAAGCGAAGAGGCGCAGGACGGGGCGCACGAACCAGCGGGCACGCGAACCCTCCGTCATGGCGAACCACGGCCGGCGGTGCCACCAGCACCAAAGCATGACGCGCCAAGAGATGCCGTCGGCGAAGGAGGAAACCATCTGAATGCGCACGTCCCAGTCCGGCACCGCCGCGCGCGCGGCGGCAATCGTTGACGCGCGATGCTCCCAGGGCTCCAGCGGACGTTCCCTCCAGGCAAGAAGGCCACGGTAGGCGTCGTATTTTCCGAAGTAGCAGGCCTCCACGGCCACGCCGCGGGCGCGGAGCGCCGTCAGCATTGCGCTCTGGTTAACCGTCGGGTAGACTGTCCACCAGCAGATCTTCATCGGCGTGCGATCTTATACCACCAGTATCCAAGGATTTCCTTCCACACGGTGCAGGAGGTCTCAAGCGCGTAGAAGTCCGGGCAGAAGTCGCCGCCGGTCAACGGCTGTGCGCGCTTGACCGTGTTCTCGTAGTCGGACGGGGCCGGCACGATCTCAAAATCAGGCGCGTAACGCCGGTACATGAGGAGCGCGCGGCGCATGTGCCAGGCGCTCGTGACGAGAAGCACCTTCGGATGGTCGCGGCCCTTGAGGAGATTGGCGACGAACTTCGCGTTCTCCTCCGTGTTGCGCGACTCGGCCTCGGCGTGGATCGCTTCACGCGGCACGCCAAGATCCACGAGGAACGGAACCTCGCAGCGGTCGGAGCCCGTTCCGCTCGGCACGATCAGCGGCGCCTTGCCGGCCTTGAAGATCCGCGCGGCGTGCCACACGCGGTCGGCCGCGGCGCAGAGGTTCGGATAGGGGCAGACGTTCGTCGCGGCGTTCATGCCGCCGCCGAGAAGCACGATCGCGTCCGCCTGCGGCAAATGCTCCACGGCCGCGTCCGCGAACTTCGACTCCAGCGAGGCGCCGAGCGCTTCGGCGACAAGCGGCATGGACCAAACCCACAGCCAGGCGACCGCCGCCACAAGAACGCCCACGCATGTTCGCCTCCGCTTGAGACAGGCGAACACGATGCCCGCGATGACGAGCAACATCCCGAGGACGAGGGGATTGACCATCGCCCAGACGATCTTGTTCAGGTAGTACACGGCCTACACCCGCGCCACGTCGAAGCTGCGCCCCACGCAGACACGGGCCGCCGCGAGGTCGGCGAGCTCTCCGGAAGCGATGAACTGCACGATGAGGTTGCCGATCGCCGTGCCCTCCGTGGGCCCGGCGAAGACCTCGAGCCCCGTTGCCTCGGCGGTCAGCTTGTTGAGGTAGCCGTCCTTCGAGCCTCCGCCCACGATGTTAACGGAGGTGTACGACTTCCCGGTGAGGTCTGAAAGGCTCCGGATCATCTTCGCGTAGCAGTCGGCGAGGGACGCGTAGACGCACTGCATGAGCTCGCCCACGGTTGCCGGCTTCACGTCCGCCGCCGCGAGCACCTCCGCGATCATGGACTCGGGTGAGAAGAAGCGCGTATCGTTGGCGTTCACGCGTCCGGCAAAGGCGGAAGCCGCCTTGGCCGCGTTCTCGAGGTCGGCGAAGGAGTATTTCCTCCCCTTCTCGTAGTCGGCGAGCGACCACGAGGCGGTCTTTTCCTTGCCCTCCACGTAGTCCACGCCGTTCAGCTCGCGGCGGATGGACTGGATCATCCAGAGGCCCATGATGTTCTTGAGGAAGCGGAAGCGGTACCACGCCCCGCCCTCATTCGTGAAGTTCGCGGCCTTCGCCTCAGGCGTGGTGATCGGCTCGGCGTTCTCCACGCCGAGCAGGGACCACGTGCCGCTTGAAATGTAGACGGCCTGGTCGTCACGCGCCGGGACGGCGAGGAAGGCGCTGCCCGTGTCGTGCGTGGCGGGCAACACGACCTGCGCGTCGAAGCCGACCGTCGCCTGCACGGCGGACGTGAGGCCGCCCAGCGCCGTGCCGGGCATCTCCAGCTTGCCGAAGATGCGGCTCGGGAGGCCGAGCTTGTCGATCACCTCCCAGTCCCAGTCCTTCGCGCGCGCGTTGACGAGGTTGCCCGTCGTGGCGTTCGTGTACTCGTTCGCCATCTTGCCCGTGAGGACGAAGTTCAGGTACTCCGGCACCATCAGGAGGCGCTGCGCCTTCTCGAGCTGCTCGGGATGCTCCTTCTTGAGCGCGGCGAGCTGGTAGATCGTGTTGAAGAGCATCTTCTGGATGCCGCAGCGTGCGTAGAGCTCGTCGGCGGAGACCGCGGCGTCCACAAGCGCGTCCGCACCTTCCGTGCGGGCGTCGCGGTAGGCCACCATGTCGGAGCAGGGCAAGCCCTGCTCGTCAAGAAGAATGAAGTCCACGCCCCAGGTATCGATGCCGATCGTGGCGGGGATCTTGCCGATCTCCTTGCACTTGGCGATGCCCTGCAGCACGCTTCGGGCGAGCGCCTGGTGGTCCCAGCAGTCGTGCCCGTCCTTGCGGATCTGCGAGTTGTCGAAGCGGTACACCTCTTCGAGAATCATCTTCCCGTCTTCGAGGTGGCCGAGGATGTGGCGCCCCGAAGACGCCCCGATGTCAATTGCGAGATGGTAGGTCATTGTCTTATACCTCATTTGGAGCCGTAACTGATCACGCAGAACGAAACGAGAAGAACGACGATGCCGAGCGCAAGGCATCCCTTCGTCTTCGCGCCGGTGCCCTTCCACTCGCCCATGAAGATGCCGAGCAGCGACGAGAAGAAGATCGACGCGCCCATCACCACGGCGAAACCGATGTACTTCAAGTCGCCCATCTGCGGCTCACCCACCTTCTGGCATGCGAACTGGCACGCCCAGATGACGCCCGCGAGCGACGCCAGCGCGATGGCCGCGAAGTTTCCGCCGAACATCTTGCCATAGTCGCCGAACGTGCCGTTCTTCTTGTTCTGCCATAGGCACCACGCCGCGTTCACCGCAAGGCCGCCCCACAGCACGACCACGAGTACGGGCATACCGCACCAGGCCGCCGGCGTCCCAGCCTCCTTCGCGGCGGCTTCCAGCGCCGCGCCGCTCTGTAGGCCGAAGTTCATGCCCGCGGACGCGATGCCGGAGAAAAGCGCGACGAGCATGCCTTTCTTGAAGTTGAATTCCGCCACGGACGCCTTTTTCTGCTCTTCCGAAAGCTCGCCTTCCTTGAACTTGCCTGCAAGACCCACGAAGCCAATGCCGATTAACGACCCAATGACGCCGGCCAACACGATTTTCGCGCCGGTCGTGGCCACCAGCGCGCCGGCATTGCCCGTCACGATCGGCGGGATGAGCGTACCCGTCGCCGAACAGAGTCCGCACCCGATCGCCAATCCGAGGCCGATGCCGAGATAGCGGATCATCAAGCCCCATGTGAGACCGCCCAGACCCCACAGCGCGCCGAATCCCGCACACTGCGCCAGTGTTGACGCAGACACCTTGCCGAATGTCTGGAACGTGGCTGGACAGGTTATCAGCGCAAGCGCAAGCGGAAACACCAGAAGTCCCGCCAGCGCGTAGAAGAGCCAGTAGCTTTCATACGCGACGCCCTTGATTTTCCTGAAGGGCACGGCGAACACGGCCCCGGCGAGGCCGCCGAGGGCGAAAATGAGCGATCCGACCATCGGATTCGCGGAGACGGTTTCGGTCATGTCAGACTCCTTGCTTGAATGATGATGGAAAGATTATACCACAAAAAGCGCCCGCCGCGAATCGGAATGTCCGGCCTAGATGCGGGAGGGCGTTTCGATGCCGAGGAGGCGGAGGCCCGTGGAGAGGACCGTGCCGAAGAGCGCGCAGAGGCGCAGGCGCGCGTCGCGCACCGCCGGCTCGCTCTTGAGGATCGGCGAACGCTGGTAGAACGAGCTGTAGAGCTGCGCCGTCTGGAAGAGGTAGTCGGCGAGGACGGACGGCTTGTAGCTCTCCGCCGCGCGCAGCACCGTGGGGCCGAACTGCAGGAGCTGGAGCGCGAGCTGCCGCTCGACGGGCTCGGAACAGCTGAACGCGGCACCTGAAAGGTCGGGATTGCCCGCCTTGTCGAGGAGCGAACACACGCGCGCGTAGGCGTACTGGAGGTACGGACCGGAGTTGCCCTCGAGCGCGAGCGCCTTGTCCCAGCTGAACCGCGCCATAGCCGATCTGCTCGGCGAGCTTCTCGTCGCCGCCGCGGTCCTTGACGATGTCGTACGCGCGGCGCTTCGCCTCGGCGAGGAGCTCGTCGAGCTTGATGAGGTTGCCCTCGCGGGTCGAGATCGCCTTGCCCTGGAAGCTCATGAGCCCGAACGGGACGTGCACGAGCTTGACGCCGGAGTAGCCCATTTTCGCCGCAATCGAGAACCACTGCTTGAAATGGAGCTGCTGGCGGGCGTCGGTCACGTAGATGATGCGTTCGGGGCTGTATTCCTCGACGCGCGACTTGACGCACGCGAGGTCGCTCGTCGTGTAGTTGTAGCCGCCGTCCGACTTGCGGACGATCGCGACTCCGAGCTTCTCGGCCTCGAGGTTCACGATGAGCGCGCCCTCCGACTCGACGGCGAGGCCCATCTCCTGAAGTTTGGCGACGACGCCGGGCATCGTGCCGTTGTAGTACGACTCGCCGCGGTAGGTGTCGAACTTGACGCCGAGCTTCGCGTACATGCGGTCGAACTCGCCGATGGAGATGTCGATGAAACGCTTCCAGAGCGCGAGGTTGCCGGCGTCGCCCTGCTGGAGCTTCACGAGCTCGGCCTTGCACGCCTCCTTCCAGACGCCGTCCTCCTCCTTCGCCTTCGCGGCGGAGAGGACGTAGCACTTCTCGAGGTTCGCGACGGTGAGGTTGTCGCGCTCCTCCTGCGTCAGGAGCTCGCGGTAGCCCTTGATGAGGATGCCGAACTGCGTGCCCCAGTCGCCGAGGTGGTTGTCCGCCACCACGTCGTAGCCGAGCGCGCGGTAGATGCGGTCGATCGCGTTGCCGATCACGGTGGACCGGATGTGGCCGATGTGCATCTGCTTCGCGGCGTTCGGGGAGGAGTAGTCGATGACGACGCGCTTCCCCGCGCCGGACTGCGGCACGCCCGCGTGCGGGTCGGCGGCGAGCGCGGCGAGGCGCGCGGCGATCCAGTCGGGCGACACGGTGATGTTGAGGAATCCCGGCCCGGCGAGCTCGAGCTTTGCGACGAACGGCGGCCGGTCGGCCTCAAGGCGGGCGAAGACCGCCTCGGCGATCTTGCGCGGGGGCATGTGGAGGGTCTTCGCGGCCGCCAGCGCGTCGTTGCACTGGAAGTCGCCGAACTTGGCGTCGGTCGCGGGAAGCGCGCGCACGCCGGAGAAGTCGTTGCCGGGGAAGGCGGACTCGAACCCCGCCTTCAGCCAGTCCTCAATCGAATCGCATGCCATCAGAGGTTACCGCCGTTCTTCTTCGCAAGTTTCTTCAGTTTGTCCGCGATCGCCAACTTGTCGACCGCGCTCATGAGATCCACGTACAGGACGCCGTTCAGGTGGTCCGTCTCGTGCTGCACGGCCCGCGCGAGGAAACCGCGCACCGTGATGATCTGCATCCGGCCGGAGACGTCCGCGTACTGGCACGTCACCTGTTCGGCGCGCACCACGCGCCCGCCCATGTCCGGAAAGCTGAGGCAGCCCTCCTTGCCCTCCTGCGACCCGTCCTTGGAGATGATGACCGGATTGAACATCACGAGGGGCATCTTCACGCGGGCGTTGAACGCCTTCACCTCCTCGCTCTCCTCGCAATCCGCCGGCACGTCGATCACGCACACGCTCTCGCAACGGCCGACCTGCTGCGCGGCGAGGCCCACGCCCTTCGCGCGGTACATCGTCTGGAGCATGCTCTCGGCCAAACGGACCAGTTCCGGCGTCACGGCCGGCACGGGCACGGCCTTTTCGCGGAGCACCGCAGAGCCGTATTTGACGATTTCAAGCAGCATATCGCAAAAGGGAATCAGACACCAGTTGAACCGAACCCGCCGGCACCGCGGTCCGTCGCGTCGACGGCGGCGACCTCGACGATCTCGGCCTGAGCGACGGGGACGACGACGAGCTGGGCGATCTTCATGCCCTTCTCGACAACGAACGGCTCCGCGCCGAGGTTGATGAGAATCACGCCCACCTCGCCGCGGTAGCCCGCGTCGATCGTGCCAGGCGTGTTGAGCACCGTAACGCCGTGCTTGAGCGCGAGGCCCGAGCGCGGACGCACCTGCGCCTCGGCATCGGGCGGCAACATCAGCACGAGGCCGGTGCGCACAAGCGCGCGGGCGCCGGGGGCAAGCGTCACGTTCTCAACAGAACGAACGTCCATCCCGGCATCACCGGGATGGGCGTAGGCGGGCAGCTGGGCGGCCGGATCACTCCTGAGGACCTTCACCGTCATCGGCATCGCCCTCTTCCGTCAGGTCCTTCATCGTGGCCCAGTCGCTAGGCAGCACGCCGAGGCGGGCCATGTTCGCCTCGCTCCACGCACGGACCGTCGCCTCGGACTGGCCGCGCGACATCATCTCGCGCATCTGCCCGGCCGCGACCACGGCCGCCGCGTCGCCCGGCTGGCGGTCCTCCACATACACGACGACGCCATGCCCCGCCATGCCGGAGGGCACCAGCTCGGACAGGCCACCCTTCGCGAGACGCACGGCCGCAGGTATGACCAACTGCGCATCCGGGAACGCGCCGGCGCGCATCGCGGTCTGCGCGACAAAGGTGATGGACGTGGAGACGTTCGCGTCGCCGAACAGCTTCGGATCGAACTTCGACGTCTTCTTCAAGTCGGCGAGCACGGTCTCGCGCACCTTGTCGACGGCCTTCTTGAAATCCTTCGCCTTCAGGTCGGCCAACGCGTCGTAGCGAACGGACGCGTTGTTCGTGATCTCCGCGTACGCGGGCACGCGCGGCTGCGTGCAGAGGTTCGTCGCCAGGCTGATGACGTAGACGGCGTTCGAGCCGGCAATCGCGCGGTAGCGCGCAGACGGCTCCTCCGGGTCGAGGTCCGCCACCGTGGCGACGAACTCCCGGCAGTCAGGCAGCACAGAGGCGGCGTCCACCATGAAACCCGGCACGAACTTCTCTCCCGAAATGGAGAACGGGCGGGACTCCTTCACTTCAAGCTTCTCCGCGCGCGCGAGCTGGTCGAGACGGTCGACGGCGGCATCGGCTTCGCCCGTGGGGCAGACCCGCGCATAAAGCGCGTCGCAGGCCGCCTCGACGGACTTCTCGAGACGGAGGTCCCGCTCGACCTGCGCCTTGACCGACTCGAACTCGTTCGTGCCATAGCGGTCGCTCGTCTCGTCATAGCGCTCGTGCAGGTCGTCGTCGGTGACCTTGATCTTGGCGAGGCTCGCCGGGTCGTCCGCCGGCACCTTCACGTAGCGAACGGCCACGAGGGCCGGCAACGCGAGCGAATTCGTGTGAGCCTCGTAATACGCCTTCAACGCCGCGTCGTCCAGCTTGATGGACGACGCGTTCTTGTGCTGGAAGCGGGCGACGCGCACCGTGATCTTGTCCGTCGCGTCCCGCACGCCGCTGGAGACCTCAAGCGGCGAAACCCACGTGGCGGACTCCGCCACGCTCCGGACGCGTGCAAGCGAGATCTGGCGGCGGATGTACGCCTCGAACCGCTCCGCAGTCCATCCCAAGCGGGCACACGTTTCCTGGTAGCGCGCGGCATCGTACACGCCCTTCTCGTTCTGGAACGCGCGGCTGATCGCGTTACGCACCTCGTTGTCGTCCGCCACCAGCTTCAAGTCGTCGACGACCCGGAGCATGGCCAGGCGGGACCAGACCTCCTGGTTGAGCTGGGCGGCCTTGATCGGGATTTCGCGCCCGTACTGGAAACGCATCTCGGCCAGCACGTCCGCGCGGATCTCGTCGAACTTCGCGCTCGGCACGGTCTCGCCGCCCAACTTGCCCGCGCCGTCCGACCCGCGCGTGTCGCTGCGCCCGTCGAAGATGAAGTCAAACGCGAAGAACATCGAAATCAAAACCGCGAACACGCCCCAGACCCACTTGTTCCGAATGATCCGGTTGAAATGATGAATAACCACTTTCTTTATCCTGTCTTTCTTTTACTGTCTGTTTTGTTTTTCAAATCGCACGCAGGGCGAAGAGCGTCAAATGTCGGCCGAGTCGTCTTTCTTCTCGTCCTTTTTCTCGTCCTTCTTGTCCTCTTTCTCTTCTTTCTCCTCGTCGGCCGCTTCGGCGTCATCCTTGGCCTTCGCCTTCGCGGGCTTCGCTTCGACGGCTTCGACCTCTTCGGTATCCTCGGACGCGGCCTTGGCCTTCTCCTTCTCGGCGCTCGCCACCGCAACGGGGGCGATCACCAGTTCGCCGGAATTCACGTTGGAGCGTCCTTCGGCGAAGGCGCAACGGCTCTTGATCTCGCCAGAGGCGTCAATCGCCATCATCGACACGAGCATGTTCCCGCCCACCGGGGACCGGCGGCGGAAGACCTTGATCGCGCAGCGGGGCGAAAGGACGAACTCGTACGTCTTCGGCACGTCCTTCTCCTCGCCCGTCTCGAAGTTCTTCTCCGTCGTCATGCCCTGGTCGAGCACCACCTTGCTGTCGCCGCTTTCGCCGCGGAGCCACGAGAAGAGGTCGTCGCCCGTGGAACGGATGCGCACCTGGTTCGCGGCGGCCATGCGCGGTATCCTGTAATGGCGCCCTTCCAGCGTCATCGTGCCGGTCACGCAACGCACGACGACCTCGTCGCCGTCACCGAGGGGCTGATAGTCGAACCGGCTTTCGCCCGCCAGGTTCGAGCAGGTGAAGTACGGCGCCGACACGGAGAACAGGCCCTCCTTGAGCGTGCGCGGCAAGTTGACCAGGACACGTCCCGACTTCAGCTCGAGCGTGCGCGCGCGTTCCCCGATTTGAATGGCGCGCGTCGCGGCCTCGGCGGCGCCTTCCAGCTTGATCGTCGCCTCCGGCCCGAACGAGAACTCGGCCGAAACGGGCGCCCCCGCCTCCGAGACCGTGCGGACGGCCGATCCCAGCGGATAGAAACGACCTTCCTCCGCTTTCGTCCATTCGGACGCGCCGGGCTTGAGGACTTGGGTGACGCCGTTCACCCGCACGCACCTGAACAGCGCAGTAAACGGCTTCGCCTCGGATGGAGGAGGCGGCAGACCGTCCTCCGCGGCGGCCGCCGCAGGTTCCTCCGCGTCTTGCGCGCACACGGGCGCAAACACGACACAGGCCGAAAAGGCCGTCACGGCCAAGGCCGACTGAACTGAAATTTTCCGCATCATGAGGATCTCTCCTAGTTGGTTGGTCCGATTATTTTACAATTTTCGGCGCGCGAACGCAATAGCGAAACGAGAATAAACGAAATTCCCAGTACAAACAGCCCGATGGAGACCGTCTGGCCGATTGACAGGAATCCGACGCGCTGGCGCATGTCGTCGCGGAGGAATTCAATGCCGAAACGAATGCAGGCGTAGCCGACGAGATAGCACCCCGTCGTGAATCCAGGCCGCGTCTTCCAGTTCCGCAGGAAGATGAACAACAGCACCGCGAAGAGGCCCAGCACGGCGGCCGCCTCGAACAGCTGCGTGGGCAGGACGGCCAGAGACGACTGCGCCGTCTCGGGGATCAATCCGCCCTCCACCTGCGCCACCCACGCCGGCGAACGGCGCGGGAACGCCACGGCGAACGCATGCGCCGACACGCGCCCGTAACAGCAGCCGTAGAAAAAGCACCCCACCCGCCCGAACGCATGCGCAAGGGGGATGACCGTCACGAAAAGGTCCGCGACCGGCGCCACCGACTCGCGGCGTGCGCGGCACCACACGAAAAACACCGCAATGGCAAGAATCAGCCCGCCGTAGAACACGAGCCCGCCCTGCCAGACTTTGAAGATGGACAACGGGTTGGCCGCGAACTCGCGCCCCCAGAACTCGCGCACGTACTCAAGCCGCGCGCCGACGATGCCGCTGAACATCATCAGCATCAGGAGATTCGAAAGCGGTTCGGCCGCGCGTCCCGTACGGCGGCACAGCCACGACAATACCTGCCACGCGGCCAGAAATCCGAGCGCCATGCAGAAACCGTATGTCTTGACCGGCAGTCCGGGGATGAGATCGGGGTGCATCAGAGTCCTTTCAGGATGTCCAGCGCCAGACGCGTCGGCGCCGCGTTCGTCTCCATGAGCCACCAGCCCCCCGCGCGCTGCGAGGAGATCAGCTTGAGCGCAATCCGCTCGCGCGTGAGCCCGTTTGTGGCGAAGAGGTCGCCGGACGGCACGTGCGCCGCCGGCGCGTTGGTGGCCGGAGGGTGCGCCGCCAGCCACCGCTCGCCCAAGGAGACGGCGTGGTCCACCTCGTTCTGGACGGACGGCTCGAGCGGCCCGTCCGGCTGCGGCAGGGGCTGAATGCCGAACGTGGCCGCAAACAGGATTGCCAAAACGCTCTTCATTTTGTAAACTCTTTCGTCATGGACACCGTAGAGTATACCAAAAAATGCCGTGGTCTGTCGCTAATTTCCGGCGGACTCGACTCGCAGCTCGCCGTCTGCGTGCTGCGCGACGCCGGCGCCGAAGTGGAGGCCGTGACCTTTGAAACGCCGTTTTTCTCCTCGGCCGCTGCCCGTAAGGCCGCCGCCGCGCTCGGCGTGAAGCTGCACGTGGTCGACTTCACCGACGACGAGATCGCCCTCATCAAGGCGCCGCCCCACGGCTTCGGCGGCGCGATGAACCCCTGCATCGACTGCCACGCGACGATGATCCGCCGCGCGGGCGAGCTGATGGCCCAGCTCGGCTACGACTTCGTCGCCACCGGCGAGGTGCTCAACCAGCGCCCGATGTCGCAGAACCGACAGTCCCTCGGCGTGGTGGAGAAGTCAAGCGGTCTTGTCGGTCGCCTCGTGCGCCCGCTCTGCGCCCAGCTGCTCGACCCCACCATCCCCGAACAGGAGGGCAAGCTTGACCGCTCGAAGCTGCTCGGCCTCTCGGGACGTCGCCGCGAGCCGCAGTTCGAATTGGCGAAGAAGTACGGCCTCGTCGACTACCCCTCGCCCGCCGGCGGCTGCAAGCTCACGGAAAAGGGATTCGGGCGCAAACTGAAGGATCTCCTCGACCACGAGGGACTCGACGAGCGCCGCCTCGTGGAACTGCTCCTCGTGGGCCGGCGCTTCCGCCTCCCCGACGGCACCGGCGTGATCCTCGGACGCGACGCCGCCGAAAACCGCCTGCTCGCCGCGCGCCGCGCGCCGTCCGACACGCTCGTCGCGCCCGTCTCCGTGCCCGGCCCCACCGCCCTTCTCCAGCACGTCGCCTCGGAAGCCGACCTCGACGTCGCCACGCGCATCGTCTGCGCCTGGAGCCGCTTCGACAGCTTCACCGGCGACGTCACGGTGAAAATCCTCACCGGCGACGACACCTCAACCCGCACCGTTCCGCGCCCCTACGCGCGCGAACCCCTCCTCAACCTCCAACTCACCTAAGCCATGCTCGATTCACTTGCCTCCCACCTCGACGCAATCGCCGCGCTCGCCCCCGTCTGGGGCTTCGCGCTCATCTTCGCCTTCATGGCGATCGAGAGTTCGTTCATCCCCTTCCCGAGCGAGATCGTCATGATTCCCGCCGGATTCCTCGCCGCGCGCGGCGAACTTTCGCTGCACGCGCCCGTCCCCGACCTCGTACTCGCCATCGTCATCGGCCTCGCCGGATCCCTCGCGGGCGCGTATTTCAACTACTACCTCTCGGCGAAGCTCGGCGAACCCTTCCTGCGCAAATACGGCAAGTGGTTCTTCCTCAAGCCCGAAGCGCTCGACCGCGCCTGCGAAGTGTTCAACCGCTACGGCGGCGCCACCACGTTCGTCTGCCGTCTCATCCCCGTCATCCGCCAGCTCATCTCAATCCCCGCCGGCCTCGCCCGAATGCCCCTCGGCAAGTTCACGCTGTTCACCGGACTCGGCGCCGGCATCTGGACCGCGATCCTCGCCGGCATCGGCTATGCACTCGGGCGCTCCGCGGGCGACATCACCTACTTGGACCTCGTCCATAAAGGCAAGGCCCTGATCGACGCACACCTCCTGTGGATCATCGTCGGCGCTTTCGCCCTCGGCGTCACCTATATCGCCGTCACAAAGTTCGTCATGCGCCGTCGGCCGAGGTGAAGATCACGACCGCACCGCCTTCGGGGGCGACGGTGAGCGTGACCTTGCTCTCGCGCGTGACGGTGCGCGTGGTGACGGACAGGTCGCGCGCGTCCTGCGCGGCGTTGGGTCCGTCCGTGTAGAACGTGGCCTTCCACGACGTGCCCTCGGGCAGGAACGCGAGCGGCAGATCGAACGTGGCCCCGCCCACGCCGATGATGGCGAGGTAGAGGCGTCCGTCGTACGTCTCGCGCACGACGCTGTAGTAGCGGCCGACCTTACCGGCGAGTGGCAGCGTGTTGCGCCACACCGTGGGCAGCGCGCGCAGGGCCTCGATGCCGGGCGCGTTGCGGTAGCGCTGCGGCCAGTCGCAGAGCGTCATGAGCGGCGAATCGTACGCCACGCACAAGGCGAGCGCGTGCGCGCGCGTGCCGATTTCCTCGGCGAGGATCTGGCGGCGGTCGTTCTCGTCGCCGTAGCGGTGGCCCTTGGCGCCCTGCGGCGTGAAGTCCTTCGCGTGCACGTTGCCGAACGAGCCCGGCGTGAAGTCGGCGGGGCCGAGCAGATAGCGCGTGAACGGCAACGTGGCCGTGTGGATCGCCGAGACGTTGTGCGTAAACTTGGTCATCTCGTTGCCGAGGATGCCCTCGCGCGTGATCTGGTTCGGCCAGGTGCGGTTCATGCCCGTGGGCTTGAACGCGCCGTGGAAGTTGATCATCAGGCGGTGCTTCGCCGCGCAGCGCACGACCTTCTCGTACCAGCGCACCATCCACTGGTCCTGGCGGTCCATGAAGTCGATCTTCACGCCCTTGATGCCGCGCCGCTCGAAGTCCGCGAACACCTTGTCCACGCCGTTCTCCTCAAGCGCGCTCCAGTAGCACCACACCCAGATGCCCACGCCCTTCTCCTTCGCGTGCTGGAGGATGCGGTCGAGGTCGAAGCCCGCGCGCGGGAAGATCTTCACGCCGGGGCCGTGGTTCGGACGCCGCGCGTAGCCGTACCAGCCGCCGTCGATCGTGTGGTAGGGCCAGCCCATCTCGGCGGCGAAGTCCACGAGCTTGAGCGTGAGCTCCGTGGAGAGGGAGTTGTTCGACTCCGCCCACCAGTCCCAGCTCGTCGCGCCGGGCTTCACCCAGTCGAACGCGGCGTCGCCGCCCTCCGGCGGCGGGTTGAGGTTGAGGATGATGTCGTTGTTCGCGAGCAGCTCGAGCTCGTTGTCGCCCAGCACGATCACGCGCCACGGCGTGAGGCGCGGCGCGGGCGAGATCACGAGGTCGCCGTCGGTTTCGGGGATCGGCGAGAGGGCCGCCTCCACGAGCGTCGCGTCGGCGCGCTGCGCGGCGGGGACGCGGAAGAAGCAGCCCGCCCAGTCCGTGAGGTCGGCCTCGCAGAGCGCGGCCATCTGCCCGTTCAGCTCGATAACGGCCGGCATGCCCACGAGCGTCTTCTCGCCGATCGCGCTGCGGAGGGAACGGTGCAGGAACGGACACTCCTGCGAGGTCCGGTAGTCCCCGTAAATCGTAAGCCACGCGAGCGGGTCGCCCGGAAACCGCCACGTCGTGCAGTCCTTGGAAAGCGTGAACAGCTCGAAGCCGGGCTGCACGGGGATGCCGTAGCGGAGCGCGACGCCGCCGTCGTAGGCGCGCACGACCACGTCAAGCAGACGCTTCGGCGCGTCCTTCTCACGGAGATGCACCGTGAGCTCGTTCGCGCAGTCGCGCACAAGCGCCTTCTTGTAGAGGCGGTTCGTCCAGACCGTGTCAAACGCGCGCTCCTCCGTCTTGACCACCTCAAAGGCGCCAAACGGACGCTGCCGCCGGAAGGACAGGCCGAGGTTCGACGGCAGGATCACGGACTTCCCCTTGCGCATCACCTCCCAGGTGAGGCCCTTCTCGGCCGAGACCGTGACGGCAATCTGCCCGTTGGGCGAAGTGACCGTCGCCGCTGCAGACGTGCCCGCGATCAAAACCGCCGCGCCGAACGCGGCAAACCTCTTCATTTCCATTCAGTTACTCCTTTTCTGTTTTCATTCTCTGCGCCGTAGACGAAAAGTATACCATAGTTTCGCGGTTCGTGCGCCTCACACGCCCCAGAGGTCCTCGCCGTGCGAGCGGATCCACTGCTTGGCGAGGTTCACCGACGGCACGTCCAGCGCGGCCGAGTAGGTGGGGTGGAAGATGAGCCCGGTGACCACCTTCTCGCGGAGAAGCCGGAGCGCGAACGCGAGCTGCATCTCCATGCGGTCGGCAGGGACGGGCCGTCCGAGCGTGTAGTCCCACATGTAGACGCCCATCAGGAGGCTCTTCTCGGGGCCGATGAAGTCGCGCATCCGCCGGACGGCCTCCTCGTGTTTCCCGAGGTTCTTGGAGTGCCAGCACCAGAAGCTCGTCTCGTCGCACATGTCGAGGTAGGGCTTGAACGCGGGCTTGATGCCGTCCTGGTCCGAATAGACCACGATCGAGAGGCGCAGGCCGTTCTCGTGCAGGCGGTCGGCGATCTTCGCCACCGCGCCCTCGGTCTGCGTGAGCGCCTTCACCGAGAAGAAGTCGTCGAGGAATCCGCCCGTGAAGTTGGGGAACGCGGGCTTGATCTCGTTGATCGCCCAGTCCAGCTTGTCCCAGACGCTGCCGTTGCCGCCGTCGGTGATCCCGAAGGTGAAGCGCTTGACCTGGCGGAACTGCTCGACGTAGTCGCCCCACGGATGGGCGGGCATGTTGCCCCAGCGGATGAAGCAGTCGTTGGGGATGCCCATCAGCCGGCAGCCCTCCGCCTGCTCCACGGTGGGCCCTTCCCATGTGCGGCCGTCCTTGAACCCCGACTTGTGGCACATCTGCGCGTGGTGTCCCCACATCCAGAGCCGGTCGCGGATGGTGGGGCCGTAGAACGAAGCCTCCCCGAACAGGGAACGGCATCCGCCCGCGGCCGCCGCCGCGGCGATCCCGCCGAGGAACTCCCTGCGGCTTGCGCCGCGATTCACTTTCTCTACTTTGTCCATTCAATCCTCCTTCGTGACGCCGAGGTGTGCGGCATCCCCGCCGCATGGCGCTGTGGGTCGGGCGCAGCGCATCAGCGGAGGATGAGCATCGTCCCGTTCGGAGGGGCAATGAGATCCAGGCGCACGAAATCAGGCCCCCAATAGTTGCCAGAGGGGCCCTTCCCGTTGACCAGTGATATCCGATGTACCCCTTGGGCAAGATCGGAAGCGTCAAGATCCCGCACGAACTCGTCGCCGGTGACGGGCTTGACCTTATGGGCGAATTCAACCCCGTCGTAGCTGATCGAGAGTTCGGTATCCGCGGCAGAGTTTCCCACGACCCCGCAGGTCAGGCGGCCGGCATAGCGCCCTGCCAGGTCGTCGGGCAGAGAAAAATGCCAGGTCTGGTTGGTATTGGACGAACCCAAGCCGAGAAACGCCCGACGCACGCTCTTCCAGTTTCCGTCCAGCGTCCAGTAGTTGGCCGTCGGGGAACTTTCGTGCGCGAACTCATTGTAACTGCGGTCCTGCAGCCCCACCGTCCACGATCCGCCCAGCACGGCGGCGTCAAACCTCAGCGGCTGTGCGCCCGCGTCCACGCGCGTGACGGTCAGTTCGTTCGCGCCCGCCTGGAAGAACGATCCGTCGAGGAAGATGCGCGTGCGTTCTCCGGGCCTCACGATGCCGGTCGGCCCCGTCTTTCCGTTCACCGTCACGCGGATGATGCCGGAGGCGGAATCCGAAGTGGCGATCCAGCGGAACACCTGCGACTGCGCGCTGTTGCTCTTGTCCTTCAGCTGGAAGGCGAACGTCTGCGAACCGCCGGCGGCCAGCGCCGACGGCACGTTCCACGCCCGGTCGTCCATCGACGCGGCGGCTGCGGATCCCGGCGCGGCGAACTCGGACGAGGAGTCGTCCTGCACGCCGATCTTCAGCACGTCCGGGTTCGGCCAGGCGAGCGCCTCGCGCAGCTCGTCCAGCGTCAGCGCGCGCTTCCAGAACGCAATCTGCTGGATGCTGCCGCGGAACGCCTTGCCGTGGTTGCTCGCCCATTGTACGGTCGGCGTGTTCGTGATGGCTATCAGGCTGGTGGTGGGGGTCTCCGTACCCACCACTAGGCTGCCGGAAGGCCGGGTCGACACCCCCTTGTTGTTGCCGACGATTTCACCATACCGCGTCGTCAGGTACTGGATGCTCCCTTGCGTCTCGTTATTCCCGGTCGTGGAGCTGACAACCCATGCGAAGTTCGTGCCGTCGACGGCAACCCCCACCTCCGTCCATGCAGTGTTCGTAACCGAGCACAAGCCCCATGACGCCTTGGATGTGAGCAGCATCACCGTGCGGGTTTCGCCGGCGCCCGCAAGTCCCATCAGCATCCCGCTGTTGCCGCCGTAGCCTATATTCAGGATCCACGAAAAATCGCGGCTGGAGGGCCGGCCGGCGTCGGGACGGAACCGGACGATGAACGAATACTTGTCGGTGTAGCCGTTAAAGACGTTGTTCAGCTTGAATGCATTGCTGCGCATGTAGCCCGCCCCCGTCACCTCGTTCGTGATCACCATTTTCTGCGGCAGGTACAGGGCGGGAAGCTCACGGGCCAGTCCCCGCATCGGCATCCGCACCAGTTCGTTCGTGAAGGCGAGCGTACCGTCCGCGTCATAGACGAAACTGGAAATGGTCGTGCGGCCCATCGAGTCCACAATCTCCCCGGCGTCCAGCCGTCCGTTGGCGTTGGCGTCCACCGCCATACCGCCGCGCAGCCAGAAGTGGCCGCTGCTGAACACGTCGCCCCTCGCCGAGCCGAAACCTGCGACGATGGCCGCACACGCCGCCATGTACGCGATTCGCATCGCCAAATGCCTTGGTTGAACCTGGTTCATTGTCGTTTTTCCTTTAACAGACTTGACTAAATCGACTTAACACAAGTACGATACCATTTATTTTTCCTGAAATCAAGGGCGATTTTGTTTTTCACGCACATCTATCGCTGGCGCTAGTCCTCCTTTGTCACGCCGAGGCGCATCAGGGGCAGCACGCCCTCCGCGCGGCGGTCGAAATTGAACACGGTGAAGCCGCCGAGGCCGAGGTCGCGCACGGCCTGGATCTGCTTCGCGAGGCGCACGGCGTCCTCGCCGTCGTTCGTCCAGCAGGAGAGACCGATGCCGGGATAGAGCTTCGCCTTGCCGACGGCCTCCCGCTGCATGCGGGCCTGGCTCTTGAACATGGCGGCGGAGTCGACGTAGTCCATCGGGCAGACGAAGTCGAGCCAACCCTCGCGGCACCAGCGCGACCAGTCCTGCCCCACCGTGTCGGCGTCGGTCGCCGGATTGCGGAACACGGCCGCGGAGATCTGCACGCCCGGCGACTCGGCGCGGACGCGTTCGGCGACGGTCTTCACGACCTTCGTGATGTTCGACGCGCGGAACTCGGCCCACTTGAGCTTGAGCGCCTCGTCCGCGCGCACCTGCGCCGGCCAGTTCGTGAGGGACACGCCCGCGAACGCCTCGAAGCGCGTGCGGCAGCCCGCGCAGAAGCAGTGGTTGAGGTCGGGGTAGCGGATGTAGTCGAAGTGGATGCCGTCCACGCCCTTGCGCGCGAGCTCGCACATCGCGTCGATCTCCAGCTGCTGGTTGTCGGGGTTGGACGGACACAGCCAGCGTCCCTTCACCGCGCCGTTGAAGCCCACCTGTACGCGGTTCGTCGCCGCCATCCGGTCGGCGAACGCCTGCGAGGTGTACGAACCCATGTTCCAGCACACCTTCCACACGTGGCACTTCACGCCGTACTTGCGGCAGGCGGCGAGACACGCCTTCAGCGCGTCGCCGCGCGTGGCCACGTCGGGCGAGACGGGCAGCACCTGCGAGTCGTAGAACGCCACGCCGCCCCAGCAGAGGTTCGGCAGAATCGCGTTGAAGCCTGTCTTCTTCAGGAAGCTGATGGAGGTGTCCCAGTTGTGGTCGCCGCCGAGTCCGCGCGCGCTGTGGCACCAGAACGCGCGGTGCTCGCCGGCCTTTGACGGACAGTCCGCCAGCCACGCGCGGATGGCGAGGCGCCGCTCCTCCCGCGCCTTCTCGCGCGCGGCGATTCGCTCGCCGAGTTCGGGGGCCAGCTCGCCGACGATCGCGCGCATGAGCTGGGCCTGCGCGCCCGACGTGCCGCCGATCCACACGTGCGCCATGTACACGCCCGTCGAGGCGCGCACGAGGGCGGGATGCTTCAGGGGCTTTTTCTTGCCGTCGCCCCACATCGCCACCGTCGTCGCGCCCGGAAGCGGACGCACCACGCTCGTGATCCACGACTGCTGCGGCGAGAATTCCGGCTGACCGGCAAGCCCCTTCCCCTCGCGCAGGAAACCGGCGATCGGGGATTCCCCGCGGTCTTCCGGACGCACCGTCCCCTTCAACTCCACGCCGAGCAGATCCGCCACCTCCTTCGGCAACGAATAGCACGCGAGCACCTTGCGCCCACCCAGCACGAAGCCCCGTACGGACGACAGCGCGTTGCTGGGCACGGACGGATTGTACGGCAGCGCCACGGCCTTCATCGGCGCGAGCAGCTCGGGCGTGAGGTCCGTGTCGGCAATGATGGTGGCCCCCACGCCCAACGCCTCCAGGGTGGCGGCCATGTTTGCGGCAAACGTCATGTAGCCCTTTGCCTCGCCCCCGCCTTTCGCGGCAAGCGACTCCGCGTAGACGATCGCCACGTCGGGCTTGCGGCCGCTCGTCGCGACGTTCGCGATGGCGCACACCGTGCTGTTCGTGCCGGCGCGCCAGCCGCTGATGCGCATCGTGGAGATTTTCTCCCAGCCCTCCACCACGCCCTCGGTGCGGAACTGCCCTTTCGGAATCCGCACGTGCGTCCAGACCTTGTCCTCCTCGGGCGCGAAGGAGGCGCTGTACCAGCCATTCCCGCTCCTGAGGTAGCAGCTGAAGGACGTGAACTGCGTCAGGTTGCCGCAGACGAAGTCAAACTCGATTGCCGGATGCGCGCGCAGGTCACAGGGCAGCTTCACGTCCCAGCTCGCGCGCGCGGCGGGCGCGGCGGTGAAGTCCACGGGCAGCTTGACCGCGCCAGGCGCGAGGAACTCGGCGGGCCAGGTCGATTCGCCCGTCGTGATCGCGGCCTTGACGGCGGCGGCGTTCGTGAGCGCGGCCCATGCGGGCAGCACGCATGTCTCGCCCGCGGCGGGTATGTCGGGCAACGTGAGGTGCGGCGGCGCGTCCAGCTGCGTCGGACGTGCCGGTTTCTGCTTCGCAACGTCCTCGGACTTCTTTCCGCACCCCGTCACCAACACCGCCGCCGCAAGCGCATACGCCGCCATGTGGATTGAAAATGACTTCATGGACTTCGCCTCCATTTTCAGTTCTCCTTCGGAAGAAGATCGTTCTGGCGCAGAAGCGCCTTCGTCTCGGGCGCGCGGCCGCGGAAGAGGCGGAACACCTCCATCGGGTCGGTGCCGCCGCCGAGCGCGAGCAGCGTGTCGCGGTAGCGGCGGCCGACGCGGCGCACCGCCTCCTCGTCGTCGAGTCCCGCCTCCTCGAACGCACCGAAACAGTCCGCGCTCATCACCTCGCTCCACTTGTAGCCGTAGTAGCCGGCCGCGTAGCCCCCCGCGAAGATGTGCGAGAAGGCGTTGAGGAACCGGTCCTCGGGCACCGTCGTGCCGGGCGTGAGATCCTCGAACACGCGCGCCTTCACGTCGTCGGGCGTGCCCGCGAATCCGCCAACGTGCAGGATCATGTCCAGCGTGCCGAAGGACAGCTGGCGGAGCATCGCGTTGGCGGCGCGGTAGTTCTTCGCGGCGCGCACGCGCGCGAGGAGCGCGTCGGGGATCGGCTCGCCCGTCTCGACGTGACGGGCGAAGGAGCGCACCGTCTTCGCGTCCGTGCACCAGTTCTCCATGAACTGCGAGGCCACCTCCACGGCGTCCCACTCGATGAGGTTGATGCCGCTCGCGCCCGCGTCGTCCACGCGCGTGAGCATGTGCTGGAGGGCGTGGCCGAATTCGTGGAAAATCGTCTCCACCTCGCCGAAGCGCATGAGCGCGCGGCCCTTCGCGTCGGGACGCGACTGGTTGCACACGATGAGCGCGAGCGGCAGCTCCACCGTGCCGTCCGCCCGCCGCGCACGCGTGCGGAACTCGTTCATCCAGGCGCCGCCCGACTTCGTCTCGGGGCGCGAATAGGGGTCGAGGTAGAAATGCGCGATCGGGCGCCCGTCCTCGCACACGCGGAAGAAGCGCACGTCGGGATGCCACACGGGCACGTCGCCCGTGCGCTCCTCGATCGTCACGCCGAAGAGGCGTTCGGCGAGTCCGAACAGGCCCTTCAGCACGTCGGGGAAGTTGAAGTACTGCATCAGCTCCTCCTCCGAGTAGGAGTAGAGCTTCTCGCGCTGGCGTTCGCTCCAGTACGCAATGTCCCAGGGCTCGATTTTTTCCTGGGCGAACGCGGCGAGCGCGTCGTCCTCGCGCGCCTTGACGGGCTTCGAGGCGGCGGCCAGCTCGTCCTCCATCGCCTGCACCGCGGCGACGGACGGCGCGCACTTCGTGGCAAGCGAGTAGTCGGCGTAGGTCTTGAACCCGAGCAGGCCCGCCATCTCCTTTCGCAGCGCGAGGATGCGGTCGATGAGCGGCGTGTTGTCGAGCGCGCCCGACGAGGCGCGCGTGGCGCGGGCGCGCAGGAGCGCCTCGCGCACGGGACGGTTGCGGGAGTGCTTCATGAACGGGAAGTAGACGGCCTCCTCGATCGTCGCCTTCCACGGTCCCTTCTCCGGGTCGCCGTCTCCCGCCATCATCGCCTTCAGCTGCGCGGGCAGACCCTCCACCTCGGTCGGCGTGGTGAGCGTGAGGGAAAAAGCCTTCGTCGCGTCGAGCACGTGGTTGCGGAAGTCGCTGGAGAGCTTGGCGAGCTCGGCCATGATCTCGTTGAAGCGCTTCTGGCGCTCGCCCTCGAGGGCCACGCCGGCGAGTTCGGCGTCCTGCGCCATCTTGGCGAGGATGCGGCGGCGGACGGGCGTCTCCGCGGGCGTCTGCTTCGCGAGCTCGTAGAAGCGCCGGCTCTGCCCCACGCGCAGCGAGAACGCCACCAGGTCGGGCTGGAAGCGTTCGTGCACCTTCCGCCACGCCTCGCTGTTCAGCACGCTCATGAAGTGCGAAACGATTCCCCAGGCGAGCGTCAGCGGACGCGTCGCGTCGTCGAGCGCGCGAACGAAGCCGTCCCATGTGGGCGACGCACCGCGCTCAAGGGCGTCGACCGCGGCCTTCGCGTCCGCCAGCAGTTTCGGCAGCGCCTCCTCGGCCGCCGCCGGCGTCATCGCGGGGAAGTCGGGGAACTCCGCGATCTTGTAGAATGGGTTCATGTCGGTCTCCAGTTGCGTCCGCCCCGCCGGTTCTCCCGGCACCCAAGGGCGGCCCATCGCTTCGCATTATACCACAACCATTCCCCGCGCACACGCCCTTTTACTTTCTTTCGCCGACGGCGTAACGGCCGGTGAACGCGACCTCGTCGCCGATCGAGACCGAGACGTGGGCCCAGTTGCGCGCGCCGGGCACAAGATGCGGCTCCTCGGCGAAGACGGCGACGGCCTCCGCGTCCGCGCGCAGCGGCTTCGCGTAGGTGACGTGCGCGTCGACGATCGCCGCCCAAGGACGGGCGAACCCGCTTTCCCGCGCGCGCGCCATCGCAAGACACCACCCCGCCAGCACGAGGCCCGAATAGGTCACGCCCGCGAAGAGCGTCCCCTTGTCGTTCCCGTTGCCGTCCGCAGGGATGCGGACCACCACGCGCGCGGCGTCGGCGGAGACGACCTCCAGGCGCATGGCCCCCACGGAGGGGATGTCGGCGCGGATGCGCCCGTTCAGTTCTGCGATTTCCATGGACATGTTCCAGTTGGCGAGTCGAGCATGCAGTCTACACGATTCGTTCCGAAAACACAAGGGCAAACCGAAGCGATTTGTGGTATACTTCCCGCCATGCACGCACATGTCTACACACTGTTCGCGGCGCTGCTGCTCGGCGGCTGCGCCTCCACCGCCGCCGTTCCCGCGAAGCCGGCGCCGGCAAAGAAGCCCGCCGTGGACGCCGTCACCACCGCCACGCCCGAAGTGAAGAAGAAGACGCAGAATCCCCGCAATGTCACGGCACAGCAGGTCCGCGCCCGCCTTGCGGCAATGCCAGGACACCCGCGACTCTTCATCACCGGCACGAACGCGCTCGCACGCTTTCGCGATGACAAGAACCTCTGCGACGAGCAGCGCTTCCTCGTGGCGCGCGTCCGCCAGGCGGCCGAGGACGTGATGAACTCGAAGGCGCCGCCGCGCCGCCAGACCGGACGCCGCCTCGCGACCGGCAACACGTTCACCTCGCGCGTCATTGCGCTTTCCTCCGCCTGGCAGATGTTCGGCGAGCGCCGCTATGCGGACCGCTGCCGCGAGGAGATGCTCGCCGCGTGCGCGTGGAGCGACTGGGTGCCGACCCACTACCTCGGCGTGGCCGAGATGCTGCTCGGCCTCGCGATCGGCTACGACTGGTGCTACGACGCGCTTTCGCCCGCCGACCGCGCGACGATCCGCGCGGCCATGAAGGACAAAGGCTTCGACGAGATCGAGCGGCAGCGCAGCTGGTGGCGCAAGACGAACAACAACTGGGGACAGGTCTGCTGGAACGGCGTGACCGCCGCCGCCCTCGCGACGGCCGAGGACGACCCCGCACGCGCCGAGACGCTCGTCCTCGAGGCGGTCCACGCCCTTCCCCGCACCCTCGAGCCCTACGCCCCCGTGGGCGCCTACCCCGAGGGTCCCGGCTACTGGGGCTACGGCACGGGACGCATGGTCTACCTGCTTGCCACGTGGCGCTCCGCCCTCGGCACGGACTTCGGCCTCTCCGAAGCCCCCGGGTTCCTGCGCACGGGCGAATACGTGAACGCCCTCACCGGCACCTCCGGCTTTTTCTTCAACTACTCCGACTGCGGACGCTCCCGCCGTTTCTCCGACACGCTCTGGTGGTTCGCCGCGCAGACGGGCCGCACGGACTGGCTCGTCCGCGAGTACGCCGCCCTCCGCGCCGCCGCAGCCGAGTGGAAGCGGACGGGCAAGGCCACCGAGGACGTCACCGGACGCTTCCCCGCACTCGTCCTCCTCTGGGGGCGTTTCCCGCTCGTGGACGCGCCCAACCGCCTGCCGCTCCGCTACATGTCCCAGGGCGAGAACCCCGTTGCCACGCTCCGCAGCGGCTTCGCCCCGAACGCCTCCTTCCTCGGCGTCAAGGGCGGCCTGCCGAAGTACAACCACGGGCACATGGACGTCGGTTCGTTCGTGTTCGACGCGGACGGCGTGCGCTGGGCCGAGGACCTCGGCTCGCAGAACTACCACTCGATCGAAAAACTCGGCACGTTCACCCTCTTCAGCATGAGGCAGAATTCCTCGCGCTGGAACGTGTTCCGCCTCAACAACGAAAGCCACAACCTCGTGGTCGTGGGCACCAACCGCCAGCAGGTCGCGGGCTTCGCGAAGATCGTGCCGGCCGGGCTCCACGCCGTCCAGCTTGACCTCGCGTCCGTCTACGGCCCCTGCGTGAAAACCGCCACGCGCACCTACACGCTCGACACTGCGACGCGCGCGGCCATGGTGCGGGACGAGTTCGCGGGCGTCGCGCCGGGCACGCCGCTCCGCTGGCAGATGGTCACGTCGGGCACGATCGAGTCGCGCGAAGGCAACCGCCTCGTCCTGGCGCAACACGGCAAGCGCCTCGTCCTGCGCGTGGAGGTGCCCGAACAGGTCAAGTGGGAAGTTCTGGAGCTCGACAAGCCCGTCAATCCGTGGGACTGTTCCAACAAGGGCTTCCGCCGCCTCGCGTTCACGGTCCCCGCCGCGGCCGACGGCACGGCGACGATCTCCGTCACCCTCGCGCCATAGGGTTGGAGAACGAGACTCCCGAAAGCCTTTTACCTTCTTTCGTCAGCTATCGAACGGTCATCAGCTCGTCCCAACGCGTGGTGGAACGCTTGGAGAGTTTCGACCGCTTCATCTGCCACGGGCGCGGACCAATGCCCTCGGCTGCGGAGAATACCTTCCCCTTGCCGTAACGGGCGTTGAGCGCGTCCACGGCCTTGTAAAGCCGCGACCGTTCCGGCGGCGGAGACGCGTCGAAGAGGTCGGCTTGCTGCGGCGTCCCCGGCTTCTCAAGGCCGAAGAACACAACGCCCGTCTTGCGGTAACGCAAGCCCGGCGTGAAAAGCGCGGACATCTCCGGACGAAAAGCGCGGAGCATCTCGTTCGTGGCATCGGTCGGGACGGGGAACACCACCGTCCTGTCCACGAAATCGCCCCCTCCGCCCGAAGCGAAGACCTGCGCGTAGATGTTGCATCCCGCCGCGAGGAGTCCGTGTCGGCGGAGTTTGGCGGCCGCCTGCGCGGCGAACGAAGCGATGGACTCCTCGATCGCCTCACATGTCGTCGCCGGCGTTCCAAAGGAACGCGAGCAGGACACGGTGTCGGGAGCCGCGTCGTAGTCGCGTTCCTCGCAACAGGGGACACCGCGCAGTTCCATCGCCGTGCGGAGGAGCGTCACGCCGCCCACGGCGCGGATCGTGTCGTCCGGCGCGTCGCGGAGATGCCGCGCGGTGAGGATGCGCGCGGCGCGGAGTTTCGCGGGCAGGTGGCGCCCCACGCCCCACACCTCGCGCGTCGGCAACGCGGCCAGGATCTCCGTTGGATCGTCCGGCATGAGGAACACGCCGTCCGGACGTTTCTTCGCAATGTGGTTGGCGAGCTTGGCGAGCGTCTTCGTGGGCGCGAAGCCCACGCCGCAGGGGATGCCGACCCAGCGCAGTATCTTGCTTCTGAGCCTTCGGCCATAAGCAAGATATGGGGAACGGGGAATGGGGAACGGGGAATGGGGAACTGTGGTGATAGCAGCCGTTCCCCGTTCCCCGTTCCCCAACGCCTCCAGTGATGGAGGCGTTATGAACGCCTCGTCGATGGAATACTGCTCCACGTCCACGGCCTCCTCGCGCAGGATGGAGACGATGCGGTTCGAGAGGTCGCCGTAGAGCTCGTAGTTGGACGAACAGAAGGAGAGCTCGCCGGTCGCCTCGCGGCCCTTGAGCTGGAAATAGGGAGTGCCCATCGGGATGCCAAGCGCCTTGAACTCATTTGACCGTGAAACGCAGCATCCGTCGTTGTTGGAGAGGACGGCCACCGGCCGTCCCACGAGGCGGCGGTTGAATACGCGCTCGCAGGAGACGAAGAAGTTGTTGCCGTCAACGAGGCCGATCATCGCTTCCCCGCGAACCGATGGATGCAGGCCGTCACCTTCCCGAAATAATCGAGTTCCTGTCCCGCACGGAGACGAATGGCCGGGAAAGCCGGATTGGCCGGCTCCAGCCGGACGCCGTCCTCGTCGCGCCGGAACGTCTTCACCGTAAACTCGCCGTCCACGCTGGCGATGATCACGTCGCCGTCCGCCGGACGGAGCGAGCGGTCGACGACGAGCAGATCGCCGCCGCGGATGCCTGCGCCGACCATTGAATCGCCCTCGACGCGCACGAAGTAGGTCGCGGCGGGCCGCTTCACCAAAAGTTCGTTGAGGTCGAGCGGCGGTTCGAGGTACTGTTCGGCCGGCGAGGGGAACCCCGCCACGACCGAACCCGAGACTTTAGCCTTTGCGCTCATGACCGGTATTATACCATTTCCAGACCGGGACGACGGTGCGGACGGCAAAATCGCGTTTTTTCAGAAATTTCCGCATCCCCCTTGACAGGACGGGGCAAAAAGACGATAATACGCGCCGTTTTCCTCAAGGAAGCTTGGGGGTGATCCGGTTTCGACGGGATGCGTGGAGACCAGATTGCGCGTCGAGGATTCTCGTTGGCCTCGTTAAAAAACGGGAAAAACTGTAATTGCGAACAACGATTACGCTCTCGCGGCCTGATTAACGGCCCCGATGTCGCGCGGCGGACGCCTGCTAAGCCGCAGCGGCATAACCTAGCAGGACCCGCTGCGGGGTTTTCCGCCTGGACGCCGCAGCCTGCATAATCAAGCGGTTGCTTTCGGATAAGCCCGTTCGTCGGCGTACCGAAGGCGAGATCAAAGGCGGACTACACGCGTAGATGTTTGGCCAAAGCCGTTTCGGACGGGGGTTCGACTCCCCCCACCTCCACCATTAGGGAATAGGTGATAGTGAATAGTGAATAGGTTGTGGATGGGTCGCCAATGAATCTATTCCCTAATGAAGGCAACTGCCATGCTGTACGCTTTCATTTCTGAGTTGCACTCTAAGATCACAACACTCGACCAAGACACGCTTGCCGCAGAGGTGTTCGGGGCGCTGCTAGGCGTCGTCGTAATAAAGTCAATATAAAAGAATTCGTCCGTAAGACTTTTACAGCGGAAATGGCTTCGTTCAACTTTTAACTACCGAAGAAGAATCTGCGTGCCGCGCAGCGGACCGAACTTCAGCGTGCGGCCGCCGTCGGTCAGGAAGAGACTCCACTGGCGGTTGCCGACCCACGCCGTGCCGTCCGCGTTCACGAGCGTGAGCGACGGCGGGTCAATCGGATTCGTGAACGTCGCCACCGTCTTCATCGCGCCGAACGTCGCTTCGTCCAGCGTGTTCGCCTCCGTCACGCGCACGCCCTTCCCTTCGGCGAACGCGAGCGTGTTGGCCGTGAGAAGCGGCGCGGCGAGCGTCCCCTGCACGGCGGCGGCGGGAATCTCCAGGTCGCCGCCCGGATAGCCGTTCGGATCCGCGAACGCGAGCGTGCCGCCTTCCAGGCGCGTCGCGCCGGCGTACGTGTTCGCGCCGCCCAGCGTCAGCTTGCCGCCGCCCTTCTTCGTGAAGCCGCCGCCCGCGACCTCGCCGAGCGTGTACGTGCAGGGGAAAGTCGACTTGCGGTCCCAGCTGTCGACCGTCACCGTCGTCTCGCCGTCGTAGCCGTAGCCGGGCGACGTGACGATCACGCCCTTCACCGTCCGCGTGGAGTCGTCGTAGTCGGCGATCGCGGTCGCGCCGTGTCCGTTGCCGCCGATCTCAATGCGCGGCGGACCGATCATCTTCTTGTAGGAAATGGGGGTAAGGACGTCGGCCGGCAGCGTGATGGAGGTGATCGACTGGCCGGTGGGACGCACCAGCGGAGCGGTCCACACGGCGTTCGCGGCCTCCGTCTCGATCGTCGCGCCGCCGGAATACACCACCACGGCGGTCGGATCCTTGTCGTGCGCGGAGGCCGAGCCGAAGATGTTCCCCGCTGTGGATGCGAGGCGCACGGTTCCGCCGTCGAAGCTGACATACGATTCGGAGAGTCCCGCCTGCGCCAACCCGACCCCACGACTAGCCAGGTTTTGCAGCTGCACGGTGCCGCCGTTGCGCACGTTGACCTGCGACCAGAAGTTCGTGCGCCACTGGAAGTAGGTCCCGGCCAGCTTGATGAGGGAACCTTCGCCGTCCGAGGTGATCACGGCCATGCCGCCCTGCGTGTTCGAGTAGTCCTGCGAGCCGAACGTGAACGTGCTGCCGGCGTCGAACGTGCCGCCGTCCGTCACGTACAGCTCCGCGTGCCCGCCCTTGCTGAACTTCCAGCTGGAGGTCAGCATCTTGAAGAGACCGCCGTGCTGCACGATGAAGCCGACCGAATTGGGCGACAGGCCCACGGTCGTGTGCGCGTACACCTCCACCGTGCCGTCCGTCAGTCCCCAGTATCCGTAGCCGCCGTCGCCGTTGCCGATGTAGCCGTCGTTCGACGTGGTGGCGCGCGTGTACACCTTGCTGCGCGCGCCGCTCTGGTGGATCGCGCCGAGCGCGCCGTCGTAGCCGACCGTGATGTCGTTCGTGACCGTCGTGTCGTTGTAGATCTTCATCAGCCCCCATTTGTTCGCGCCATTGCCGACCATGATCTGGTTCGGGTTGCGCTCCTTGCCGTACCTGTCGGCGGGTTGCGGATGCGCGATCCACGTCGTGTTCGTCAGCGTCATGGTGGGCACGTTGGTGGACGTGGGCCCGTTGACGTACGTATAGGCGTTGGAGACTGTCACGAGCGGCGCGTCCATGAAATGCAGCTCGCCGGCGTCCAGCGTCACGGAACCGACCTGGGCCGTGTTCATGATCCAGGTCGCGCCGCCCGCCCCGCCGCCAGTCTTGTACAGATTGCCTTTCGCGCCAGGCGCGGTCGTGATCGGCCCCGTGATGCTCAGCTTCCTGAGATCGGGGGTCGAGCTCGCCATGAGAATCTTCAGCTGATTTCCCTCGATCGAGATCGGCCCGGCATACTGGTTGTAGCCGGTGCGGCTCGCGTGCAAACCGCCGGCGTCTAAGCGCGCGTTCCCCTTGGCAACGTACGTCCAGTTGATTTTCTCGGTCGTGTAGCTGAGGCACCACATGTTGATGTAACCGCCGTCGGCGACGAACTTGTTCGAGCTGTCGCCGTTCAGCTTCCCGCCCGACTGTACAAGGACCTGCCCGCTTTTCGCCACGATGTTCCCGGGCGAGGCCACCGTATTGAAAATGGAGAACGTGCCCGAACCGACTTTCGTGACCGTGTGTCCGTTCATCGTGAACGTGCCGTATCTCATCCCGTATCGCTTGGTGCCGCCCCACGAGCCGTCGCCCGTCATCTCGACGTCCTTGAACATGGCGTCGTAGTTATTGGCGGTATTCGTGCAGATGATCGCGCCGGCGCCGGTGGCACCGTCCCCCTCGAAGTACAGCTTGCGCGTCGCCATCCCCGTGCTCGGCTGATAGGACACGTCAAGCGTCGCGTTGGAGAGGACATGCAGCTCGCCCGTCTTGCCGAACGCGCCGCTCGATCCGCCCAGCACGCCCGCCTCGATCTGGATCGGCCCCACGAACGCGCTGTTCGCGCCCGTGAGCCACGCCGTCCCCGCGCCGCGCTTGATGAGGCCCGGCACGCTCGCGTCCAGCGTCGTCGCGTATTGGGCGAACTCGCCCGCCTCCACGGTCAGGACCTTATAGCCCGTGTCGGGATCCGTGGACTCGACCACGGCCGCCGCCGGAAACGCCGCACAGGTCGCAACCGTCGCACTGATCATTCCTCGCAACACGATTTTGTTCATCTTGACTCCTTCTCTGTATCTTCACCTGTTCGCACAGGACAAGAACCTCACCTGAAAATCACCATCGTCCCGGCGGCGTAGCGGAGCTGGAGCGACTTGCCGTCGGACGACGGTTCAAGCACCAGCGCGCCGTAGGGATTCGCCGCGCCGTTCACGCGCAGCGGCGGCGTGCCCGTGATGCCGCCCGGTGCCGTCAGCACCGTCGTCGCCGAACGGAAGGCCGTTTTTGCGTTGTCCTCCGAGAATGTACCCGTCAGGTCCACCGCCGCGCCCGGCGCGAACGTGAACGCACCGGAGACGGTCAGCGACTTCCCCGCCGCGAGGTCGTCGAACACCGCCACAAGCGCGTTCGTCACCGTCACCGCGCCGTTCGCCACCGTGCCGCAGCCGCCCAGGTTCGGAATCTGCTGCGCATGGCCGCTGAAGTCCACCGTCGCGCCGTCCAGCACCGTCACGGACGAATCGAGCGGACGCCCGTCCGCCACCTCGAACACGAGCTTGCCGGCCGCCACCTTCGTGGGGCCGTAGTACGTGTTCGCCGCCTGCAACACCAGGTCTTTCGCGCCCGTCTTCACGATGCCTGCGTACGACGATGCCGGCGGCTCGTCCTCCATCACGCAGTTCGACGTGAATGCCACGGACCGATTGGCGTTGGTGTAGAACGTCGCCGTGGGCTGGTCGTTCGGACCGTATCCGAAACCGGATGACGTAAGGAGGACGTTCGTCGCGAACGTCGTGCTGTCGTTCACGAGCAGGAATCCGCTCGTGCCCTCGCCGGAGCCACCGCTGATGACGACCGAACTCGGGATGTAATGACGCGCGTTCGTGAACGCCGAGCCCGTCGGCAGGGGAATCGACTTGACGCGCCGCCCGGGGCGCGGATGCACGATCGGCCCCTGCAAGTACTTCGCCCCGGTCGCGCCCGACGTGTCGAACGTCGCGCCATGCTCCATCAACGTGAAGGCCGTCACCCAGTAGTTCGTCGATCCTTTGCCGCCTTTCGCGTAGCCGTCCTTGCCCGTCAGCGCCATCGTGGCGCCGTCCACGTTGATAAAGAACCGCTGGAAGATCCCGCGTTCCTTCGAGAGGTAGTTGGAGGTGATGGGCGACGTGTAGACGGCCCCGTCGGTCACGTTCAGGATCACCGTCCCCTTCCCGTTGTGCTCGTTGTACATGTAGTTGCGCATCGTCAACTTGGAGCCCGTCCCGGTCACTGTGATCACGTTTGTGCCGCCGGCACTGTTTGGCGTGATCGTGGCCGTATCGGGACTCGACGTATACCCGTTCATGATGTAGTCGAACGTGACGTCCCCGCCGTCCCGCACGAGCAGCTGGTCGTGCGTCTTAAAGCTTTGCCGGAAACCGAAGTCGAGCTTCCAGAAGTTGTAGGATCCTTCGCGGAACTGGACAACCGTCTGTCGGCAAGGATCGTAGTTGGAACCCATCGCCCAGTAGACGGCGGTGTTGCCGTTGATCGTCATCGTGCCGCCGGGGTTGCGAAAATCGAGGTAGCCGCCGGTGATGCCGAGGCCGTCGAACGTCCAATTCTGGCCCGTGCCGTAGAACCGCGTGGCCTTCGCGTGCTGCGAGATGTCGGAATGCTTGAACTTCGTGATCGCCGGGGCGTTGCTGATCGTGAGAAGTCCGCTCGTCCGCACGACGGCGACGTTGGTCGCGGGACCGTGCCAGGTCATCGCCTGCTTGACGCTACCAATGTTGTTCGTGATCGGGGCGCCGTTGAAACTGGTGATCGGACCGCCCCAATGGCCGCTCGTGTACGGGTCGTTGACGGCGTACGACGTTCCAAAGGTTCTTCCGCTTTTCCACACGAGCGTCCACGGCGGCGCGTGGGCGGCATTCAGTCCATTGAACTGGAGATGCGCCGTCGGCCCGTCGACGATGAGCTGGTTGTTCGCGTCGCCGTTGAACACGGGCTGCTGCTCCAGCGTCATCTTGCCGGAGACGAGCTTGATGTGCCCGTATTCGCCCGCGCCGCCGTTCGGGTTGATCGTCTCGTTGATGAAGAAGAACTGACGGTTCCAGTCGGAGGTTCCGGCCGCGACGGTGAGCGTGTGGCCGTTGAGGTTCAGCGTGCCGCTCGAAAAACCCGTGCGGTACGAGGCGTTCACCTTGGCATCGGCGGAGAGGTTGACGTTCTTGAACATGTAGTCGCCGAGGTTGCCGGTGGAGGACCACGGGCCGTTCGTGAGGCAGATCGCGCCCACGCCGTCCACGCCCTCGCCGGCGATCGTCACGACCGCCCCGCGGAACTGCCCAACGTCTCCGCCCGCGAGGCTCGTGCCCCCCGTGGAGTAACCCGACACGTCGAGCGTCGCGCCCGCCGAGACGTCGAGGGCGGACATCTTGCCGAGGTTGGAGAGGTACGGTGCCCACAGCGTGCCCGCCTGGACCTCGATCGTCCCAGAGAAGGCGTTGGTGACGTGGTTTCCGGTCTCCACGTGGGCGAGGCCCGCGCCGGTCTTCACGATCTTCGTGACGTCTGCGCCGATGGGGTCGGTGTAGAGGATGTCGCCGTCCGACGTGTCAAACGTCAACACGCCGTCCACGAGCGTCGTGCCGGCCAGCGCCGGAAGAGTCGCGCCGGCCGCGACCGCCGCCAGGCAAACGCCCGCCAACCGTCCGAGCAAAATCCTTCTTCTCGTCATGGAACAGTTCCTCCTTGAAAGTATTGTTGGTATTTTACCATGACACAGCGCGACCTTCAACCGCTAATTTCGGATGGGATGGATGAAGGTGACATGAGACAAGAGACGAGAGACCTGGCCACCTTGGCGGCGGACGGCGGTGGAACGCCGTCCCTGGTATACTTCTAATCGCCCGCCTGTTTGTAAGTCGGGCGGGGGGCCATCAGAGCCCCCAGAGCCCGACTTATGAACAGGCGGGG
>ONRL01000190.1 GCA_900320225.1 uncultured Lentisphaerota bacterium
CGCCGACGGACAGGCCTCCGCCATCTACGGCCAGAACCCGCCCATCGTCAACGCGAGCCGCGGCCCCGGCAAGTGGCAGACGTACGACATCGTCTTCCATGCGCCCGTCTGGAAGGACGGCAAGGAAATCTATCCCGGCACGGTCACCGTGTTCCACAACGGCGTCTTGACGCAGGACAACTGGGAGTACGAGGGCCCAACCTACCACATGAAGCGCACGGCGAAGAAACAACCCGCCACCCGCGCGCCCATTGCGTTCCAGGACCACGGCAACCCCGTCCACTTCCGCAACGTCTGGCTCCGCGAAATCCCCTGCCGCCACGCGAACACCACGCACGGCGGGCCTGACGTGAAGGAGGCCGACGTGAAGGCGCTGCGCCACAAGATCGCCGAGCAGCTCTTCGCCAAAATCGACACGAACAAGAGCGGCGCGGACGAAGTCAACGCCATCCTCGAGGTGATCTCCTACTGCAAGGGCGAGCCCTTCTGCGGCGCGTGCAAGAAGATCTGCGGCGCCTACATCGCCCGTCTCGACGCGATGGACGCCGCCGCGCTCGACAAGGCGAAAGGCGAGATCATGAGCGTCAAGAAGTCCTGCGACGTCCTCGCCCGCAACAAAGTGGTCGAGAACTGCAAGCTTGCCGCCAAGATCAACGAGATCATCAAGGCGCGCGGCTGGGACAAGAAGAAGAAGTAAGCTACCGGCTCGCCACCCGATTTCCGGGCAGGAAGCGAACGCGCCCCTTCAGGCGAAGAGCCACGAGGAGCGCGTTCGTTTTTGCTACCGGCAACTGCGCGGCGCGCGCCACCGCGTCCACCGTGGCGCCCGCTGTCGGCACCTGCCGCAGCACAAGCGCCTCCTCCACCGAGAGTTTCACTTCGGGGAGGGTCGCGCTCCTGCGCGACCGAGACGGGAGGGGTGCGCTTGTCGTGGTCTGAATTTCCGTTCTCTCGCCCTTCTGCTGCGCGATCGGCGTCAACTCCTCGATCACGTCTTCCACACGCGTCACCATGCGCGCGCCTTCGCGGATGAGGTTCAGGCAGCCGGCGGAGGACGGACAGTCGATCCGCCCCGGCACCGCCATCACCGCGCGCCCCTGCTCGTTCGCGCGCAGGCACGTGACGAGCGTGCCGCTGCGGAGCGGACACTCCACCGCCACCACGCCCCGCGCGAGGCCGGACACGATCCGGTTGCGCTGCGGGAACGTCTGCGCGTCCGGCCGCCGTCCGAACGGGAATTCGCTCACCACGCATCCCCCGTTTTCAACCATTCGCCGTGCGAGCGCGCGGTTCGCCTCCGGGTAGAACATGTCCAGCGCGCCGCCCAGCACGCCCGCCGTGACGCCACCGCCCGCAAGCGCGCCTTCATGCGCGGCCGCGTCGATGCCCAGGGCCAATCCAGAAAACACCGCCCAGCCCGCGCGCGCAAGGCCGGCGGCGAAGGTTTTCGCCGTTTCGCGCCCGTACGCCGTGGCCTTGCGCGTGCCCACGAGCGCCACGCCGGGCTTGGAGAGGACGGAGGCGTCCCCCACCACGTAGAGGACGAGCGGCGGTGAGGCGATCTCCCGCAACTGCGGCGGGTAGTCGGCGTCCAGATCGGTCACCAGCCGCACGTGCTGCTTGGCCGCCTGTTCGATCTCCCGCTCCCAGGCGGGCTCCTTGCCCTCCCAGTCCCGCTTCTCGGGATAAAACTCATACGCCGCCGCGGCGCTCCCGTGCGTCTCGCGCATCAGCCGCGCCAGCGTCACCGCCCCCACCGTCGGAATCATGTTGAAGGCAATTCTCGCCTCTCGTTCCGTCATCGCTATTTCTCGATAATGCTTGACAGGCGCACGCGCGCGAAACGCCAGCGGCCGCTTTCGGGATCCTTGCGCAGCGTGGCGTCCAGCGCGCGGGCGTCGCGCACGGACCAGCCGAAGTCGTCGCCTTTGTAGAAGAAGTCGCAGGCGACCTCCGCCGTCGACTTGTCCGTGAACTTCACGGCGACGTCCTCGAACGCCACGTGCAGGTTCGCCGCCATCACGCGGAAGGCGACGACCTGCTGGGTGATGTCGGGCACGGACTTCGAGAGCGCGAACTTCTTCTCGAACGCCTCGAACGTGCAGCCGGGCTCGACCAGGGCCACGGCGCGCCGGGCCTTGCCGATCGCGTCGAAGTTTGTCTCGGTTCCGTCTTTGTCGAGCGCGGCCGCCATTTTCGCGAACGTCTCCTTCACGCGCGACTCTTCGGACGGCGAGAGAAAATGCCACCCCGCGAACACGGCCGCGGCCAACACCAACACGACGACTATCTTCTTCACCACAACGGCCTTCCTGCTACGCGGGCGAGCGAGATCTCGCCGCCCACGTGGTTTTCAAACGGGACGGAGCGGTTGTCGCCCATCACGTAGACATGCCCGGGCTTGACCGTGCGCGCGGGCACCGTCCAGCCGGAGTTCTTCACGACATACGGCTCGTCCAGCGGACGGCCGTCCACCACGCACACGCCGTTGCTGAACGACACGGTCTCCCCCTCGAACGCCAACACGCGCTTGAGCAGCATGTAACGCGTGCCCCCGTACTTCAGCACAACCACGTCACCCCGTTCAGGCGGACGCGACCGGTAGGCCGTGAGCACGCACACGTTGAAGCCGTGCGCGGCATACGTCGGCTCCATGCTTTCTCCGTCCACGACCATCGGACGCAGCCAGTACATGCCGACCAGCCACGTCGCGGCCGCCAAGACGGAAAGCCGCACAAAAAACCCGCGCGTGAGGCGCGGGAATATGAACCGAGAGATGGACAACGGACCTTACTCTGCGGCAATCGCCTCAACGGGGCAGCCGCCCGCGCAAGCACCGCAGTCGACGCAGGTTGCCGCGTCGATCACGCACTTGCCGTCCGCTTCGGAAATCGCGCCGGCCGGGCAGGTTTCCTTGCACGCGCCGCATCCGACGCACTTCTCGGGATCAATCTTGTGAGCCATTTTCAATTCTCCTTCTTCGGGGGTTGTTGACGGGAATATTATCTCACACGGACATTCTGTTAGGCAACGGTAAGATAAAGATTTTTTGTCTGCGCGTACTGTCATCCATCACGCTTGAATGGAAACCGTAGCCCGGAGTGTACAGCGCGGGATTGACGGCGTAGAACGTGTTGACGCTCTAGCCTCCCTCGCAACCAACGCCGCGTCCGTAATACGGGATAGCGTTGAGGGCATGCCATGAGGCCGTGCCCTTCAGCAGTTCTTGTATCGATCACGCGCCACCATATCCGTGCATTTCCGGATTTTGCAGCACGTCCTCTGTCTCCGAATAGCAGTTCACCGCGTTTGCGATTCCGGCGAAGCGCCCGCGCCACGAAAGCGACGCCCGAAAGTCCGTGTTCGTGAACAACATCATTTCGGTTCAAGGTTCGTGTCGTTGGGAGTTGGGTTGAAGACATAAGACATACGTAACAAAGCAACTCCGCGCCTGCTGGGGCCAACTTCAAACCGCCTTATGCAACCATAGTTCGCCGCTTTAATTTCCCCATGCTCATCAACAATAGTGCGAGTGCGAGTCACTAATGAAGCCCCCTTTGCGAAGGGGATTTTTGTCGTGTGCGGATCACCATTTCGATCTACGATACGAATGGCAGACTCAGTGTATGTGGAATCAAGGGGTGCCGAGTATATGTATGGGAATGTACTTTCAAATACATTCTTAACATAGTGTCCGCCTGTTCGTATATCTGTGAAACGAATTTCCGCACTACAGTACTTGCTTTCCCACGCTGGCAGACCGTCCCATTCTGCCTTGACCTCAAAATCGGCTTTTTCACCGTTACCAATAGGTCGAGTGAAATCCTGCTTCTCCATATCAAATCCCAGCCATACATTAGTATGGGCAACGTCAATCAATTTGTCAAATGCAACGAGGTGTGTCGGCTTTACGATTCTCCTTAAAGCAATGTCCTCATTCTTACCAAATGGCTGCCATTTTCCATTTTCGACATCGTGTTCCGCTCCCATCTCCGCAAAGCATAACTTTTTGGACGAAGAATAATACCCTTTCTTGGTCACGTCAATGACTATTTCATCACCGCAAGTTTTCCCCGCAGCAACAAATACCCCGTTTGTATTCGTTATCCCCTTGAGATAGTAGCCTTTAGGTCTAAAATTCATCCCCAAGAATACGCTCACATCGGCATTTGGAACGTTCTGTCCCAAATCATCAACAACGTGTATCTGAATTTTTGCCAACGCACCTGACCTTCTGGCATTGCGATACGCCGGATCTTTCTTAAGCGCGAAAGCCGAAGCAGCCACGCCTACCATGAATAATGTTACTAGCTGTCGTCTCATCTCAAACCACCTTTCTCAATTACTTTTTCAAAGAACTTGAAGTTGAAAAAATACGATACGTCTTTCATATCCGAATGAAGCCAGCGATTAGGATAGCCAGACTTACTTGGCCAGCCATTTGGATGCGCAATTCCAGGATTTGTCAAATCAAGATTAAAGTTACTTTCCTGATCAAGTATCACCGAGAGATCAGTGGCACCTGTCGCGGCAACAAGCGCAGGAATGCCAAGTGCCAAATGTGCGCCTCTGACAAGCAAACTTATGTTTGTCGAGTTCATGCTTGCCGGGTAACAATAGAATACCGTGTTGGTTTTGAAGTCGGCATCGTCCATGTCCAATGCTTGTTCGATTGAAATCTTCGCTTCGCCACGCCAGTTTTCCTCTATGTTCCAGCCTGACCAGTCGGTAACGCCCGCCCCGACGCCAATGCCGCGTCCTTTGAACAACTCTTGTTTATGCCAACTGTGGTGTGCAAGCGAGCTCGTTATGCCGGTAAGGATTCCAACATCGTTGTCCGCAGCAAGTTCCAGCACCTCGTCACCGCCATTCTCGCTTGCAGAATAGAAATTGACTGCCTTGCTCAAGACGTTTGTGAAATGCCCCGACCAGCCAAGATATTTTCGTTCATCGTTCGCGGCGTCCTTGAACAGCGTGTGCCAACTAGCCGTCCATGAATTCGTGGGATACTCCTCCCAGTCGGGATGGACGAGTTTAGATGTGCGAAGGCTCATGCTTACGTCATACGCCTCGGCCGGGACGGCAGAATTGCACATGAGATACTTCGACACCTGCAATCCGTAGTCATGAATCATAGATGACACAACCATGTTGCCGAGCGAATGGGCCATGATCACCTTTTCGCCGGGAATGTTGTCCGCCAGCGTCGACACGATCTGGCTCGCCACGACAAACGCGTTGGAAGCGTTCTGCTGATAGTTGAGATCAGACCCGATGTCGCTGCGCCAGTCAACGTTGTAGAAGTCGGCATGCATCCCCGACAACCACAATCTCTTGAACAATACGTCGCCCCAGATTTCCGCATCATCTTCAGACACGGCCGCACCATGTAGGAAGACAAGCGATTTGGCGTTGTGCTCTTCCAACAGGACATGATGCTCGGAAACGCGCCTGCGGTTCTGCCCCGAGAAGTGACGGAAGTTGTACCAGTTGTACATCTGCTTGACGGGCAGGATCGTCATCGGCGCGTAATACCTGTAGAGAAGCGTGTCGCCGTCTTTTATGTCAATCTGCAGGGAGGCGTATTCCGACTTCGCCTCGCAGATCATCAACCCCGAATTGGCAGAGAACGAGGTAAGGAAGGAATACGACAACTCGTAACCCTCCGATGGCAGAGCCGTCAGGGAGGCGGACGACAGCGACTGTCCGACCGTAGTCATGACATTGGTCGTCTGGATAGACCCTGCCTTGTTCCACGGCACGTCGGCAAAGCAGAAATTGAAGGTATTCGCGTTGCCCCACTTCGGCTTGACCGTGTATGTGACACGTCCATGCCAGGCCGCCGTGAACGCCGAAAGGTCCAAGGCGACAGAGAAGAAGTTGACGAGATCGAAAGTCCCGTTCACATGCATATCCCATGTGTTCGGAATGAGATTGGGACCTTGATCGATTCGGTCCCCGCTGAACTTGTCCTCGTTTATCCAATAGTAGAACGTCCGGCCGTCGTGCCAGCCCGCCGAGTCGCCGTCGTCGATCGAACCGTCACGGGTGATGTCGAGGCGGAGCGGCGGGTTGACGAAGGTGATGTCCTGCGTGACGGAGTCGTTGAGCACGCCCCCGGCCGTGAAGGAGAAAGTAAGCGTGCGCGCGCCGTTCGTGGCGGAAGTGAGGATCACGCGCGTGCGCGCCTCGTCCTCGTCGCCCGTGAGCCCCGCGAGCGATCGCCACTTCTCGAGC
>ONRL01000234.1 GCA_900320225.1 uncultured Lentisphaerota bacterium
GAGATGGCGCGGCTCTACGCCGCGTTCAGGCCGGCATGGGTGTGGATCGACGACGACCTGCGCATCAACAACCATCGACCAGCCTCGACGAAGAATGACATAGGATGCTGGTGCCCGGTGTGCCTTGCGGCGTTCAACGCCGAGACGGGCGGAAGCTGGACACGCGTTGCGCTGGCAAAGGCCATCGCGAAGGATTCCGCGCTCTACGACGCCTGGGAACGCTTCAGCTTCGCAGGTGTCGCCGAAGTGGCGCGCGTCATCGCGGCGGCGATGCACGAGGTGTCGCCGGAAACGCGCTTCGCCTACCAGCATGGCCCGTGGCGAAACAACGCGCAGCTTGCAATCTTCAGGGCACTGCACGAGGCGACGGGCCTGCCGGTGGGGTCGCGTCCGGGCGGCGGTGCGTACTACGACCAGGACCCGAACGGGCAGCCCGTGAAGGCGATTACGTCGGCGCGGCAGATGAAGATGCTGGGCGCGCCAGATTGGGTCGGTTGCTGGTGTCCGGAGGTGGAGACGTATCCGCGCGCCTTTGCGAGCCGTACGGCACAGGGGATACTTGTGGAGAGCATCACGAGCCTTGCCTACGGCATGGACGCCGTCAGTCTGCTCATCATGGACACGCGTTCCGAGACGGACGAATGGTACGCCGAGAACCTGCTCGCTCCGTTGGCGGCGGAACGTGCGGTGCTGGAGGGTTACCGCAACTGGAACCGCGACACGGTGCCGGCGGGGCTGGCGGACGAGTCGGGCGCGGCGTCGGCGGCGCTGTACCGCTATGCGCTCACAGGCGTGCCGGTTGTGCCTGGCATTGGGAAGACGTGCGGTGCCGTGACGGCCGAGGATGTGAAGATCAACCTCTCCGGGCTCACGTCCGCCAACCTCCGCGACATTCGACGTCGGGCTGATGAGCGTGCGGGCTGGAAGCTGCCAGTCGTTGTTCGCGACCCGTCAGTCGCGCTCGTCGTGCCGCGCGTGACGAAGGACGGGCGGCTGAAGAGCGTGATGATGCTCAACGCGCGGATCGACGCGCAGAAGCCCGTGACGCTCGTCCTGCGCGGCGTGCCTCCCGACGTGACGCAAGCGACGTGGCGGGCATTCCGCCAGCCGGCCGTCACGCTTCCGCTGTGGCGCGAGGGGAACGAGACGTGCGTGACGCTGCCTGAGATCGCCGCGTGGAACGCCGGGTGGCTGGCCCTGTGAAACAATGAGATGTGAGAGATACTTTAAAATGGACGCGAAAACCTTCCTCGTTTCCATACTGATCGTTGGCGCGGCCTTCGCGGAAACGGGTAACGCACCTGTGGGCGCGCTCTCGGCGCCGAAGGTGCTGTACGTTGATTCCGAGAAGGGTGATGATGCAGGTGACGGTTCGGCGGCGCGTCCGTTCAGGACGCCCGCCCGCGCGAAGACCGCCGTGCGCGCGCTCGTGAAGTCGGGCATGGAGGGCGGCGTGGCTGTGGAGCTCACGGGCGTGTTCACGGGACTCAAGGCACCGGTGCTGGATCTGGGGAAGGAGGATGGCGGCTCTTCGCCGTCTGCGCCCGTCGTCTGGCGCGTCGGTGCGAAGGGCGCGCTCTTCACGGGCGCGTGCCGTCTGACGGAAGCCGACTTCCACCCCGTCTCTGGCGCGACGCGCGAACGTCTCAAGCCGGCTGTGCGCGACAAGGTGTACTCATGCGACCTCGCGAAGTTCGGCGTGGGCGAACTGAAGCCGCTTCCCGCCAAGTTCGGTACGTGGTCGGAGATGGAGCTCATCTCGTCCGGACGCGCCATGACAATCGCGCGCTATCCGGATTCCGGCTGGCTCGAGATCTCGAACGTGGTGGACCGCGGCGTGGCGCCCAAGGACCTCTCGAAGGGCGAGTGGGAGTTCGGCGTGCGCGGCGGCACCTTCGAGTACGTCGGCGACGAGCCGCGCCGCTGGGACGTCTCGAAGGGCGTGTTCGTGTTTGGCTTCTGGTGCTACGACTGGGCGAGCGACACGCTGCGCCTCGCGAAGATCGACACCGAAAAGAGGACCTTCACCACCGAGGGCGTCCACACCTACGGCATCGGCAAGCCGGGTAAATGGGCGAAGGCGAAGCCCCGCTACTTTGTATACAATCTGCTTGAGGAACTCGACGCGCCCGGGGAGTGGTACGTGGACCGCGAGACGCGCACGCTCTACTTCTATCCCACGGCGGACGGCTTCAAGGACGTCGCGCTCTCGCTCGCGAAGGACCCGCTTGTGCGCGTACGGAACACGTCGAACGTGATTCTGAAGGGCCTGGAGTTCAAGTACTCCACGGGACCGGCTGTGAACGTGTCGGGATCGAACGACGTGACGCTTGACGGACTCCAGGCGTCGTGGCTCTCCCGCGCCGGCATCGGCGTATGGGGCGGAAGCAACGTGACCGTCCGGAACTGCTGTCTGTGGCAGATCGGCAGCACGGGACTGGACGTGTACGGCGGCGACCGCAAGTCGCTCACGAAGTGCGGACATCGCGTCTACGGCAACGACATCGGGTACTGCGGGCGCCTCTCCCGCATCTCGGGGCCCTGCCTGCGGTTCGGCGGCTGCGGCGTGACGGTGGAGCACAACTACTTCCACGACACGCCCTACATCGCGGTGAGCTATGGCGGCAACGAGCACCTCGTGCAGTACAACGAGATCGAGTGCGCGATGCTCGAGGCCGGCGACGGCGCGGGCATGTACACGGGGCGCGACTGGGGGAGTCGCGGCAACGTGCTGCGCTGGAACTACCTGCACCATTTCGGCAAGGACGGCGTGGCGCTGCGCGAGGCTCAGGGGCGTCCAAGCGGGTGCGAGGCGCTCAAGAACGACGTGATGGTGGAGGGCATCTACCTCGACGACTGCGACAGCGGAGAGACCATCTACGGTAACCTCTTCTACAAGGCCGGCCGTGCCATGTTCACGGGCGGCGGACGCGACAACAAGTGGCGCCACAATCTCGTCCTGGACTGTACTTCCGCCGCCCACTTCGACACGCGCGGACTCCAGCGCGCGCGGCCCGGCTCCGGCATCAAGGACGGCTGGGACCTCCTCGCCAGGATCGAGGCATGCGCCTACACGAACGAGCCGTGGGCCTCGCGCTACCCGGAGCTGATCGGCATCATGCAGAAGGAGCCGCTGCTGCCCGTCGGCACCGAGTACGTGAGCAACGTGGCCGTGAACTGCGGCTACTTCTACAACTCCTGGGGCAACGCCACCAAGTTCCTGCAGGAACGCGCGCCGAACCGCTGCAACGTATCGGTGAACGCGCGCGACGCGGCGCGCGAGGCGCGGGAGTATCCGCAGACGAACGCCGCCCTGCGCGTGAAGCTCGAGATCCGCAGGGACGACGCGCTGTCCAAGGCGGCAGAGGCCGTCGACCCGCGCAAAGTGCAGGACCTCCCCGAGTTTCGCGCTGCCTTCCCCTGGTTCCCGCGCATCCCGGTTGAGCAGATCGGGGCAGTCAAAAGAATTGAAGTAGTCAAAAGAAGGAGAAACTAAAAATGAAGAACTGGTCGATTTGTGCATCTGTCTTGTCGCTCGCGGCGCTTGTTGGATGTTGTACGACGCCTGAGGGCAAGCCCCTCGCGGTGCGCGTGGGCACGTGCAACGTGCGATACGACAACAAGGGCGACGACAAGGCCGGGAACGGGTGGAAAGACCGCAAGGGCGATCTCTGCGCCCTCATCCGGAAGCTGGACATGGACGTCTTCGGCATGCAGGAGGTGCATGAGAACCAGTGCCGCGACATTGAGGCGGGGCTGCCGGAATGGGTGATCGTTGACGACTACGACGTGACGACGGCGGTCGCCTACCGCAAGAGCCGCTTCGACCTCGTCAAGAAGGGCGTGTTCTGGCTGTCGGAGACGCCGGACGTCCCGCGTTCGCTCGGCTGGGGCGCGAAGAACATCCGTCCGTGTCAGTGGATGATCCTTTCGGACAAGGCGACGGGGCGCAGGTTCTGCTTCATCAACACGCACACCGACCACCGCGTTCCCCGTGCGCGCATCGAGGGCATGAAGCTCATCATGGAACGCATGAAGACGTTCAGCGAGGGATTGCCGATCGTGTTCGTCGGCGACCACAACTGCGGTCCGGCGACGGAGCCGGCCGTCGAGGCGCGCAAGCATTTGAAGGACGCCCGTGACATCTCGGAAGTGAAGGACCCCGGGCCGATCAACACGTTCCACGCCTGGGGGAAGATCAAGGACGTCGACTGGCGCCGTTGCGACTACATCTACGTCTCGGACGGAATCCGCGTGAAGAATTTCGTCACGCATGACGACAAGCGTCCGGGCCTTGACCGCTATCCCACCGACCACTATCTCCTCTCCGCGAGCATCGAATTGTAAACGTTGCGCATTGGCGATACCGCTTTTCCGCCTCATCCCGTTTGCGCCCTTAAGGGATAAACAACGGAGTAGGCGTTCGCTGGCGGGTTAATGACCGTTTCGAACGGCCATTGGAACCACGGACAGCTCCGCGTTTTCGGCCGTGCTCGGCTTGTCGCTGCTTTTCACGTGGATGTTCTTGAGTCTGACGTTCTTCGCGGGGAGGCGTGCGTCGCCGTGGATGTGATAGACCCGCTTCGCCGACTGCGCCTTGACGTTTTCCACGAGAAATCCGTCGATGCGCGTGAGAAGGCGTTCCCGCGGGGGA
>ONRL01000090.1 GCA_900320225.1 uncultured Lentisphaerota bacterium
AGTTGAGGTTGAACCAGTCGTCCTCCCAGCGCTCCTCGTGCAGCGGATAGTTCTGCCAGATCGCGAACGGCTTGCGCTTGCGGATGTTGCCGCCGCCGTCGAAGCCGACGACCTGGAAGCGCACGTCGCGGTCGGCGAAGTTCGCGAACTTCGTGTAGTCGTCGTCGCGCCCGCCCCACGGGAACGGCGTGTCGGTGCCCGCGCGCGCGGCCCACTCCCACTGCGCCTCGGTGGGCAGCGTGGCCTTCACGTTGCACGTCTTCGAGAGCCACGCGCAGAAGCGCATCGCGTCGTTCCACGTCACGCGCACGACGGGCTGGCGGCGGTGGTTGCCGATGTGGCCGGGGAACACGTGGTCCTTGCCGAACTCGTCCTGGTAGCGCGAGTCGTGCTCGGGGTCGAACACGTTGTACTGCTGGTTCTGGATTTCCATCTCGGAGATCCAGAACGGCTTCGCGATGCGCACGACGGCCTGCGGTCGCTCGTCGGGATAGCCGTCGGCGCTGCCCATCACGAACGTGCCCGCGGGAATGCGGCGGAATGTGAGCGACTGCCCCGCGCCGAGCACGAGCGTCTTCGTGGTGACGGGCGCGATTTCCCAGATCGCGCCGAGCTGTGCGTCGGCGCTCTCCAAGACGCTCATCGGCCAGCCCTTCAGCTTCGGCGCGGGCGCGGGCTTCGCGCACGCAACCGGCGCAACGGGCTTCACCACGCGGTTCGAGACGACGGTCGCGTAGCGCGCGTACTCGGCTTCGGGACTGTCGTCCACGCGTGCCCAGCGCTTCTGCGTCTCGAGGCGGCGCGCGGTCTGGTCAGGAATCACCGCCTTCACGAAACGGTCCTTCGCGGGATCGAGGATCGCGGGCGGATTCCACTTGCCGTGGTACGGCGCGTTGAGGTCGATCCACTCGTAGATCTTGAGGCAGTCCTCCGGCGCCATCTTCACGCCGTGGTGCCCCTTGCGGAGCATCTGCACGAGCGGGCTCGTTGACGCGTGGTAGTCCATCGGCGGCAGCATCGTCTCCTCGCTCTCGGGACCTGGACGGCGGATGTACGGATGGAGCATCCAGTAGGCGTGCGGCGCGTCGTTCATCACGAGGCGGCGGCCGGAGAGCTTCGCGGGGTCCTTCTCGTCGCTGCCGCCCTGGTCCTGCTTCGCGACCGGCGCCTTCTCGGGATCGCCGTGGCAGGAAAGGCAGTACTTCTGCACCACGGGCCACATCTCGTTCGCGAAGTCCCACGGACGCATCCCGTCGGAATCGGTGGGCTTGATCTGCTGAATCTGCCCCTTGAAGTACTTCTCGTCCGCGATCGTGCGCTTCGTGTGCACGGAAGAGCGGTTGTCCTCGTGGCAGCCCGTGCACGACACGCGCTCGCCCGGCATGCCCACGATCCAGCTGCGCATGAGCTGCACGGCCTGTCCCTTCTCGTCGAGCGGCTGCACGGAGATCGGCGTGTTGCACGGCATCTCGAAACAGCAGCTGCCGTCCGCCTCGATGTCCACCGTGCCGAGGATGCGTTTCACGTCCCAGCTCGACTCCACGCGTTCGTTGTACGGCGCGCCGCGTCCGCGCACCTGGCCCGTCATCGAGTGGCCGCCGGTGTTGTGGTACGCGTAGTGGTAGCTGAAGAGGCGCATCTTCTTCACGGTGCCGCGCGGGATGCCCTTGAGGCCGGGGCCGTTGTAGATGTCGGCCACGTGCACGGAGCACGTCTTCTTCGAAAGGTCGGAGCGGTCGGGGATGATCGGCGGACGCTTCCGCGGCACGAAGGGAATCGCCTCCACGTAGAGGCCGTCGTCTGCCTCGGCGATGCGCGTGACGTTGTCGAACACGTCCACGAGGTAGAGGCCCATGAGCGCGTCGGGCGCGGCCTTGACGGTGGCGAGGTTGTACTTCGCGTCGAGCGGCCACGGATGAGAGAAGTAGTACTTGCCGCGCGCGAACTGGTTCATCGTGTAGGGGTCGGCCATGTCGCCCTCCACGTCCTTGCCCCAGCCGGGGAATTCGTGCACCATGCCGGTCTTCTCCTTCGGGTACACCACGGTGGGGATGCGCAACGTGTGGCGCGCGGGGCCCCAGTCGCGGTCCGGCGGATCATAGCGGAACGGGTAGGCGCGCGCGAGCGTGGGGTCGATCTGGAAGAAGCGGCCCACCTCGGCGCGGTCGTGGTGTCCGCCGCCGATCATCGTGATGAGGTGCGGGTCGCCGGGCACCGTGCGCGCGCAGTAGAAGAACGTGGGCACGAACGAGTTGGAGCCCCACACGGAGAGCTGGCCGACGCCGTCGGGGTTCATCGTCATCAAGACGCGGCTCCAGTAGTGCGGCTGGTCGGAGTATTCCCAGCGCGTGTAGAGGACGCGTCCGTCGTGCGTGATCGTGGGCGTGTAGTCGCTGTCCTGCTCGTACGTGAGCTGGCGCACCTCGCCCGTCTTGCGGTCCACGCGGTACGCGACGGCCATCGGCATGTTGCCGTCCTCGCAGGGCAGGTACTGGAACACGCCCGTGCCGAGCATGATCACCTGGTCCTTGTTCGGCAGGTAGCAGGCGTCCCACCAGTGGATGTCGTACTTGCCGTCCTCGGGCGAAACCAAAGTGGGAGTTAAGTTGTTAAGTGGGGCTTCGCCCCTAAGTGTCGCTTCGCGACTATGTTTACTTAGCGCCGAAGGCGCACTTAGCCCCGAAGGGGCACTTAAAGCCGCCATAGGCGGCGACTTAACCACGATCTCATAGACCCCGAAAAGGTTATTGGTGCCTTTATAGCCGGTGAAGAGGATGCGCGAGGCGTCGAAGTCGAGGTCGAGGTCGCGCACGATGGAGGTCTTGTCGGCGGGTTTGTAGAGGATGCGCGTCTTCGGCTCGCCGCGCAGGTCGGAGAGCACCACGATCTCGTTCTCGAAGCCGGTGCGCGGCGCGACCATGTGGTTCTCCGCGTTGAGGCCGGTCATGCCGCTGCCGCGTCCGCCGAACGCGCCGCGCGGTCCGTTGATCTTGCGGTGCACGCAGAGTATCTGGTCGAAGTCCAGGACCGGGTTCGCGAGCATCGCCTTGCGGTAGCCCTCCACGAGTTGCACGGCGGCGGCCTTCGCCGCGTCGTCGCCCTTCTCGAGGTCGTTGCGCACCTGGTCGATCTTCACGAGCAGCGCCTCGACGGCGGCGGCGTTCTTCGCGTAGTCGTACTTCGGGTTGCCCTTGAGGTCCGCAAGCGCGCGCCGCGCCGCGTCCGGCTTCACGAGGGCCAGCTGCTCGCGCGCCTGGCGCACGGGGTCCGGCGCCGCCGCGAGCGAGAGCGCCGCGCACGCGAGAAGGAATGTGCAAAGTGTCTGGTTCATCGGGTCTGCTCCGTTTCACTTGAAATGCAAGTGATGGATAGTATACCCGATTCCCTCGTGCCCTGCACGCAGAAAATGCACGCGGTTCAGCGGGCATCATGCTCGTCATCTTTGAAGAGGTCGGCGCACTGCGAAAAGATCCACGCCAGGACGATGCCGTCGTCGAGCAGACCCGCAACGGGGATGGCGTCGCAGACGAGGTCGAACGGAAGCGCGAGGTAGGCGAGCCCGCCAGCCAGCAGCGCAACCTTCGAGGCCGGCACCTTGCGCCGCCCGCGAGAGACGTCGGACAGGATCTGGTAGGCCGCGACAATGCGGTCCTTGAGCCGGGCAAGCACCTGTGCCCTGGAGACCTTCTTCAAGGTCTCCCCCCGTTCGCGTTCGACCGTTTCCAGGGAGGGTGGTTCGCCCAGCTTCTCCTTGTAGGTGTTGATGATGTCATCTGGATTCATGCCTACCTTCTTTCTTTTCCTTTTGCGACATGGCGCGTTTGACCTCTGATGCGAGTTGTGATATCATTTGCCGCGTTTTCCCCGAGGTTGGAGAGATGTTTAGATGGTCTGCGATTTGAAAGGCAAAGACGTGCTTGTCTGGCTCTGCCGCAAGGCGGATCCGTGTCTTTTGGACATTGAGGCCCATCGGCGCGGCGAGCGAAACGAGAGCGGGCGCACGTTTGACGAGAACATCAAGAAGGTCTTCCACGCCGTTGACGTATACGCCTGCGGGCAGATCCTCCTGGTGTGTGAAAAAGGCAGCCGCTACGCGGCGTTCATCAAGGGCGAATACGAAAGTTCCTCCCCGAGCCACCGCGCCGCGTGCGAGATCGTCTCCGAGGAGGGGCTGACTTCGCTTCTTTCGGCCGCGGAGAGGACGGCTGTCTACACGGTCCCCGACTCCGAGGGAACTCTGCCGCCCTCGCTTGATCGCATTCCCAAATACTGGTTCGACTACGAGGGAATGCGACCATGGCCGGCGGGTCAGTCCCTGGGCGAGTTGTGCATGCAAAGCATGGCGCCTGCCGAATGGACGCAGCACTTCCTTCCCGGCACATACGACCTGGCCGCCCAACTCGAGAGGGTGCGCACCATCCTGCGGCACAAGGGCGAGGCCGGCGTGCCGCAGTATGTGCTGATCACAGGCGAGACGGGAACCGGCAAGTCGTTCTTCACGCGCAACCTGCCGCGAATCTGCGACGGCGCCTACAACAACCCACGAAAGGAGTTCGAGGAGCCGAGTCTCGACGAGCGCATCGCCAAGAGCTACGGCTACCTGCAGGGCAACTGCGCGTCCCTTTCCCCCGAACTGGCGGATGCGCTCCTCTTCGGCGCCGTCGCCGGCGCCTATACGGGGTGCAACGTGAACAAGGACGGCCTCATCGAAGGCGCGGGGGACGGCATCCTTTTCCTCGACGAAGTGGGGGACCTGCCGCTTGCCACCCAAGGGAAGCTGCTGACCGCCCTTGAAGAGAAGGTCTACTACCGGCTCGGCGACACGGGGAGTAAAGCTGAGCCCCGCCAGGTCAGGTGCAGCATCATCTTCGGCACCAACCGCGACCTTGCGGCCGATGCGCAGGAGTGGGAAGACACGCACGGCAGGTCCGGTTTCAGGAAAGACCTGCTCTTCCGTATCAACTCGTGCCATGTTGAACTTCCGCCGCTCCGGACGAGGCTGTCCGGCAAGAGCCCGCAGGCCCAGGCGCTTCTGAACGAGATCGTGAAGCGTTCCTGCGAGAACGTCGGGATGGCGTTGACGGACGGCGCGCGCGAGGTGTTCGACACGTTCGCCTACCGGCATCCGTGGCCGGGAAACTTCCGCGACGTCCGGCATCTTTTCGAAGACCTGAAGCTCAAGTCGCTTGAAGACGGAACCGGAATGACCGTCTCCGCACACATGATGAAGACAGCCGTCAAGAGGCTCTCCGGCGCGCAGGCGGAGGACGACGACAGGGCGGCCGGCTCGGGAAAACGCGAGACGCCGCTCATCGACAAGGTGAAAGCCCAATTCACGAGTCCGTGCGAAGCAAACGAAATCGACTTCATCTTCCGCGTCTGCCAGGACGCGCGGTCGTGCGCGGATGCGGGACGGGCCTTTTACGGCACCGGAAAGAACCGGAATTACCCGGACGTCTTCAAGAAACGTCTTGCGCACTTCGGACTCGCCTTCGACAAGTCCGCGCCCGGTCATCTGTCCCTCCGGCCGGCAGCCAGCCAAGCAATGTAAACACGCGCAGAAGGAAAAAGACATGGACATTGACAAGATCATAAACTCGTACCAGTCTAAAGTGAACGCCGCAGACGCCGCCCCGGAGAAGGTCGCCCAAGAAAAGGACAAGACCCTCGACAAGATCAAGAACGCCTCCGCCCTCTCCGGCCTATTCGACAACATCCGCACCGCGTACGACATGGTCTCAGATTCCGTGACGGGCAAGTACAAGGGCGTTGCCAAATCCACTCTCGCGCTCCTCGCAGGCGGACTCGCCTATCTGGCACTCCCACTCGACCTCGTGCCCGACTTCATACCCGTGGCGGGCTGGGTGGACGACGCTGCCGTCCTTGCCTGGATCTTCAAGCGATGCGCCGACGAATTCCAGAAGTACAAGGACTTCAAGAGTTCCGGCGTCTAGACGCACGCCGGCCCCGCGGCATCTTTCACCTGTCATCCTATCCCGCCGAACATACAGACGATCCCGCGCCAGATTCCGCCCAGAATCCATTTGGTGAAGCGCGCGACAAGAACACAGAACACCGCATTCCCGATGAGAAACACCAGCAGGGGAGCATGTTCCGGACAGAGTACGTACCAGATGGTGAAAATGACAAGTACACTTGTGATGAGAATGCTCATTGTCCATCCTTTCTTTGATTTTCAACCCTCTTGTTCTTTTGATGCTTGCGGAAGAAAGCGCAGCAAACATGACATAGCAATACCCGTGCCAAACGAGCCAGACAGCTCATAACTAGCAAAAGGCGCGATGTCTTGAGCTTATTTCGCAACCTAGAAAACCATCTAAAAAAGATGGGCATTCCAAAATATACCATTCTTGCGTCTTGGTATATATTAATATATCAGGCGAATAAATCAAACACGTGACCGCAGGAATGCCCGTTTATGAGCACCCTTGCCGGAAGAACGGGAACCATGCCCATTCACATATCGCGGGAACCGACGGCCGCCCCATCGGCGCCAATTTTTTCCTGCGACACGAAAAAGTCAAATGCCGGTGCGCACCTTCTCACGCTGAGCCAGCAGATATCGCGGCCACCATTCACTTTCTCGGAGATGACGTCCTCCAGCTTTGCGATGGAATAGGCGCCGTGTATGAAAAGATCCGACAAAGCAAGAGGTTCAAGAAGTCTGCCGAGCAGGCAAGAAGCCGTGAACAGATGGCAATTGTTCGTCAACAGGTTGTATTCGGTCGTCTCGTCAATCCTTTCCAAAGCAAAGTCAACCGCCGCGTCCAAGGCCAAAGGCCTCTTCGTTTCAAGGTCGCAAGCCGCGAAAATCTTCGTGCCGCAACGGGAATTGTCGGGGTCGTCATCGTCACCGTTGAGGAACCGCGACAACGTCACCCTCTTGAAAACGCCGTCGCCATGCAATTCGGCGGCGGCGCTGTTCCCGAGATAAAGGCCGGAATGTTCGAGCATCCCCCGCGGCCCCAGCGCCTCCAGCAATGGCGTTCCGGGCGGGGGCGGATCAATCTCCACGCCCGCGAAACGTTGCCGCCTCATCTTGTTGAGCACGCTCGCGGCGAGACCCGACTTGACGACCAAGTAACTGACAACGGCCATAATCCCGCCAACGACGAGAAAAGACTTCCAGTGCCTGGCCGTAAAAACGGTTAGGCTTTTCCAGTCGAGCCGACCGTCTTTATCCGGCTTGACGATCCGCTGCAATTCCTCCAAGACGTCCTTGGGAATCCTTCTTAGATCCAGTTGTCGCATTTCACATCCTCTTCTACAGGTCCGTCGGTCTTGACGTGGCGTTCGCCGCGGGCAGTCAGGAGTATACCACACCGTCAGCCCCCGCACAAGCGGATGTTGGCCTCCCGCGACTCACGCGTGCGGAAGCGCGGGGCGTTCGGTCTCGTAGGCATAGCCGATTCGGGAAACGGTGACGATGCGCATGCCGTCGGCGCCGAGTTTCTGGCGGAGATGGCCGATATGCTGGTCGAGCGTGCGCGTATTGCCGTAGTAGTCGATCCCCCACAGGCGGCTCAACAGCATGTCGCGGGCAAGCACCTCGTTCGGACGTTCCGCGAACATCTCCAGCAGCATGAGCTCGCGCGGCGAGAGCCGCACGAATTCATTCCGCCAGTTGACGTAGCCGAACCGTTTCCGGTCCACTGTACCCCTCCCGAACGCAAACGATTCGTCACACTTTCTCGCCGAGCGCATCCTGCCACGCAAGGCGGCCTCGATCCGGTTCAGCCGCCGTTCGAGCTGTTCCAGCGAATTCCACAGCGACGACGGAATCGGCGCCGCCTCGTTCTTTTCCATCGTTCCCTTATACATGTTCCACCTCCTTTTGGCTCTCTACGCCCTGATGCAACATCTCGACGAGCGCGTCAGATTCCTCGCGCGCCAGGGCGGCCATGCGTTTTAAATACCACCCCCCGGACACGAGCAGGACGACGAACGCGCACAACAAGCCCGCCAACACGGCAAACCGCACGGCCGGTCGCCATCGGCGGCCATCCCCGCACGGATCCAGCACGTAACCGCAAACGTCCCGTGGTCCCATGCGTGACCACGCGACGATCGCGCCCGCCTCCGTGAAGACGCCGCACTTCGGATGTTTCTTGCGCGTCCCCTCGTCTGTCCATTTGAAACTGCCGTCCATGTCACGTACGATCATCTGATTTTCTCCTTTCTTCCAGATGACGCCTTTCCCCTTGCGCCAGACAAATGCCGTCGCGAGGCCGACGTCCTGAACCAGGTCGCATGCAAGCGCATCCACCTGTTCGGGAAGACCGGACCACGCGCCGGCTGAATACTTCTTCCACAACGTTACCGCGCGGACGTCCGCACGTGCACGGACGTCCGCGCGCAAATCGGCCTGTGCGCGCGAACATTCCCGACGGAGGAGGGAAAGTCCCCCCAGCGCCCCAACAAGCGCAGGGAGTGCCACCGCCAGAAAGCCGATCCACAGGTCGCCCTTCATCGTTCACTCCGCGGAATCGAGCATGCCCGTCACGGGAATTTCGGCCGTGTCCATTTTCCGCATGCGGCGGCGGCGAACTGGCTTCTGTTTCCCGTCCGCCGGCGCGGTGACCTTGTCTTTCTTCGCGCGGCGCGTCCGGCGCGGCTTGGCCTTCTTCTCCGCCGGCGCCTGGTCGGCAACGGCAACCGCCGTAGCGGGCGTGGGCGCGTCCATCTTCGGCGCACAGGCAGGTTCCTCCGCGCAGACGGTGATGGTCAGGCCGGCGATGAGCGCCAGCACGATGGTTTTCAGGTTCTTGTTCATGTGTGTTTTCCTTTCTGTTTTTTCGGGCAAGGACCCTATGTCCCCGTCCGGCGAACAGTAAACCAAAAAACCGCGTGATAATCTTCACATGGATATCACATGATTATCACATAATCATCACGTGCACGTGATAATCTTCACATGCACGTGATGATTTGGGGTTGCGGTTTTCCCGTCGAAAGCGAGAAACACGCAGAAGCTCAACGGAAATCAAGGCGAATCGTCTCGCCGCCGAACGAGATATCCGCAACGTCGCCCAGCCAGGGCATCTTGATGAACGGGCTGTGTACGCTCCATGCCGGCTTCTTCACATACGGCTCGCCGTCGATGATACTGCCGTCATCGAGGTCGAGCAACATGCGGAAACGGTTTCCGTAGATGCCGACGTAGTCAAGCGTGGAAGATGTGAACGCGAAGGACGTCGCCTTCACCTTCGCGCGGAACGCCGCCTCGTCTGCGAAATCGCAGGCGCGCGCGGTTTCGACGATCACGACCGCCCACGGATTGTCGCACACGAGGAACTTGCCGTTGCGTTCGCAGGGCATCTCCGCCTTCGGCCCTGCCGCGACGAGGCGTGCACCCCCTTGTGCCACGCGCACCGCGCTGTAGGCACCGCCGCAGCGCGTGAAGTGCCAGTCGCCATCCTTCTCCACGTGGTCGATGCCGCCCGCGGCGGAGAACCACACGCACATGCCGCCCGTGTAGCGGGAATGGCGGTTCTTGCGCGTGAGGAGCGTGCCGTTCTTCTGCATCGACCAGAAGCCGTTGTAGGCGGTCGAAGGCAGCGCGGCAGTTTTCACGTGTCTTCCCATGGCCGCGGGGATCGGCAGAAGCTGCGCGTCGCGTGGGCCGTACACCACGCCGTGAAAGCGGTTCTGCGAGCTGATCATGCACCAGTTCGTGAGTGCGGCCTGCGGATACATCTGCGTGCCGACGATGAAATCCGGCGTCGCGTAGGTGTAGCGGTAAATACGACCCCAAGAGGGATCGGGGCGGTAGTCCGGGTACTTGTCCTCGGGGAGCGCCCAACCGAGTGGACGCATCTCGATCTCGTACACGCCGCGCGCCGCCGCGTCAGCCGCGAGCTTGCCGATGAGCGGGTTCGGACGATAGGAGCTATCAAGGCAGACGTAGTCCATGTCATAGGGACTGCGGTTGAGCGACGGGTTCAAACCGAAGTACCAGTACGCCCACGTGCTCGCGGCACTGTACGTCGTGCGCGCGCCGCTGGGGTAGACGCGCGACATCCCCCCGCCGGTGGCGCCCGCGATCTGTTCCTGCGCCCACAACGCCCAAAAAAGGTCGAGGAAGTCCCGTGCCAGACGGCGCGTGGAGGGATTCTCAGAAAAGTCATGGAGCGGATAGATGTTCTTGATCGTGTGGATGCCGTATCCCCGGCTCTGCACCTCGATGAACATCGACCGCTTCGCGCGCTCGCGCATCCAGGCACAGAAGAAATCCTCCCACGCCGCGTAGTGCGCGCGCAGCGTGCCGCCGTCGCCGAGCACGCGCGCGCCGCAGGCCGGATTCTCCTTCAAGAGCACGTGCATCAGCTGCCAGAGCGCCGAGGCGCGCTGCACATGGTGGTTCTCGCTTTCATAGATGCGCCACGTCTTCGTTCCGTCACAGGCGGCATCCGCGAGGCGCGATATGTCATGACAGTAGCCGAACGCCATTTCGCGGAACGCAGCTTCGGCGTCGGAGGAGAGGCGTCCCGGCGCGATGTCGCCCTTCGCCCCGTAGTGCAACACCGCGCGGCAAAGTTCGCCGACGTTCCAGTAGAAGGAATCTCGGTCGTCGCGCACGTCGGTGTTTTCGATGTAGAAGCGGCAGTTCTCCACGATCTTCGCGTTGGCGCGCGCGTAGAAATTGCTCTCGGCGTTGTGGAACACGCGCAGGGCGAAATGGATGATGGCGAGCGAATACGGACGCGCGAAGCGCGGATGGCCGTTGAAGACGGGCGGCGCGACCGGCACCTCGCGGAGGGGTTGCCCGCGCCGTGACTCCCACGCCGCCGCGAAGCGGTCATCAGCGGACGCGCAGGAGCGCGTCCTTCCCGTTGAGTCGGCGCCTGCCGCCGACGCGGCGAGCGCAGCCGTAACCAGACACAGGCATGCGACGTGCATTCAGTTCTCGTTCGAGTGGAGACCGCCGGAACCCGCCATGAAGAGGATGTTGCCCTTTTCCGTGCCGGGCTGCAGCATCGCGCAGTTCCAGATGCACGCGCCGCAGTGGACGCATTTCTCGCGGTCGAACTTCGGCACGCCGCCGGGCTCCTCCGGCGGCATGATCGCCTGCGCGGAGCAGATTTCCCAGCAGGTGTGCTTCGTGCACGCCTGGCAGAGCGCGGGATCGGCGAAGCGCACGTGGTCCGCGAAACCGGGTGCGGCCTGCACCTTGCCGCCGAGGAGCAGCGCGTCCTGGTGCTGCATGAGCAGTTCGCCGTCATAGGGAATCGCCGGCCAGCCGCAGGCGTCCATCACCGCGTCGTGGATCGGCTTGCGCGCCTTCTCCGCCGCCTCGATGCCCGCCTTCAGTTTTTCGGCGTCGACCTTCCGCCCCTTCAGCGCGTCCTTCAACTCCGGCGTGCGCACGGCGCCCGGACGACTCTTGAACGGCAGGGCGATGCCGAGCATGCCGCGCAGTCCCTCGCCGAACATGCCCCAGAAGAAACTCTTGTTGAACCCGTTGCGCGCGCCCGTCGCCTTCTTGAGGCGCTTGTTGAGCTTTGATGCGCGCCGGTCGGCCACGTATGTCGCCTCGAGGTTCGCCTTAGTGAAGTCCTTGCCTTCCGCGAGGAGTTTCAGCACGGCCTTCGCGAGCATCACGCCCGAGGCCCACGCCTCGTCCACGCCCGCGTTCGCGAGCACGTCCGTCGTGCCGGAACCCTCGCCGATGCGTGCGTAGCCGTCGCCGCAAAGGAACGGCTCGCCCTCCTGCCCGCTCTCCTGGATGGACTTCGCGCCCCAGCTGAGGAGCTTCGCGCCCTTGAGGTGGCGCCAGAGGTACGGGTGCTGCATCCAGTGCTGGAGATAGCGGTAGGTCGTGCGCACGGGCGTGTCCTGCCACGGCGCGACGAAGATGCCGAGGGAGGCTGTCTTGTCCGCCATCACGTAGAAGAAGCCGAAGATCTCCGGCTCGGGGAAACCGATCGTGTGGATGATCGTGCCGGGCTCCAGTTCGCAGTCGTCCGGGAGCTTCACCACGGCCTTCATGCCCACGCCCCAGTCGTACTGGTGGTGTCCGGCGGGCAGGCCGAACTTCTCGTCGAGCGCGCGCCCGACGGCGCCGACGGGTCCGTCGGCCACCACGGTGAGCGCGGCCTTCACGTCCATGCCCGGCATGTACGCGCCCTCCACGGGCGTGCCGTCCTTCTCCACGCCCTGGTCCACGAGGCGCACGCCCACCACGCGGTCGCCGTCGAAGAGCGGACCCGCCACGGGCGATCCCGGCCAGATCTGCGCCATGCCG
>ONRL01000041.1 GCA_900320225.1 uncultured Lentisphaerota bacterium
GAGGCAGGCGGAGCTGCGCCCCACGAGGCATCCCTCGCCGCCGAGGTCGAAGATCGTCTCCGTCGCGGCGGGCGCGCAGCTCACGATGCGCGGCGCGTCGAAGCCGGGCGGGGAGACCTTCGCGTCCGCCGCTCGGCCGAAAAGGCCGCAGGCGGCGAACAGAACGGCGGACAAGGCACGGCGCGTCATTGCACGGACTCGACGCGCTGGAGCTGATTCGTGGCGGAATCGAAGGCCGCGCCGCCGCCCACCACGCAGATGGAACCTTCCTTCACCAGACCGTCGAGTACGTCCGCGAACTTCAGCAGGTCGCCCTTCGTCGTGCGGAGCATCTCGGCGCGCAGGCGCTGGAGGTCCTCCGGGGTGCGCCCCTGCAGGTAGCGCATGGCCGCGCTCTCCACCTCCGCGCTCGGCGTCTCGTACGGCTCCGTCGAGGCGACGGCGCTCACGATGTAACGGTCGAGCGAGTTGGGGTCGTTCCACGAGAGGTAGCCGCCGTCACCGTCCTGCCGCACGCGGAAGCTACCGCCGTACGCGCCGCCGCGCACGCGAATCTCGTCCCAGAGGTAGTCGAGCGTGAGGACGCGCGCCGCCACCACGGAACTGCCCACGTACGGACCGGGACGCGACGCCTTCGCGGCGAACGCCACCTTGCCGGGCGTGCGGAAGCCCTCCGCAACCTTCGGCGGCAGGCCGTAGGGCGCGAAACGCCACCAGGCGGCGGATTGCGGGAACGCAGTCAGCAGGCCACGCGCCCAGTCGGCGGGCGTGTTGTCCGCCACGCAGCAGAGCGCGATGCGCGAGGTGTCGAAGATGCGGCGGCGGAGCGCGTCGAGGCGCTTGCAGACCGCCGCGCCGTCTTTCGCGTAGGCGCCGTCGAGCTTCTGGAGATGGCGGATCTGCGTCAGGCCCGCGAGGATTTCCTCGCGCAGTCCGCGTTCGGAGAGCGCGGCCTTCGCGCGGCGGTCGGCGTAGTTGCGCGCGCCGATGCCCATCGTGCCCTGTTCCCTCATCCGACGCTGCTGGCGGAGGATGTCGCCAATCGCCTTCACGTCGTCGAACTTCGTCTTGAGGAGGATCTCGGGCACGAGGCGGATGATCTCGTCTTTCTTCTCCTCGAGCGCGCTCACCGTCACTACCACGTAGGCCGTCGCCTCGCCGCTGGACTGCCCTTCCACGTCCACCGACACGTTGAAACTGCCGAGGCGCGAGTCGATCTCGCTGCGGAGCGCAAGCGCGGAGCACCTCTCCGTGGCAAGCTCCCCGAAGAGCTTCGTGAGCAGGTACACGTCGGCCAGCTCCTCGCGCGTGAGGCCGTGCAGCTGGAAGTAGAGCTTCGCGTAGGTGATGCCGTTCGCGCCGGTGCGGGGGCTGAGCACGGGCACGGACCCGCCGCAGGGGATCCACGTGAGCGCCAGGACGCGCTCGGGGCCGCGCACGGGCACGTCGGCCACGGCGAGGCGCGGAAGCTTCGCGAGGTCCTCCGGCGTGTCGGCGCGCTTCTGGAACGCGGCGAGCTCGCGCGTGAGGGCGAGCACGCCGTCGAGCTCCTTCTTCGACCAGCCCGCCTTCACGGCGGCGAGCGCCTTCTTCTCGGCGGCGGCGCGTTCGGCCGCGAGCGTGGCGGACGGCGTCATCGTGAGCTGCACGTGGTGCGGGTTGTCGAGCAGCGCCTCGCGCAGGAACTTCTCGAACCAGCCCGTCTTCAGCTTCGCGCGGAGCGACGCGTAGAGGTGGGCGTGGCGGAACGCCTCGGTGGGATCGCCGCCGTACATCCACGCCTCGTTCGCATCCGAGAAGTAGGCGAGGCCGCGCGGGAATCCGCCCGTGTCCTTCTCGCGCTCGCGGAACTCGTGGCGGTCGAGGATCGCCGCGATGCGGGCGTGGTCGAGGCCCTTTGCGGCCAGGCCCTCCAGCGTCTCGCGCATTACGCGGCGCACCTCGCCGGACTTGCCGTCCTTCACGTTCTTCGCGTAGAACGTGGCCGCGCGCTGCGCGTTGCCGCCACACCAGAGGCCTACGTCCTCGCAGAGCCCGCGCGCGAGGAGCGCCTTCGTGAGCGGCGCCTCGTTCGAGTCAGCGAGAGCGTCGGAGAGGACGTCGAACGCGAGGCCCTTCTCGCGGTCCTTCCACGGCGCGAACACCCATGCGTCGGCGACGAGCGTCTTGTTGGCGGGGTCCTCGCCGGGGGCGATTTCGTAGGGGATCGTCTTCGCGGCCGAGACAGGCTTCTGGAGCGGCACGGAGGCGTCCACGGCCTGGCGCCCGTAGGGCGCGAGGTACGCGTCGAGCTTCGCGAGCACGGAGGGGAGGTCCACGCGGCCGTCGAGGAAGATGCGGGCGTTGGACGGATGGTAGTGGCGGAAGTAGAAGTCCTTGTACTTCTCGAAGGTGAGGTCGGGGATGCGCGCGGGGTCGCCGCCGGAGACGAAGCGGTAGGTGTTGTCGGGGAAGAGCATGCGGCACAGCTCGTGGTAGAGGAGGCGCTCGGGGTTCGCGAACGCGCCCTTCATCTCGCTGTACACCACGCCGTTGCGCCCGAGCTCGGCGTCCGGTCCCTCAAGGTCCCAGTGCCAACCCTCCTGGCGGAACGGAAGCGGCGACTTCACGCTGAGGGGATGCAGGACGGCGTCCATGTAGACGTCGACGAGGTTGAGGAAGTCCTTGCGGTTGCGCGAACAGCACGGATACGCCGTGTAGTCGGAGGATGTCCAGGCGTTGAGGAACGTCGCGAACGAGCTTTTCAGCAGTTCGACGAACGGTTCCTTGACGGGGTACTTCTCGGATCCGCACAGGACGGAGTGCTCGAGAATGTGCGCGACGCCCGTGTCATCCTCGGGGATCGTGCGGAACGCGACCGAGAACGTCATGTTGTCGTCGGCGCGATCGAGCCACGCGAGCTCGGCGCCGTTCTTTGGATAAATCATCCGCACGAGCGTGCCCTTCACCTCGGGGACCGGCGTGACCGACGTCACCTCGAAGCCGCCCACGCGGTCGCCCACCTGGTACGCGCAGGCGGCGCCGGCCAGCAGCGCGCACCCCGCCATGATCTCTTTTGCATTCATCTCTTTGTTCTCCTGTGTCACTCTGGAATTCAGTCCATTGGCTGGAAGGACGCTTCGTTCGTCAGCAGCAGCGCGTCCACTTTCGCGCCGTCCTCGCGCGTGTGGAGGGTCAGCACCACGGATCCCTTGGGCAACGTGACGTCGAGGGGGAGCTCGCGCCACGTCCACGCGCGCGCCTGCCCGAGATGCCACTCCGTGCGCGGCAGCGCAACCGGTCCTCGCGTGCCAGACCGCGCGAAGTCGCCGACGTTCGCCGAAACCATGAAGGAGTCGTCCTCCGGCGTCGGCGCGAACACGCGCCCCCAGAGACGGTACGCGCCCGCGTCCCTCACCTCCAGCTGCCAGGACACGCTGCCGGGCCCCGACCCGCGTCCGCCCAGTTCGCCCGGCGTCCACACGTACGCCCCGCCGCTCGCCGCATTGTCCTTCGCCACGCACATCTTCGGCTGCATCACGCCCTTCTCGGCCTCCCAGCGCACGGGACGCAGCTTCTGCACGACGATGCGGTTCGCCTCCATCTCCTTCTTCATCCGCGCCAGTTCCGTCCGGTATTCCGCGAGGCCGGGCACGTCGCCGAGGATTTCCATGCCGATGTCGCGTCCGTCCACGGCGAGCACGGCGGCGGGCTGCTGCGGCTCGATCCTCTCCGGCGCGAAGAACGGCGCGTTGGCCGCGAGGGCGAGCGGGCCCTCCCCGCCGCGTACGCCCACTTCCACGCGCGCATCGCTGGCGCGCGCCGTGGCGGCGGCGGCACGAAAAGCCTTGCGGAACGCGGCAAACGCGACGGGGTCGGCTGCGTCGTCCGCCACGCGCACCCAGAACGCCGCGCCGGGGATGGACGGATCAGAAACCTGAAGTCCCCACGCGTCATGGTGCGCCACGGTCAGGCGGAACGCGCGCACGCCGGTCGTGCCGTCGCGCACGAGGGCCATGCGGGCCGCGCCCCCGCGCACGTCGCGCGTCCACGGCACGCGCACGGCGCACGCGCCGGCGCCAAGGCGCACGAACACGGCGTCGTCCGGCTTCAGCTCGCGCGCGAACGGCGGCGTGTCGCCCGCCACGGGCATGCGTTCGTCGTTCACGAGCACTTCGTCGACGTCGCACGGAAACACGATGTGCGACTCGAGCGTGGGCGTTTCGGGCGGGATGTCACCGGGACGGTACGCGACGAGGCCGAGCGCGTCGCGTCCGCGCTGCGCGCCGGCCCAGAACGGACGGAGGTGGAGCGTCTTCTGGTGCGGGCCGTTCCCCTCGAGGATCTTCTTGCGTCCATAGGGGTCGCGCCGTCCGTCGGCGATGAAGTAGGCGCGCGGGATCGCGTTCGTGGAGGCGAAGTCCACGGAGAGCGGGATGTCCATGTTCCAGTAGTTCGCGCCCGCGATGCCGAGGGAGATGTACTTGCCCGTCCACTGCACGCGCACCTTCTCGGGCTCCTCGCCCCACATCGACACCACGGTGCGCGGCGTGCGCGCGGCGAGTTCGCGGATGGCGGCGTCGGGACGCCACGAGGCGAGCTCGAACGGCAGGGGCGGCATTTCGGCCTTGTCCGCGAGCGGCGCGGCGAAACCGGCCGCGCGCAGGTAGGCGGCCACGCCGCCGAGGCCGAAGAGGTAGTCGTAGTCGCGGCTGTGCGCGCCGGCGAGGCGTCCGGACGGCGTGAACGACGACGCGGCCACGTCGCTCCAGAGGCGCAGGAGGCGGTCGGCGCGGTCGATCACGCCCTTGTCGCGCGCGAACTGACGCAGGCGGTGGAGGCAGTTGAGGTCCACGGCCGTGTAGGTGGGGCTCGAATACTCGCACACGCCGCAGATCGCCGTGTTGAGGATGAACTCGTCGAGGCGCTTCACGCCGGCCTCGAAGGCGTCCGCGCGTCCGTACGCCTCGCCGAGGAGCACGAGGTTGACGGCGTTCATGAGGGCGATGTTCGTGTAGGAGCTGCGCACGCGGTGGCTGAGGCTCCCCTGGATCGCGAGCTCGCAGAGGCGATCGAACTTCGCGCGCTGGGCGGGCGTGAGCTTGTCGCGGTAGTCGCGCGCGATGAGGGAACCCTCCTGCATGCAGAAGTCGACGGCGTTGTAGTCCATCACGAACCCGTCGCGCGCGTACCAGCGGAAGTTGCCGTACGAACGCGAGTCGGGGTTGCGGTCCTGCAGCTCGGCGGCGACGTCGAGGAGCACGTCGAGCTTGTCGAGTCCCATGTTCGCGCGCAGAAGGTTGAACATGCCCGCGAACAGCCCCACGCTCGAAAGCGCGCGGTCGCGCCGCTCGGCCTGCTGCACGAGGCCGCGGAGCGTCCCCTCGGCGCGCGCGCGCACGGGGTCGGGGGCGGACCGCACGGCGCGGGCGCGCGCAGGAGACGCCGACCGCGCGGCGAAGAGCGTGGCCGAAAGAATGGCAACGGCGAAAACGAGTCGTTTCATGGCGGTGGATATTATACCACATCTCGTGGCGCACGCTTGACAGGCGGCGTGCGATTCGGTATGGTATAGGCCGCATGTCACCGCAGAAAGGAAAAAGACCCACCATGAACAGACGAGATTTCATCTCCGCCGGCGCGGGCGCGTTCTTCGTCGCCGCCGCCGGACGCGCGCTCGGCGCCGCCGCGCCCTCCAACCGCATCCGCCTCTGCATCGTCGGATGCTCCCGCACGACGCTCGACCCGACCGTGGGCCGCAACCTCATGAATCCCAAGGGCAACCGCGGACGCGGCTACCAGGTGATGGTGGCCGCGCTGAAGGTGCCGGGCGTGGAGATCGCCGCCGTGTGCGACGTGGACGCCGCCGCCACCGCCTACGCCGCCTCCGAGGTCAAGCGCATCGCAGGCTACGAGCCGAAGCGGTACCGCGACATGCGCGAGGCGTTCGCCGACCCGGGCGTCGACGCCGTCGTGGTGGCCACGCCCGACCACTGGCACGTCCTCGCCGGCGTCTGGGCCCTCAAGGCTGGGAAGGACCTCTACCTCGAAAAGCCGATCGGCATCACCCCCGGCGAGGCGAAGGTGCTCGCCCAGGTGCAGCGCGAGACGAAGCGCATCTTCCAGCTCGGCACGCAGCGCCGCAGCTCGTACTCCTCGCAGCAGGCCGTCGCCGCCATCCGGTCCGGCAAGTACGGCAAGCCCCGCTGGGCGAAGGCGTGGTGCCTCTCCGACCGCCCGCGCGTGAACCGCTGCGCGCCGATGCCGGTTCCCGAGGGACTCGACTGGGACCTCTGGCAGGGTCCGGCCCCGCGCGAGAAGGCGTTCCGCGGCGAGCTCGTGCACTACCAGTGGCGCTTCTTCCGCGGCTACGGCACGGGCGACCTGCCGAACAACGGACTCCACTTCGTGGACATCGCCCGCTGGGCGCTCGGCGCCGGCTGGGCCACCCGCGTCTACGCCGGCGGCGGCAAGCTCTTCTATCCGGGCGAGGGATTCGAGTACGAGGACACCCAGATGCTGAACGTCAACTTCGCCGACGGCACCTTCCTCACGTGGGAGGGCTGCTCGCACTCCGGCGCGAAGCCGTTCATGGACCAGGGGACGGGCTGCCTCGTGTACCTCGACGACGCGCTCGTCAACTTCGGCCCCGGCGGCGGCACCGCCCTCTTCGACCGCAAGGGCAAGAAGATGATCCAGCAGTGGAGCGCGAACGACATGTCGCCCGAGCAGATCGCGGGCGGCGTGAACGCGAGCGCCGGCGGCGGCAAGAACGACGCCGTCCACGTCGCGAAGTTCGTCGAGTGCGTGCGCAACAACGACCCCAACACCGCGATGCCGATCGACGAGGCGCTGAAGTCCGACCTCCTCCCCATCTGCGGCAACGTCTCGCTGCTCACGGGCGATGTCGTGCACATCAACCCGCAGACCGGCGAACCGGCCGACCCGAATTGCGCCGCCGCGAAATACTGGATGCCCCGCTACGAGCCCGGCTGGGACCCGCGGGCTTAACCCCCCGACTTAGTAGGCGCGGATCTCGAAGATGCGCGCCGAGGAATCGCCCCACGTCTCCGTCACCGTCACGCGCAGGGCCGTGAGGCGGCACGCCTCGAAGCTGTGGATGCGGTGGCGGAGACGGTTGTCGCCCTCCTCGGCGAGCGTCCGCCACGCGCCGTCCGCAAATCCTTCCACGCGGTACGCCTTCGCCAGCTGAGGCGGATACGGGCGCGGCACGCGCTTCGGCGTGAGGTCCGTGTCGAACGCGAGCCGCACCTCCTGCACCGTCACCGGCTGCGGGAAATCGAGACGGATGGCCTGCGGAAGCGGCTGGGCGGGGTCGGAGACCCAGCCGTGCACGCACGCCCCTTCCGGACGCGACACGCCGTCGACCACGTACTCCGGCCGCGCGTCGACCCCCTCCGCCGCGCTCGTCGCGGACACCTTCGCGCCGCGCGCATGGTCGAGCGGGTCCTCGTTCTTCACGCCGGGGATGTAGTGGTCGTCCTTCAGAAGCAGCTGCTGGAGTTCGCCGATGCGCGTCCGCCCCAGCTCGCGCGGCGTCACACCATATCGGATGCAGAGCGCCGCCGCCGTGCCGACGGCCTGTCCCGCCGCCATCTGCGTGCCCTGCACGCGCATCGAGCCGAGCGCGATGTGCGTCATGCTCTGGCAGCGCGACCCGATGAGCAGGTTCGGCACGTCGGCCGAGTAGAGCGCGCGGAACGGCACCGTGTAGATCGGCACGCCCATGTGCGGATGCCACCAGCCGTCGCCGTACGGGTTGTCCATGCCGAGCGGGTCGTGCGTGTCGAGCGACCAGCCGCCGTAGGTGACGGCGTCGGGGAAGCGCCGCCCCGCCTTGCAGTCGTTCGCCGTGAGCACGTAGTCGCCCACGATGCGCATGCCCTCGCGCCGTCCGTTGAAGATGGACGGCGGCGTGAATGCGTACCTGGAGACGCCGCGCGCGGGGCCGCCGGGCCACTCGTTGCGCACGTATCCCCAGTAGCCGAAGCAGATGCGGATCAGGTGGTCGCGCGCGGCCTCGGGATCCTCCAGGTCGTCAATGCGGCCCGGGGCCTCCAGCCACCACGGACGTCCCAGCCCCGGAATCTTCCGGTCGAACCCCTTCGGGATCACGCGCGCCCACACGGGCGTCTCGTACGGCTGCTCGCGGTCCGTGCGCCGGCTCAGTCCCGTCGTGAGCGTGCCGCTCATCGTGAGGCGGTCGGCGGTCTTCGGCGCGATCCACTCCTCGCCGTACTCGGATCCCGCCTCGCGTCCGTACATCGTGCGCGCGCCGGCGAAGTGCCCGATCCAGCCGTCGCCCGTGGAATCGACGAAGAGCTTGCCGCGCCAGCGCGTCCAGCGTCCGGTGAGCGTGTTGCGGGAGACCACGGACGCGATCCACGCGCCGTCCTTCTCCACGCGCATCACGCGCTCGTTGCGGAAGAGCGAGAGCCCGGGGCTTTTCTTCGCCATCTCCTCGAACGCCGCCGAATAGCCGCGCTGCGCAAGGTTCCGCGTGAGGCGGATTTCCTCCACCACGCCGCTTTCGCGCGCGTTCTTCTTGCCGAGCGAGGCGCCGTCGAAGCCGATGCCGCATTCCGCGCTCGCGTTACCGCCTGGAACGGGCCGGTCGAACACGAGCGCCACGCGCGCGCCGTTCCGCGCCGCACCGAGCGACGCCCCCATGCCGCCCGGCCCCGCGCCGACCACCACCACGTCGTATTCGCCGCCGTCGGCGACGGCAAGGGCACCGTCGCCCCGTTGGGAGGGTCGCGCTCCCGCGCGACCGTGATCTTCATCAGACGGCACATACGCCAAATCCGTCGTCAGCAGGATCGCGTCGCACCGCGCGTACGCGCCCGAGAGGTCGCGGAGCGCCAGCTCCGCGTTCCCCGCTGCGAGCTCGAAATCGCCGGCTCGCTCCCAGCCCCAGCCCTTCTTCGACGCGCCCAGCGTCGTGCCGCGCCGTCCGTTCACCTCGAGCGCGAACGTGCCAGGCGAGAACTCCGGCAGCCAGTCCTTCGTGCGCGCCCACGCGCGCCATGTCCCGGCGCGCGGGATCGTCACCTCGGTGCGCGCCGGCTTCGTCGTCGGACGGTCCGCGCCCGGACAAATCAGGTACGCGCTGCCCATCTTGTGGGTGAACTGGGTGTCGACCTCCCAACTGCCGTAGTCGGCGAACGACTCCGCCTCGATCCAGAGGCCACCCTGCCCGTTCTCCACGGGCTTCTCCACCGGCGCGCGAAACCCCGCCACCGCCACGAAACAACCGATCGCCACTGTCGCAATCATCTTTTTGTCCCTTCACTAACTGGGAAAGCCGCCATCTTGGCGGCGCCGCTAACTGGGACAGCCGCCATCTTGGCGGCGGCATCCCCACCTTCCGCCGCCTGGAAGGCGGCTTTCCCAGTTAGACCCGCCCGTTGGAAGCGGGCTTTCCCAGTTAATTCAGCCAAATTCACAAGTCTTTTGCTCTTCACCTGATAATGATTGTCGTGCCTTGCGGCGGGCCGATCTGGATTGAGCCGGGGCCGGTCACGGTTACGCCCGCGCGGCGGAGGGCGTTCACGGTCCCCTTCACCGCGCGGCCGTCCACCGTCACGCCGCCGGCGATGTAGACCTGCTCGGCGTTCTGCAGGTCGAGCGTCGCGCCCGACGCAAACGCAAGCGCGTTACCATCCAGCGTGTTCGTCCCCTCCACCGGCATCAGCCGCACGTCGTCGATGAAGATCGCGGCATACAGCACCGACGAACTGCCCGTGGAGAACATGAGCGTGTGCTCGCCCGCCGTCAGGTCCACGCGCGTCGTGCTGCGCTCGAAGCCGTAGTTGGCCGTGCGCGTCCCGTTCGAGGCGACGACCACGCCGTCGATCAGGCACGTGAGCGGGATCGTGTAGCTGTTGTAGCCAAAGCGGCAGGCATGCATGAACGACACCTCGTACGTCCCGTCGATCGGCACGGTCACCGTCTGTTGCAGTCGCGCCTGCTGCCGCAAGTAGGCCGTCGTGCGGCCGTACTCGGTATCGGGTCCCCTGGTCGACATGCCGCTTCCGTTGGCCTGAATGCCGGGGATGTCCGACGAGACGTCGTAGCTCATCGTCCAGCCACGCGGCCGCGAGACCGACGAGTAAGCCAGGAATTCTGCCGCCGCAAGCTTGTTGTCCTCGAAGCTGCCGTTCGCAACAAAGTTCTTGCCGTCGCCGTCGCGCAACCTCAACGTACCGCCTGACGCCACGTTCACCACCGCGTTCGTCAATTTCGTCGCATACAGCTCCAACGTGCCGCCCGCCGCCACTTCAACGGGCGTGCCGTCCAGCGTCGCCTGCCTCACCGTCAACGTACCGTTCGAGACGGCCACAAGGCCGTCCGTCACCAGATTGGTAACCGCCAGCGAGCCCACGCCCGTCTTGACGAGCGCCCCCACGGGAACCGGCTCCAGCTCGCAGCGCTCGAGGCGAATCGCGTCGAGAAGGACGGCGTAGTTGGCCTTGTCATGGGGTCCTGAGGTGAACTTCAGCACGTGCGAACCGGCCTCAAGCTCAAACAGGTCCGTCGTCTCGCGACGGAAGGGATACGCCGCCACCGAAGGCTGCGCGGGCGAGACCGTCGCGTTCGCGTCGCCGCCGAGCGAGACCGTCAGCGACAGCGCCTGCGCCGGATAGCCCGTATTCGGACGGCACCCGCGCTCGTACGCGACGCGCCACAGGCCCGCCGTGGGCAGCGAGACCGTCTGGGTAATCGACGCGTAGCGGCGAAGCACGGCGAAGCGTGAGCCGTTGGTCGTACAGAACGCCTCCACGTGGTTGTTCGCCGAGTCGTTCATGAACGCGCTTGTGTTGTTCTGGACGCTACTCGTCTCATTGACACCACCCGCATTCACCGACCAGGACGAAAAGCTGCCGGTCTCAAAACTCCAGTTCTGCGGCTCGACGGTCTCGACCACGTTGGTGATCGCCTTGGGACCGTCGAACGCCAGCGCCAGGCCGAGTTCCGTATCGGCCCCTGCCGTGTCAAACGTCACGCCATTGTTGGTCACGCGCGCCACGGGCGTCATGTTCCCCGTCGTGTTGAAGAAGACATCTGACGTCTTCGGACTGGCCTTCACCGTACCACCGTCGAACGTGAGATCCATCCCGCCGCCCCGCACGACATACTGCCCGATGCCTTCGGACTCCGGTTCGGTCAGCGCCAGCGTGATCTTGCAACTGTTGTCATTCGATCGCCCAATGCCGAATTTGCGCGACACGTTGTCCGCCGTCACGCCCACGTTCTTGATGGTCAGCATGTACCCCGTCGACCCCATGAAAGCTTGGTCGCTTTCAACGTACTTCACGTCCGGCGCGGAGGTTGCATCGCTGAAGAGCGTGGAATTCCCGAGCACGGTCACCGTGCACGGCCCGATCGACCCCGAAGGTCCAAAGCGGAGCTGGCTCCTCTCGACAACGACGCCGCCCGTCAGGTTGTTCCCGCCGTTGTAGAGACGTATCACGCCGCCTCCGTCCTTGACGAGCGGTCCCGCGCAGTTGACGCGCGCGTTCATCTCGGCGTGAAGGCCATCCTTGGTGATCGTGATGTAGTTCGTCGGGTTCGCCTCGTCCGAGACGAATGTCAGCGAGCCGCCGCCGTCGTTCCAGGTAACTCCAGGGCTTGTCTGCGTCATCATCAAGTTACGGAGCTGGACATCATCGGTGACGGAGATGGTGAGGGATGCGCTGCCGCACTCCGTGAACGTCGCCGAGCTCCCGTTCACCCACGCCGTCGCCATGCCGGACTCGTTCGTCCAGTTGACGGCCGTGAGGTCCCACACGGCCGACTCCGCGCCCGTCCACGTCAGCGTCTCCGCCGACAAACCGCCCGCACACGCAAGCGCCACCGCCAGAGCGGCGCCCAGCTTGTGCATCCCGCTTCGTGCGCCCGTTGTCTTCATGTCCATCATGTCGTTCTCCTTGCTGTGTATCGCGTTCTTTCTCTGATGCGCTTCGACGCCCGGTGGATACAAGCGCGAGCTATCGGATGACGATGATCGTCGGGACGTTGATTGCCTTCATCTCGATCTCGGAGAAGATGAACTGCGGGGGATTGGAGCTGCTGAAGCCGTTCACGGCGAGGCCCACGGCCACTTCCGTGCCGAACATTCCGTGAGGCGCCGTGTAGCGGTTGATCTCGACCCACGGATCGCCCTTGTTGTCTTTCCAGAGACACGTGATGTCAGGCCCGCGCTTTTCCATGCGCAGATAGCAGTCAAAGTTGGAGTTGCCTGCGAACTGCGTCCAGAGAACGGGCTGGTCCCAAGTGTCATTCCCGGGCACAAACCTCTTGATGCCGTAGGAGGAATTCGCGGAAAGTACATGCATGTACGACGCGACGAAATGCCCGTCGTCGCCTTGCACCATGATACCGGCGTAACCGTCGGCGTTGCCCCTCTGGACCTTCGTCTCGATCGCGAAGGAACTGGGCATCCTCTTCCACATGAACGCCGTGTTGAACTTGTCGGGCGTGCCCATTTCCTGGGCGGACGCCGTGACCTTGTATGTCCCCTCGCCGGTCTTGACGAACCGCCCCACGCGGTTCATCGCGTAGGAGAGGCACGTCCAACCGTCAAGCGTCGGCGAAGGCGGCGTCGCGGCGGGGATGAGCTGCGACGCGGGGATCACCTCGTCCGCCACGGGTCCGCTCCAGCTCAGGATGCACTTCTTCGTGGGGTTCTCGATCCGGTCGTCCATGCGGTAGTCCACGCGGATGTCATGCACGCCCGCCGTCAGGTTCATCGTGCCGGACGGAATCTTCGTGCCGCCCGTCCAGGAATTGCAGGCGAACACGTCGTCGATGGCCACGGCGCCGCCGGCGTCCGTCTCCAGCGTGAAGGTGTACAAGCCGTCGAACGGGACGATGAGCTGTCCCTCCCAGGCGATTCGGGCGTGCGCGACGACGCCGGGCGCGACCTCGTCGGCGCCGCCCAGGTTCAGGTTCACGGCCTCGACGCCGCGCGGCGCGGAGGACGACATCTGCCGCGGAATCATGTTCGTGGAGCTGTAGGGCCACATCACCGCACCCGAAAGGCCGGTGCCGTTCCCCGCCGTGTACCACGGATAGGTGAACGCGTCGCTCGCGGCCGTCCCCAGCTCGCCGCCGTCGGCCACCACGCTGTATTCGTACACGCCCTGCGCGAGGCCCTCGTCCGTGAAGGTCAGCGACGAGACCGGAAGCGTGGCGACGTCCGCCCACTGCGAATCGCCGCGCGCACGGCGCCTGACGACGTACCCCTGCGCGTGGTTCCCGGCCGTCCAGGAGACGACGGGACCCGTCGCGCCGCGCACGAAGGTGAGCTGCGCCGGGGCGGAAACGACGGGCGCGGCCGCCTTGTCCGCCGCCGTCCAGCCGAAGAACGCCAGCTCCGCCACGTTGCCGTAGAAGTAGTTGTCGTCGTGGTAAGTCCCGTACAGGAACCACTTCCGCGCGCCGTCGGCCGGAATCGACGTCGCCGTCTGCATGTAAAAGGTGGCGTCCTGCGAATAGCGCGTCACGTTCTGGGAATGCTGGACCCTGTCGCCCAGCTCGTTTCCGCTGTCCGACGACGAGAAGAGCGCCGTGTACCTGACGCGGTAATAACACGCATTGTCGTGGCGGCAGACGTAGCCGAACGCGCCCACCCAGACGTTCTCGCCGAAATCAAGGCCGATGGGGCCCCACTTGTTCCACTCTTGCGTCAAATCGGCAAAGGTCTCCGGATTGCCGTCGAAGACGTGGGCGGCGGTACGTCCGCCCACGACGGTGAGCGGAGATCCGTTCGTGCCCACCATCACCGACACGCCGTCGTAGAGGTGCGCCTCGTCCGTCCAGGCGCGGTCGATGCGCCGCATGCGCGTGTATTCGGAGATCCGCGAATACGCGCATTGCCCGGCGAAGCCCGGATGTTCGGTGACGGCGGCCACGCGGTAGTAGCAGGGAATGCCCACGTACAGATCGTCGTTCGTGACGCAGAGCGAATCGACCGCCGGATCAAGCCAGGCGCTCTGGGCCGTCCAGGGACCGTCCTTGTGGAGCGCGCGCTCGAGGCGGCAGGTCGTGCACATGAATTCCGCAGGCAGGGACCATGTGACGACGGGATGGAAGTTCGTGAAGTCCGAGTAGGCGATCTCCAGCGACGGCTTGAACGGGAAATCGGCCGGAATGAACTCGATCTCGGCCGTGCTCTCAAAACCACCATACTGCTTGTAGTGGCGGATCGCCTTGGCGGTGATCGGCTCTTCGAACACGACTTCCGTCATGCCGGCAATGGACGAGAAGCCGGAGGGGACGGTGTGGACGGTCTCGGCGTCGGAGAACGTCTCGTCGCTCGCAATCTGGAACAGGCTGTTGCGGTAGCGTGCGGCAAGCGTCATGTGGTCGAGGCGCGGGAGGTAGCGGATCGCCTTGATGCGCGTGGGCTCGGGGAAGAGGTAACCGACGTACTTGTTGTCGCCGCTGTCCCCGGTGGCGTCCACCATCGTGTGGATGTAGCCGTCGAATCCGTTGCCGTTGCAGTTGTTGCCGTAGATGGGCGTGCCCGTCACGTTCATCGTGGCGCTCACCGCGCCCAGCTCCACCCAGTCGCTCGTCTCGGATGTGGACGTGTCCTTGGCGCGAATGCGGTATTCGGCCGCGCCGAAGTAGTTGGTGGCCATCGTCCAGCAGCGGAAGCGGTAGTTGTTCTTCTCGTAGGTGTTGAAGACGCCCTTCGCCGTGACGTCGGACCAGTCCGCCTCGCCGGGTCCCTTCATCTCCACATCATAGGCGTAGGAGAGGTTGGCGCCTGTCCGGTCTCCGTAGTCACCGGTCTTGTACCACACGGCCAGGTTCATCTTGCCGTTCACGTACGCGACGGTCGTCATGATCGGCGCCGCCGGCGCATCGGCGCGCGCGGACAACGTCAACCCGGCGGCTGCAATACCAACCGCAAGGAGGATGGCACGTTTTCCCACGATGTTCCCGGCTCTTTTTATCGTCATGTCTCTATCCTTTTGAAATTGTTTTCGCAAATTATCGCACAAATCCTTTGTTCATGTCAATAGACGCGGATCTCGAAGATGCGCGCCGAGGGGTCGCCCCACGTCTCCGTCACCGTTACGCGAACGGCCGTGAGACGGCAAGCCTCGAAGCGATGGATGCGGTGACGGAGTCCGTTTTGCGATTCCGAGGCGAGCGTCCGCCACGCCGTGCCGTCGAATCCCTCCACCTCGTAGCTCTTCGCGAGCACGCGCGGGAACGGGTTGAGCGCCACGCGCGACGGCGTGAGATCCGTGTCGAACGTGAGCCGCACTTCCTGCGCCGTCACCGGCTGCGGGAAATCAAGGCGGATGGCCTGCGGAAGCGGCTGGGCGGGATCGGAGACCCAACCGTGCGAGCACGCGCCTTCCGGACGCGACACGCCGTCGATCACGTACTCCGCCTTCGAGTCGAACGCCTGCCGCACCTGCGGCGTCGCGACGAACGCGTACTGCTCGCCCTTCACGATCATCCATTTCCGGCCGGCATTCCACGCACGCCCGTCCTCGGGACCGATCGGACGGTTGCGCACGACCCAGCTCACGCCCTTCGTCTTGCCGATCTCCAGCCACACGTACGGCTTCGTGAGCGCCACCGGCGCATCGCCCGCGAAACGCACGAACGACTGCTTCCGCACGGGTGCCGTCCCCTGCCACGTCGCCAGCAGCTCGCCGCCTGCCGATCCGTTCGTGGGCGTGTCCACGCCCCACACGCGCAGCGTGACCGGCACGGGGGCCGTCGCCTCGACGCGCATCAGGCACTCCACCGACTCCAGGCGGCCGAGCGATCCGCGCGCGAACCAGGCCGCGCGGTCGTGGTGCGTGAGGTCGTGCGCCGCGCGGTCGGGCTTCACGTTCGGATTGGGACGCAGGTTGGAATCGCCCTTGCCGAAGAAATCGCATGTCTTGACGCTCGTCGCCGACACCTTCGCGCTGCGCGCGAGGTCGAGCGGATCCTCGTTCTTCAGTCCGGGGATGTACTGGTCGTCCTTCAGGAGGCGCTGCTGCAGTTCGGCTACGTGCTTCTCGCCGTACGCGCGCGGGGAGAGCCCCTTCTGCACGGCGAGCGCCGCCGCCGTGCCGGACGCCTGTCCGAGCGTGAAGAGCGTCGCCTCCACGCGCACGCTTCCGAGCGCGATGTGCGTCACGCTCTGGCAGCGCCCCGCGAACATGAGGTTCGGGACGTTCCTCGAATAGAGGCAACGGTAGGGGATCGTGTAGGTCGGCACGCCGGGGTGGTGCTTCCAGTAGCCGTTGCCGTTCGGGTTCTCCATGCCGAGCGGGTCGTGCGTGTCGAGCGGCCAGCCGCCGTACGTGACGCGATCGGGGAACATCCGCCCTTCCAGCGCGTCGTTCGCCGTGAGCACGTAGTCGCCCACGAGGCGGAACCCCTCGCGCCGCGCGTTCATGAACGGCACCTGCGTGATCTCGGCGTTCGCCGCCTCGGCGCGCCCTTCCCAGACGTTCTTCACCCAGCCCCAGTAGGCGAAGGAGATGCGCACGAGCTCGTCGCGCGCGCGTTCGGGGTCGGCCGTGTCGTCGAACCGTCCGCCGTGCTCGATCCACCATGACGGCGCGACCGAGCGGATGTGGCGCGTGAAGCCGGGCGGCAGGACGTTCGCCCACGGCGGCGTCTCGTACGGCACGGGATAGCTGCGCTTCGCGTAGCGGTAGGCCACGCAGTTGTCCATCAGGCAACCGCTCATCGTGAGGTTGTCGCGCGTCTCCGGGGCGGGCCACTCGTTGTACTCGCTTTGCGCCTCGCGTCCGAACATGTGGGCGGCCCCGGCGAAGATGCCCACCCAGCCGTCGCCCGTGCAGTCGATGAAGATCTTTGCGCGATAGCGCGTGCGCCGACCGGTCAGCGTGTCGCGCGCGACCACCGACGAGACGCTGTCGCCGTCCTTCTCCACGGAGAGGACGCGCTGGTTCGGGATTTCCTTCAGGCGCGGCTCGGCGTCCACCATCAGGCGATACGCCCCGCTGAGCGTCTTGGGCTCCGCGCGCGAACGCATCAGGTTCGCCTCCTCGCAGAGGCCGCTCTCGCGCATGTCAGTCTTCTTGTTCGGGTGCGACCCCGCCGCGCCGTCCGTGCCCACGCCAAGCTCGACGCTCGAGTTGCCGCCCAGCACGGGACGGTCGTGGACAAGCGCCGTGCGTGCGCCCGTGCGAGCCGCAGCGAGCGCCGCGCCCATGCCTGCCGTGCCGGCGCCCACGACCACCACGTCAAAATCCCCGCCGTCGCCACAGGGGGAGGGCCGCGCTCCTGGGCGGCCGTCAGCGAACCGCTCGCGCGCCGCCTCTAGCGCCGCCCCCCCGTCCGGCGGCACGTACGCGGCGTCCGTCGTGAAGAGAACCGCGTCGCACCGCGCGAACGCGCCCGAGAGGTCGTCGAGGGACACGGCGACCTCGCCTTGCGGCAGGCCGAACGCGCCCGCCTTCTCCCAACGCCAGCCTTCGCGCTTCGAGACGCCGAGCGGATCGCTTCGCCGGCCGTTCACGGTGAGCGCGAAGCGTCCGGGAGAGAATTCCGGCAACCAGTCCTTCGTGCGCACCCAGGCGTGCCACGTGCCGGCGCGCGGCACGGCGAGCGTGGTCTTCGCGGACCCGATCGGCTTGCACACGCCGGGCGCGATCAGGTAGGCGCTGCCCATCTTGTGCGTGAACTGCGTGTCGAGCCGCCATTCGCCGTAGTCGGCGAACCCCTCGGCCTCCAGCCAGAGGAACCCCTTCACGTGCTCCTGCGGCGTCGCCACGGGGGCGCGGAAGTCCCTGAGCTCGACCGCGGGCGGACGCATCGTGATGGCGAACGCACCCGTAGCGACGAGGGCCGCGAGGACCGTCGGGCAGATGTACTTCATGCTTCTCTCCTCTTTCGTGTCTAATGCGTCACTTGCGCGCCCAGCGCGTGCCGAGCAGGCGCAGCGCGAAGCGGCGGATGCCGTTGAAGCGCGTGTTTGTCTTGGACCAGTCCGCATCGTCGCGGCAGTCGCGAAGATACGTGGCGATGCCGATCACGCGGCCGTGGCGGTCCAACACGGGGCTGCCGCTGTTGCCGATCACGAACGCGGCGTCGACCTCGATCTCACGCGGGCCCACGCCGATCACCTTGCCGCGAATCTCCGTCACCACGCCGCGTCCGTCGCTGTTGCCGAGCACCACCACGGGGTCTCCGATGTCCGGTACGCCTGCCGCGAGGTCGAAGGCCGGCATCGACTCGTCGAGCGCGAAGCGCACCATATCGCGCCCCACGGCCTCGTCGCGCGGACCCAACATGAGGCGCGTGCCGTCGAGGCGATGCGCGATCACCGCACCCCTCTGCACGACGTGCGCGTTCGTGAAGAGGTAGGGCCGGCCGCCGTCGCGCACGATGAAGCCGGACCCGGCCTTTTCGCCGCACACGATCACCACGAGCTTGTCCTTGACCTCCTCGAATCGCGTGGCCGAGGACTTCTTCCGGCTGAACTGCCCGCGCGCCGTGCGCAGGCCGTTGCCCAGTTCGCTCAGGCGCGCGCGGAACTCGTCGAACGGGGAGGGGCGCGTCTGGGCGTGCGCGGGGCACGCGGCCAGCAACGCGCCCGCGAGCGCGCATGCCATTCGCCACCACGCGCTTATTCGCCGCTGGCGAGGCGGGGAGAGGCGCGGAGGAGGGGGGGACATGAGACCTGAGACACGAGACCTGGGACATGAGACCTGAGACATGAGACCTGAAAGAGGCAAAATTCTCATTGTCTCATGTCTTTTGTCTCCACAGGTCTCTTGTCTCATGTCTCTTGTCTCCTCCCACGTCCCCCAACGGTCAGTCCAAGTCGATGACCGACAGCGTGTGGACCGGATCGTTCACCGTGTTGATGAGGCCGGGGAAGGCCATGTCGAAGTTCACGATGATGAGCTTGCGCGCGCCGGTCTTCGGGCACTTCCAGATGAGCGGCTCGCAGGGCTGGTCGAGGAGGCCGTCGGCGCCGTCCGTGTCGCCGTTACGCCAGAGCGTGGCGAACTTTCTGTTCGCGATGTCCCATGTGTGGACCGCGTTCGTGGCGGAGTCCGTCATGATCACGCGGTGGTTCACGGGGTCGTAGGTGATGCCGTCGCAGCACGGAAACACCTTGGGGTCCTCGAAGATGAGCTCCGGCTTCGCCCACGTCGCCTCGCCGGTGCGCTTCATCGTGTAGAAGCGGCCGCTGCCAAACGTGCCGAAGAAGAGGTTGCCGTCGCGGTCGATGCAGAGACCGTCCGCGCCCGAGTTGTCGCCGCCGCGCCCGGGCAGGGCCACCGTCTCGGTGTTGCCGAGGAAGTACGGGTCGCTCTTGTATTGCGGCTTCGGGAGGAGCTTCACAGGCTTGTCGCGGCAGTCCGCGAGCGGGATGCGGTAGACCGCGCCGATGCCCACGCCGTCGGGACGGTCGAGGTCGAAGTAGGTGTCCGTGATGAACATCGCGCCGTTGTAGAAGCGGATGGCGTTCGCGAGCTTGACGTCCTCCACGGCCGTCTCGATGCGCAGGGCCTCGCCGGTCTTCTTGTCGATCACCACGCGCATCACGCGGCTCGCGTAGTCCTTTGAAAGGAAGTACTGGTTGTCGCAGTAGTAGAGGTTGCCGTCAGGACCGTACTCGATGCCCATCGGGCAGCCGCGGCCGGTCTTGGGCGAGATGGCGCCCGCGCAGAACACGCTCCACTTGCCCGTCTTGACGCAGCGTTTCATCACCACGCCGGCGTAGCTCTTGTCGATGAGGTTGGGCGCCGACATGAAGATGTTGCCCTTCTTGTCCTGCGTGAGGCCGTCCGGCAGATTCACCACGTCGCCGAACTGCTTGAACAGGCGGGGGCGGAAACGCGCCTCGCCGTACGTCTCGACCGCGCCGAGCGATGCCGTGATGGCGCACGCCGCAAGCGCGCACGCCGTGATGCCGATGGTTCTCTTCATTTGCTTTCCTTTCCTGATAAGGTAGAAACCGTTTTCGTAAGTATACCACAAAACAGCGTCCGGTGACTAGTGTTGTGGCATGATATCACCCGCCTCAAGTGACGGTCGTCAGGGCGGCGGCGGCCTTGCGGGCGGCGGCGATGATCTCCGCCTCGCCGGGGATCACGCCCCCTTCCATCAGCACGCGGCCGGCGCACACCACCGTATCCACACACGCGGGATCCGCCGCGTAGACGAGATCGCTCGCGCGGTTGAAGCCCGGGACGAGCGGCAGGCGGTTTGGATCGAGGATCACGAAGTCGGCCGCCGCGCCCACGCGGATTTCGCCGGCGTCGAGTCCGAACGCCTCCGCGCCGCCGCGTGTCGCGAGGCGGTAGACCGTCTCGGCCGGCGCGCACGTGGGGTCGCCGCTCTCGATCTTCGCCGCGAGCGCGGCGCACTTCATCTCCGCGAACATCGAAAGCGCGTTGTTCGAGGACGCGCCGTCCGTGCCGATCGACGCGCGGCACTTCCCCTGCTCGACCGCGCGCTTGAACGGGAAGAGCCCCGAGACGAGCTTCATGTTCGACTGCTGGTTCTCGCAGATCACGGCGCCCGTGTCGGCGATGATCTTGACGTCGTCGTCCGTCAGGTGCACGCAGTGCGCCATCACGGTCTTGGGGCCGAGCAGGCCCACGTCGTTCAGGTAGGCGACGGGCGTGCGACCGCCGTGTTCCTTCAGGCACGTGTCGAACTCGAAGCGCGTCTCCGCCACGTGCACGTGGATGAACGTGTCCTCGGCCTTCGCGCGCGCGGCGATGTCGCGCAGCGAGTTCTCGCACACGGTGTAGATCGCGTGCGGCGCAAGCGTGGCGAACACGCGGCTCGACGCATCGCGCGGCAGGCCGGCGAGCGCGGCGTTGGCGGCGATGTTCTTCGGGTCGTTGTGGCCGGGCCCGCCCGTCTCGATCGTCTGCATCGACACGGCGCAGCGGATCCCCATCTCCTCGGCGGCGCGCGCCACGGCCGGCGCGTACCAGTACATGTCGTTCGCGAACACGGTGCCGGAGCGGATGAGCTCGAGGATCGCGAGGCGCGTGCCGGCGTACACGATCTCGTCGGTGAGGTGCGCCTCCGCGGGCCAGATGTGCTCCTGCAGCCACGGCATGAGCTCGAGGTCGTCCGCATAGCCGCGCAACAGGTTCATCGCGAGGTGCGTGTGGCAGTTGTAGAACGCCGGCGCCACCGGACGCGTCGCCGCGCCGGCCTCCGCCGCCGGGACAATCGACGCGATGCGCCCGTCCGCCACGTCGATGTCGACGGCCTTGCCGTTCAATTCAAGGTTCGTGAATGTCTTCTGCATGGCAACTCCTTCACTCAATCAAACTTCACGGCTTTTTCCATGTCGGGCACAAGCGCGAGGGCGTCGCCGTGGCGGACGGGAGTTGAACCCGGCGCGCGCGCGACGATCGGCGTGTTGCGTCCGTCCAAAATCGCGTGCACGAGCGTCTCCGCGCCGAGCGGCTCCACGATGTCCACGTGCGCCAGAAGCGCCCCCTCGGGCGCACCGTCGCCTTCGACCGGACAGATGCGCAGATGTTCCGGACGCACCCCCACGGTACAGCCGAGGTCGAGCACGCCCGGCGGCAGGAGGTTCATCGGCGGCGTGCCGATGAACGACGCCACGAACTTGTTGGCGGGATGGTCGTAGACCTCGAGCGGCGGCGCGGCCTGCTGGATGCGTCCGCCCTCCATCACCACGATGCGGTCGCCCATCGTCATCGCCTCGGTCTGGTCGTGCGTGACGTAGATCATCGTCGCGCCGAGCGCGTGGTGCAGGCGCACGATCTCCGCGCGCATCTCCACGCGCATCTTCGCGTCGAGGTTCGAGAGCGGCTCGTCGAAGAGGAACACGGCCGGTTCGCGCACGATCGCGCGCCCCACGGCCACGCGCTGTCGCTGGCCGCCGGAAAGCGCCTTCGGGAGGCGGTCGAGGTAAGAGGTCAACCCGAGCGTCTTCGCGGCCTCGTCCACGCGCCGTGCGATCTCGTCCTTCGGCACATGGCGGAGACGCAGCGCGAAGCTCATGTTCTCGCGCACCGTCATGTGCGGGTAGAGCGCGTAGTTCTGGAACACCATCGCGATGTCGCGGTCCTTCGGCGGCAGCGTCGTGACGTCGCGCCCGCCGATCAGGATGCGGCCGGACGTGGGAAGTTCGAGTCCGGCCACCATTCGCAGCGTCGTGGACTTGCCGCAGCCGCTCGGCCCCACCAGCACGAGGAACTCGCCCGGCTTCACCTCGAACGTGAAGTCGTCCACGGCGGGCTTCTGTCCCTTTGCGTAGACCTTCTCCACGTGGACGAACGACACGCCCGACTGCTCCGTCCGCGCCATCAGAACAGTTCCTCCTCGAGCATCGCGCAGAGCGCGTGGTAAATGGGCAGATGGGACTCCTGCACCTGGTACGTCTCACGCGCCGGCACGCGCACGGCCGCGTCCGCGAGCGACGCAAGGCATCCGCCGCCTTCGCCCGTGAGCGACACAACCTTCAGTCCGCACGCGCGTGCCACGCGCGCGGCCGCCACGCAGTTGCGCGAGTTGCCGCTGGTGGAGATCGCGAGGAGCACGTCGCCCGGGCGCCCGAGCCCCAGCACCTGCTGCGCGAACGCCGGCTCCCATCCCACGTCATTCGCAAACGCCGTGAGAATCGCGCCCTGCGCGGAGAGCGACACCGCCGGAAGCGAACCCTCTAGCTGCGCGGCAAGCGCCGCGCCCTCCTCGCCCTGCGCGGCAAGTGCCGTGCGCACCGCCGACGGGATGTCGCGGTGACGCTTGAACTTCTTGAGCAGCTCGCCCACGATGTGGTCTGCGTCGCTCGCGCTGCCGCCGTTACCGCACACGAGCAGCTTGCCGCCCGCGCGGTACGACGCGCAGAGGATGTCGTAGGCCGATGCGATGTCTGTCCGACACGCCTCCAGCGCGGGATAGCGCGCGAAAAGCCCCTCAAAAATCGACTTTGTTGTTTCCTTCACGATGGCTCCCGCATCAGGTGAACGTGGCGTGTCCCTGCGCGTCGATCAGTACGAGCCCACGCGCCTCCATCTGCTGCAGCAGGGCGCGCGCGTCGGCCATCGACATCTTCGGGTTCATGCTCTTGATCGTGTTTTCGATCCGCTTGCGCGAACGGCAGCGGTTTTTCTTGAGGATCGCCGCCGCCACGGCCACCTCGTCGGGCGGTTCGGGGAAAAGGTTGCTCGCCGGCTGTTCGTCCGGAGCAGGAGCGGACGCAGGTTCGGGTACGGGTTCAGGAGCAGGTTCAGGGACGGGCCCTGGATCGGACTCGGGAATCGGTTCTAGGCCAGAAGCAGACGCAGTCTTCCGCCGCGACCGCGTCTTGCGCACGGGCGGAACGGCCTCCATGACAGGTGCCTGTGCAGGTGCAACCACCGGGGCAACGGGTGTCTCGTCCGTTGGAGGTCGCGCGGGTGCGCGATCCTCCCGTGGGGAGTCTGCCACGCGCACCCCTCCCGCCAGCGCGAGGATCGCGCGCGGATCCTCCATCACCTCGAAGTCGCCGTCGCCGGCGGCCGCCACGGCGGACCCCTTCTTCCAGGCTTCGATGCGCACGATGAAATCCGGGTTCAGCCACACAGGCGTCCCATCGGTCCTTGTCAATTTGATGAACATGCTGTTCCTTTCGTTAGCGCGTGAGGCGCACGAGCGCGGGCTCGAGCGGCGAGAGCGCGAGACCGAGCGACGTATCGGCGAGTTTCGGCTCCGGACCGAACACGGCCGTCGCGGCGCCGAACGGCTCCGAAAGCGTGAGCGAAGCCGAGAATGGCTTGTCCGTGGTGTTGACCACGAGCACGTACGCCGCACCGTCCTTGCCCCACGTGCGCACGG
>ONRL01000273.1 GCA_900320225.1 uncultured Lentisphaerota bacterium
TGGCCGCGCGGCAACGCGACGTGCTGGCGGCGGAACGCGCGCGGATCGCCCATGACATCCATGACGATGTCGGCGCACGGCTGACGCGCGTCTCTTACATCACGGAAATGGCCACCGAGAAAGATCCAAGCATAGGCGAGGTGGCCGACGAGGTCCGCGACGTCATACGCGCGCTCGACGAGGTGGTGTGGGCCGTCGAGCCGCGCAACGACACGCTGTCGGCGTTCGCCGACTACCTCTACACCTACGCCGAGCGGTATCTCAACACGATGCACGTTCGACTGCGGGCGTCGATCCCGTCGGAACTCCCTGCGGCCTCCGTTACCAGCAGGACGCGGCATGCCGTCTTCATGTGCGTCAAGGAGGCGCTCAACAACATCGTCAAGCATGCCGCCGCCACGACGGCATTCGTGTCGCTGTCCATCCACGGCAACGAGGTGCGCGTGACGGCGGGCGATGACGGCAAGGGCTTCGCGGGACCGCGCGAGGGCGGCAACGGCCTCGCGAACATGCGGGAGCGCATGGCGGACATCGGCGGAACGTTCGCCGTTGGGCCGCGCGAAGGCGGCGGATGCGAAGTGGTGCTTTCGTTCAAATTGAATGGCAAGCCATGAAAGAAAAGAAATCCATCATCAAGGTCGCGCTCGTCGAGGACAACGCTGGCATCCGCAAGTCGCTCGAACGGCTCTTCGCGGAGAAGGACGACATCGAGATGACGCGCATGTTCGGAGACGGCGAGTCCGCGCTCGCGGAACTTGCCGCGCTCGCGCCGGACGTCGTGCTGGTGGACATCAACCTCCCCGGCAAATCCGGCATTGACGTCATCCGCGAGGCGAAGGCGGCGTTGCCGCAGGTGCAGTTCCTGGTGCTGACGGTCTACGACGACCCGGCGCGCATCTTCCAGGCGCTGGCGGCTGGCGCGAACGGCTATTTGCTCAAGCGCGCCACGCCGACCGAGCTACTTGCGGCCATCCGCGATCTTTACAACGGCGGCTCGCCCATGAGCGGCTCCGTGGCGCGAAAGGTGGTGCAGTCGTTCCACCAGATGGGGACGGCTCCGAACGAGACGGAGAACCTTTCGCCGCGCGAGAACGAGATCCTGCAGCTGCTGGCCGACGGCTACCTCTACAAGGAAATAGCGGAAAAGCTGTCCATCGGCATCGAGACGGTGCGCACCTACATCCGCCGCATCTACGACAAGCTGCACGTCCGCACCCGGACCGAGGCCGTCGTCAAGCACCTCACTCGCCGTTGAAAGGAGCTTGCAATTCAGCTGACGAGGCAGAGAAAGGTAGAGATCCATGCGCATCGTGCAACGTACAAGGATTGCCATCGTCCTGATCGGAATCGCATACGGCATCCATGCCGCAGAATTCCAGTTCAACGTGCAACCGGGCGGACGATATCTGGCGGTTCCTGTGGAAAGTGGTGCCCCAAAGATACAGCTGGAGATATTCGAGAACGGAAGGCGCTTGACGTACGATGCCGTCGAATGGGCCCGCCGCGATCCTACGTGGGTCGGTTCTCTTGACCTCGGCGAAGTCAAGGGCCGAACGCTAAGGTTTCGCTTCTCGGGGACGGAACTGCCGTCCATCTCCGCACGCGACTTGGTGTTTGCCGATAGACGTTTTCCTGGCGCTAAAGAGCAATATGCCGAATCGTGGCGTCCGCAGATACACTTCACGCCGCCGACTGGCCGGTTAAACGATCCGAACGGGCTCTCCTATTTCAAAGGCGAGTGGCACATGTTCTACCAGCATAGTCCGTTTACGCTCGGAAGAGGCCCAAAGCATTGGGGCCATGCCGTTTCGCAAGATCTGGTCCATTGGCAGGATTTAGGGGATGCGCTTGCGCCAGACGATTCCGGGAGGATGTTCTCCGGCAGCGCCGTAACGGATTTCGCGGACACGGCTGGCTTTGGCAAGAACGCGCATGTGCTGATCTACACGTGCGCAGGGGATACGTTCGATTTGTTCACCCAGCGTATTGCCTGGTCGCATGACGGACGAACCTATACCAAGTGGCCAAAGGCCGTCATAGAGAACCGGCCGGACGCCAATCGCGATCCAAAGGTTTTCTGGTATGCTCCCGGCAAACATTGGGTCATGCTCGTCTATGGCGAGGTGGCAAAGCTACGCCACGGCATATCGTTCTTTACGTCTCCCGACCTGAAGAACTGGACGTGGGCAAGTTGTGTGCCGGGAGACTTCTTTGACAGCGGGTGTTATCTATACGAGTGCCCCGACATGTTCGAGATGCCAATCGAGGGCGAGACGGCAACTCGCTGGGTACTGACCGCGGCGAATCGGCAATACGCAATCGGCACGTTCGACGGGCAGATGTTCGTGCCGGAGACCGAGAGGCTGGAGCAGATGCGTCCGGTGGGCAATGTCAGCACCCCCGTCTATGCGTGGCAGACATTCTCTGATGTGCCTGATGGACGGCGCATACAGATTGCATGGAGTAAATACGACCCACTTGCTGGCGGAAACAAGGCAACGATGTTCAATCAGGCGATGAGCCTGCCTATGGAACTGAAACTGGTTCGAACGGACGCAGGCCTGCGATTGTCGCGTTTCCCTGTGAAAGAACTCGAGTCCCTGCGTAAAGGGCCTCCAATGTCGCTGAAAGATTTCAATGGAGAGCTTGCGGAGATCAAGTTCTCGTGCGTGCCGGTTGCCGACGCCGTAATAGCGTTAGACCTGCGCGGTATCAAGATTGAATATAGAGCCATTCAACATACACTGTCTGTTAATGGCCAATCGACTGCATGGAATCTGGACGCGGAAGGACGACTTGGTCTGCACATATTCATTGACCGCGTGGGGCTTGACGTATTCTCGCTGGATGGTTTTCAGTACATTCCCATGCCAAACATAAAGCCCAATCCATCAAAGACGCGCCTTTCCTGGAAGGCTAGCGGCATGAAGCAATCAGTACGTGCAGTAATAGAACAGGCCTGGCACCTGAGGAGCGCCATGTGAGAATCGGCATGATTTTCGCGGCGGCGATTGTGCTGGCGGCTTTGTCCGCGCCATGCGACATCGCATCCGACACGTGGGTGGCGACGGACGGGCTTGGCCGTTCGCTCCCCACGGCGGCGGAGGCCGGTCTGCCCAGGACAAACCGTACGGTCGCGGTGTTCTACTTCATCAACCGTCCCACCGACGAAAACGTGCCGGGACCGTTCGACGTATCGAAGATCCTGTCGGCGGATCCAGACGCCCTGAAGAAACCGGACTCGCCTCTATGGGGTCCGATGTGCTGCAACCACTGGTGGGGCGAACCACTTTTCGGCTACTACTGCTCGAACGATCCGTTCGTTCTGCGCAAGCATGCGCAGATGCTGGGTGACGCTGGTGTTGACGTCATCGTGTTCGACGTGAGCAACGGGCCGACGTTCGACGCCTCGTGGCAGGAGATCGTCCGCGTGTTCGCCGACGTGCGCGCGTCCGGCGGGCACACGCCTCAGATCGCATTTCTGTGTCCGTTCCCCGCGTACCCGCCGTACGGCCTGCGTGGCGGCGAGCTGCGGCATCTGTGGAGAACGCTCTACGAGCCCGGCATCCATCCCGAACTCTGGTTCCGATGGAAAGGAAAACCGCTTGTCATCGCCCATCCTTGTCATCGCCCATCCTGCATACGCCGCCTCGGAGCCGGTGGCGAGCGGCTTCGGCCCGGGCGGGAAAGGCAAGCTCGTCGCCGAGCGGCTCGCGCCCGGACATGCGCTCGGACAATCGTTCGCCGCCAAGGCGCCGTTCGGGAACATACGTATCAGCACTCCCACGTTCGGTTCGCATCCGGATTCCGCGGCGACGATGCGCTTGCGCAAGGACGGTCCGAAAGGCGCGGTTGTGGCGGAGCAACGTTTCACCAACATCGCCGACAATGCGTCGCTTGTCATGAAGCTGGCGAACTCGTGTCCGGCGGGGCGTTACTTCATCGAGCTTGCCGAGCCCGCTTCATCCGTTGGCTGGTGGACCTTGAGAGCCGCAAAGAAAGACCTCGACGGGAAGGCGTACCGGGATTGCGCCCCTTGCGCGGGAACAAGGATGTTCTGCGCCTGGGGCGCGGAGGACGAAGATGCCAGGCGGATACGCGAATTCTTCGCGTTTAGACGTCCGCTTGTCGGCTACAACGG
>ONRL01000255.1 GCA_900320225.1 uncultured Lentisphaerota bacterium
CGAGGGCGAGACGCTCGCCGACGTGATGGCGAAGGACAAGAAGAACCTCGTGAAGTACCTGAAGGAGTTCGTCGCGATCCAGTGCGAGATCTTCAAGAAAACTTCGGAGCGTATGGGCAACCTCGCAGACAAGCTCGACAAGCAGATCTCCGCTTCGCCGCTCCCGCGCGAGACGCGCTACGACCTGCACATGAAGCTCCAGAGCTTCCCGCGCGGGAAGGCGCTCTGCCACGGCGACTTCAACCCGACGAACGTGATCATCACGCCGAAGGGCGACTGGCGCGTCATAGACTGGAGCCACGTGCGCCTCGGCGATCCGCTCGCCGACGTGGCGCGCACGTACCTTCTCTTCTGGCTCTCGGGCCACATCGCGGCGGCGGAGAAGTACATGGCCCTCGCGTGCGAGGCGCTGAAGGTGAAGCTCCCCGATGTGCAGAAGTGGCTCCCGATCGTCGCCGCCGCCGAATCCAGCCGCGACCAGACGCCGAAGAACCACGAACTGCTCATCCACTGGGCCAGCGTCGTTGACATCGAGTAGGCTTCGCGTGGAAATGAGAGATAGGATACTATGGGGTCTGTCCCCATAGTATCCCTGTTGTTTTCTACGCACACCTTCACGGGTCCGGGGAAATATGATATTATATAGTGCAAAATCAAGTGACCATGTTGTAACCTTGTGGCAGGCAGAGTGTATACAGGGCGAAAACATCCTCGAAGGAAAGGAAGTGGAAAATGATTGAGATATCTAGCCAGATGCGCGAGTTCGTGAACTTCGCTCAGGATGCCGTCGCGAACAACGCCAAGAACACCGTTGCCCGCCTTGGCAAGAAGGAGAGCTCCTATGCCACGTTCCCGATCAGCGCCGCCGTCGACGGCGACAGCGTCGGCAAGCTGAGGAGATCCGCCGCCTCCAAGAGGGCGAACAACACTGTCCGCACCGAGTTCCGCAAGGTCGTCGAGCAGATGTTCGGCGGCGCGGACAAGGTTCCGCAGAATGTTCTTGCCGCGATGAACATGAAGGACTACGCGAAGGGCAAGCCCCTCACGGCCGACCGCATCCTCGACGTCTATGCCGCCATCAAGGACCACATCAAGGGCCTGAAGGACGAGGCGCTCGGCAACGGGACGCTGCGGGCCGTCGACGTGGCCGACAGCGCCGCCGACCGCTACCTCGAACAGTTCCAGAAGAAATGCAACGTCCGGCTGGGCGCCGCGGTAGCGTCGAACCTCAAGCGGGCGCTGCTGCTCTCCGCCGCCAACATGCTGGACGACAACGCGGTGAAGGGCGGGGCGAAGGCGGTAAAGGATTTCATCCATCCCCTCCGCGACTCCTTCAAATACACCATCAAGGCGCTCGGTTTCGACGTCGCGTCGCGCCAGATCGACATCGCGCGCATCCAGAACCTCATGAAGGACGAGGTGCACATGCGCGCGGCGGTGTTTGCGCTCCTGGACAAGGACGGCAACGTTGACGTGAACAACTTCGACAAGCGGCTCGCGATGTTCGACGACGATTGGCTGAAACGCTACTCGTCGAGCACCGTCAGGCCCAATCTCGACACCCCCGGCCCCGCGGCCGTCAAGGCGCTGCAGAAGGAGTTCGTGCGCATAGCCAAATTGCAGGTCGGGGATGCGGCGCGGGAAGAAATCCAGGCGCTCTACAAGGCGAACCCCGACAAGATTCCCGCATCGCTCAGGAAGAACAAGCTGGACTCCGATGCATATGTCGGTTTCGTAAAGTTTTTCGTCGCCAAACAGTACGCAGAAGCCGCTGGCAATAGTTTGGCCTGGAGTGGCGATGCGAACGCGAAGATCGACGTTGCCGCCGCGCTCAAGGGCTTCGACGACTACACAAACGCTATCTACGCCACGGCGAAGGGAGACAAGGACATCATCGAGCTCATCGATCGGTTCATCGGCAAGCTCGCGTACAACGGCGCGAACGAACTGCGTTCGGTCGAGGACATTAAGAAGAAGTTCATCGAGCCCATCCGTTCGAACCTCCAGGAGCTGCGAACCGCCGCAGGCGGCAATGACGCCATACTGAGGTCTGGCCTGGACGCGCTCGCTCGGAACGATATGACACCATTCAAGAAAGGCGTATTCACGAAGCTTGCAAATGGCGCGAAGGCCATGAGCCTGCGCGAGCTCAATTCGATTTCGGGTAAACCCACGCCAATCGAAATCGCCAAGGCGTTTATGGGCTTGTACGCGAATTTCAAGAAATCGATTACCGCGGCGGACTTCGTCGACAAGTGGAGCCGCAACGAGAAAGACGCATACACGATATTTTTCTCGGACGTCGTCATGTCGAGGCTGAACAACGACGAAAAGATACACATGGTCAGGACATTCGGGACAGATACGGCAGGGGACGCCAGCAACATCATGCAGCTGCTCGTCACGGCAAATGACGTGGACACGTCCCAGAAAGATGTGTCGAACATACAGGAGGCGGTCAATATGATGCGCACGTGCGCGACGTTCATCGGGAAGGCTTTCTCGATAGACCCCGATACATTCACAGTTTTCCAGGTCAATGAGAAAATAACGCACGAGTCGGTGCCCACCAACGTCAAGGAACAGTTCGCCGCCCTCGCGAAGGAGATACAGGAATAACCCGCCATGGAAATGAAGGAACTGCTGGACGGCCTTTCGTCCAACCTCGGGATTGACAGCCTTGCCATCATCGGTGGCGAGGCTGCCATTGACATAGACGGCATGCCCGTGCTGATCACGGAGGCGGAGGAGGACGCCCTGCTCGTCTCCGGCCTCGTCGGCGAACCTCCGCCGGAGGGATGCGAGGCCTTCTGCAACCTCATGCTCGAGGCGAACTCCGGTTTCTTCGACACGGCGCCCTGCACCCTCGCGCGCAATCCCGAGTCCGGCTGCTACATGCTCCTGAAGCGCTTTGCCAAGGCGTCGCTGGATCCGGAATCCTTCGTCCAGGAGCTTGCCGCGTTCGCCGATACGCTCGCCGACTGGCGGGAGTCGCTCGAGTCGTTTCGCCCGGCCGCCGCTGCTGCCGCGGAAATAAAGCAGAGCGATTCCGCGATCCGCTTTTCGCCCAACGGCTTCATTGAGGCCTGACATCGCGGCGGCGGGCGAGAAATGTGGTGCAATGCTCTGTCGTGAGACCGGTAGCAACAATGAAAAGGATGTCATGGCCAAACCGAAAATAGTCATCTGCATGGGTAGTTCCTGTTTCGCGCGCGGGAACGAGAAGACCGTCGAGGCGTGCGAGAATTTCCTCGCCGCGCGCGGGCTCAAGGACGAGGTCGACGTGGATCTCGGTGCGAGCCTGTGTACCGGCAACTGCGCGGACGGACCGATCGTGGTTGTGGACGGAAAAATATACAAGCACGTGGACCCGCTTGTGATGCGCGACATCCTCGAGGCGACGTTCCCGCAGAAAGGATAGTGGATAAGATATGGTCACAAGTCCAGTCTATACGACCGAGAACGAGTGCCAGGACTGCTACAAGTGCGTCCGGCACTGTCCCGTGAAGGCCATCCGCATTGTCGACGGCAAGGCGAGCGTGATCCCGGAGGCGTGCGTCGCCTGCGGCGAATGCGTGAAGGTGTGTCCCGCGCACGCGAAGAAGATCAGGAGCGACCTCGCGCGCCTGAAGGAACTCGTCGCGTCCGGCGCGAAGCTGTACGCGTCCATCGCGCCGAGTTTCGCCGGCTACTTCAAGGGCGTGACGATAGTCGGTGAGCGCGCATGTCGCGAAGCTCCTTCAGGAAACGGATGCCCCGCTCGTCATCTCGTCCGCCTGTCCGGCGGCTGTCGATATGGTGCGCAAGTACCTTCCCGGCTACGCGGCGTTCATCTCGCCGCTGCCGTCTCCCGTCCGCGCGCACTGCCGCCTCATCAAGGAGAAGTACGGACACGAGGCGAAGGTCGTGTTCTTCGGACCCTGTGCGGCGAAGAAGAACGAGTCCGACGCGCATCCCGACGAACTGGCGCTCGCCGTCCTCTTCCCCGCACTTGAGCAGTTCCTCGAAGAGCGGGGGATCAAGTTCGGCGAGGAGGCGGAGCTTGCGCTGGGGCCGGCCGAGGAAGGGCGCTTCTACTCCGTCGAGGGCGGCATGAACGATACGCTCCGCGACGGCAAGACGGACGTGCGGTACGTTTCCGTATCGGGCCTCGAGGACTTCCGGCGGATGTTGGAAGACTTCGATCCCGCGGAGTTCAAGCGCCATCCCGAGAAGTTCCCGCGCAAGCTGTTCGTCGAGGTGCTGGCGTGTCCGGGCGGCTGCGTGAACGGTCCGGCGATGCCGCGCGGCGCCTCGGGCCTCGCGACGCTGTTCGCGACGGACGCGACGGCGCCGATCCGCGCGTCGTCGGGGCGGTGCCTCACGCACTGCGGCACGTCCGCGTATCCGGCGGCGGCCGTCGTGGACGACGAGCCGGACGAGTCCGCCATCGCCGGCGCGCTCGCGCGCGTGGGGAAGACCACGAAGGCGGACGAGATCAACTGCGGCGCGTGCGGCTACAACTCGTGCCGCGAGTTCGCGAAGGCCCTCCTCGCCGGCAAGGCCGAGGAGGCGATGTGCCACATCTACCTCAAGAAGAACTTCCAGCGGACGTCCAACGCGCTCATCAAGTACATCCCGGCGGGCGTTGTGATCGTCGACGCGAAGGGGCTGATCGTCGAGTGCAACCGCCTCTTCGCCGAGATGGCGGGCGCGCTGGAGGAGTTCGACGCGCTCGGCAACCTCGACGGAATCGGCATGGACCGGTTCATGCCCGACTTCGCGGAGCTCTTCGCGGGCGCCGTCGCGCATGGCAGCGAGATCGTCAAGTACCGCCAGCCGTGGAAGGACCGCATCGTGACGATCAGTGTGTTCCCGATCAGCGTGGGCAAGTTCGCCGGCGCGGTCGTGCAGGACGTCACGAAGAACGAGGGACGCCGCGAGGAGATCGCCGCCAAGGCGCGCGACGTCATCCGCAAGAACGTGTACACCGTCCAGCAGGTCGCGCGCCTCTTCGGCGAGCACATCGCCGAGACGGAGATCATGCTCAACGAGATCGCGGGCGCGTACGAGTCGCAGACCGTCGGCAAGCGCCTCCGCGAGGGCGGCAGCGAGGAATACCTCAATGGCTGACGACCTTTTCATCGAGATGGAGGCCGCCCAGTACACGAAGACCGGACAGGGCGCCTGCGGCGACGACGTGCGCTTCATGACCGTCGAGAAGGAGAACCGTCACCTCGTGGCGCTCTCCGACGGACTCGGCAGCGGCGTGAAGGCGAACGTGCTCGCCACGATGACAACGTCGATGGCGATCAAGTTCCTGGAGTCGAACGTGCCGATGCTGGAGGCCGTCGAGATCATCATGGACTCCCTGCCCGTCTGCGAGGTGCGGAAGATCGGCTACGCCACGTTTTCGCTCTTCGACTTCCGCCTCGGCGGCAAGGCGCGGATCAGCGAGATGGGGAATCCCGGCTACATCCACCTGCGCGGCACGGAGGAGGTCGCGCCGCTCAAGGACGAGCAGATCGTCTCGTCGCACTGGCCCGACCGCGAGGTGCGCAAGTGCGAGGCGGACTTCCGGTCCGGCGACCGCATCATCCTCTGCTCGGACGGCGTGACGCAGTCCGGCCTCGGCGTGCGGAAGGACATGAAGTTCGGCTGGCGTCGTTCGGGCGTGCTCAGTTTCGCGCGCGAGAAGATCGCCGCCGATCCCGACATCTCGGCACGCGATTTGAGCGAGGCCATCGCGCGCAAGGCGCTCTATCTCACGCCGGACGGCTGCAAGGACGACATCAGCTGCGTGGTCTGCTACCTGCGCCATCCACGCGTGATGCGCATCCTCACGGGGCCGCCGTTTTACAAAGAACACGATGCGGAGTACGCCCGTCAGGCGACGCTCGGCTTTGACCACGTTGTCATCTGCGGCGGCACGACCGCGAACATCATGGAGCGCGAACTGGGCGTCAAGGTGAAGGTGAAGCTCTCCGACATGCGGACGTCGGGCGGACTCCCGCCCGTCGGCACGATGGAGGGCGTGGGCATTGCGACGGAGGGCATCCTCACGCTCGGGCGCGTTCTCACGGCGCTCGAGCAGATGCGTCCGGCGGACCGCGAGCCCGCCGCCGCGCGGGCGATCCTCGAGCGCATGATGCGCCACGACCGCATCGAGTTCGTGATCGGCACGAAGGTGAACGAATCGCACCAGGACCCGAACGTCCCGCAGGATCTCGAGCTCCGCCGCAGCGTCGTCAAGCGCATCGCCGCCGCCCTCGAAAAGAACTACCGCAAGAAAGTCACCGTCAACTACTACTGAAATCTGCTATACTATTCCCCAAGCCACGATTTGGCCCGTGAAACGGAAGAGAGGTCTTTATGGACAAGATCAAGGTTGAAATATGCTGCGGGACCGCTTGCTACCTGCTGGGGGCGGCGAACCTCATGTCGATTGAGGACGAGATTCCCGCCGAGTTCCGCGACAAGGTCGAGGTCGAGGCGCGCACGTGCCTTGAGCTGTGCGAGAAGGAGAACCTCGGCGGCGCGCCGTACGTGCGGTTCAACGGCGAGGAGATCATGGCGCAGGCGACGAACGAGAAGGTCCTCGCGCGCATCGAGGAGCTGGTCGGAGGGGCCGCCTGACATGCTGAACGGATCGACTTTCATCCGCCGCGAGCTGATGATCCGCATCGTGCGCGCGTTCGACGACGGCACGCTTGAGAACGAGCTGGACCAAATTCCGATCAAGCTGCGGCCGAAGAACTCGGTCGCGTCGCGTTGCTGCGTGTACCACGACCGCGCCATCCTCAAGTACCGCCTGATGGCGATGCTGGGCGTGTCCGTGGAGGACGAGACGGACGAATCGAAGTCGCTCGCCGCCTACTACGCCGAGAAGGCGTGGGGCGGCGGCGCGGAGCATCCGGAGAGTCCGCACGCGCCGCTCAGCGTCTGCGGCCCGGCGTGCAGCGGCTGTCCCGACTCGAAGGTCGTCTCCACGCCCAACTGCCGCGGCTGCTTCGCGCGTCCGTGCGTGTACAACTGCCCGAAGAAGGCGATCTCCATCGTCGGCGGGCAGTCCGTGATCGACCAGTCGCTCTGCATCAAGTGCGGCAAGTGCATCACCGCGTGTCCCTACCACGCGATCGTCAAGACCTCCGTTCCGTGCGAGGAGGCCTGTCCCGTGGGCGCGATCCGCAAAAACGAGCACGGCGTCGCGGAGATCGACTTCGCGAAGTGCATCTTCTGCGGCAAGTGCTTCGCGGCGTGTCCGTTCGCGGCGGTGATGGAGCGCTCGCAGCTCGTGGACGTGCTTGCGGCGATGAAGCGCGGCGAGAGGCTCGTCGCGATGATCGCGCCCGCGGCCGAGAAGCAGTTCCCCGGCAAGATCGAGCAGCTGCTCTCCGCGTGCGCCAAGGCCGGCTTCGGCGACGTGATGGAGGTCGCCCTCGGCGCGGAGATGACGACCGAGCACGAGACCGCCGAGTTCATCGAGCGCATGGAGAAGGATCCGAAGACGTTCATGACGACGTCGTGCTGTCCTGCCTGGGTGAACCTGGCCGCCAAGCACCTTCCCAACCTAGTCAACCACGTGTCAAACACGCCCAGTCCGATGGTGTACGCCCGCGAGATCGTGAAGGCGAAGGATCCAAACGCGAAGACCGTGTTCATCGGCCCGTGCGTGGCGAAGCGCAGCGAGGCGCGGCGCAAGGACGTGGACTACGTCCTCTCCTTCGAGGAGCTGGGCGCGATCCTCGCCGGACGCAAGATCGACGTCATCGCCTGCGAGCCGTGGCCGGTG
>ONRL01000181.1 GCA_900320225.1 uncultured Lentisphaerota bacterium
TCCGGCACGGGCACCTTGTGGATGCCGTCCGCCGCCGCCTCGATGCAGGCGATGTTCTTGCGCACCACGGCGTCGCCCTTCGAGGCGTACGTCTCCTCGGCCGCGGCCTTGAGGTAGCCGACCGCCTCGTCCGCCGGCAGGATGCCGGAGATGCGGAAGAACGCGGCCTGCATCACGGTGTTGATGCGCGTGCCCATGCCGTTCTCGCGGGCGATCTTCGCCGCGTCGATCACGTAGAAGTTGATCTTCTTCTCGACGATCTCCTTCGCCGTCTCGGCGGGCAGGTGCGCCCACGTCTCCAGCGGACCGTACGGCGAGGCGAGCAGGAACGTGGCCCCTTCGCGGGCGTTCGAGAGCATGTCGTACTTCTGGAGAAAGGAGAAGTTGTGGCAGGCGATGAAGAGCGGCGACTCGCAGAGGTACGGACTCAGGATCGGCTTGGGGCCGAAGCGGAGGTGCGACACGGTGAGGCCGCCCGCCTTCTTCGAGTCGTACACGAAGTAGCCCTGCGCGTAGAAGTCGGTGTGCGCGCCGATGATCTTGATCGAGTTCTTGTTCGCGCCCACCGTGCCGTCGGAGCCGAGGCCCCAGAACACGCACTCGTGGCGGCCGGGGTGGACGATGTGGTAGCCCTTCGCGGGCGGGAGGGAACGGCCCGTCACGTCGTCGTCGACGCCGAGCGCGTAGCCGTCGAGCGGCGCCTTCGCGTCCATGTTGTCGAACGCGGCCTTCACGTGGCCGGGCGCGAACTCCTTGCCGCCCCCGTGCGGCACGCGCGGTCCACCGCGCCGAGCACGTCGAGGTAGAGCGGCTCGCCCTCGCTGCCGCATTCCTTCGTGCGGTCGAGGACGGTGATCGCGCGCACGGTCGCCGGCAGCGCGGCAACGAGGGCGGAGGTGTCGAACGGACGGTACAGCCGCACCGTGACGACGCCCACCTTCTCGCCCGCCTCCACGAGCGCGTCCACGGTCTCGCGCACGGTCTCGGAGCCGGACCCCATCACCACGATCACGCGATCCGCGTCCGGCGCGCCGTGGTAGTCGAAGAGGTGGTAGGCGCGGCCGGTGAGCTCGGCGAAGTGGTCCATCGTGCGCTGCACGATGCCGGGCAGCACGTCGTAGAAGCGGTTGGACGCCTCGCGTCCCTGAAAGTAGACGTCGGAGTTCTGCACGGTGCCGCGGATGATCGGGTGCTCGGGGGAGAGCCCGCGTTCGCGCTGCTCGGCCACGAAGCGGTCGTCGATCATCGCACGGATGGTCGCGTTGTCCACCTGGTCGATCTTCTGCACCTCGTGGGAGGTGCGGAACCCGTCAAAGAAATGCATGAACGGCACGCGTGACTCGAGCGTCGCCGCGTGGGAGATGAGCGCGAGGTCCTGCGCCTCCTGCACGCCCGACGAGGCGACCATCGCGATGCCCGTCTGGCGGCACGCCATGACGTCCGAATGGTCGCCGAAGATGCACGTGCCGTGCACGGCGAGCGCGCGGGCGGCCACGTGGAACACGGCCGGGAGCAGTTCGCCCGCGATGCGGTAGAGGTTCGGAATCATCAGCAGGAGGCCCTGCGACGAGGTGAACGTGCTCGCCACCGCGCCGGCGGAGACGGCTCCGTGCACGGCGCCCGCCGCGCCGCCCTCGCTCTGCATCTCCACCACCTCAGGGACCGCGCCCCAAATGTTCGGACGCTTCGCCGCCATGTACTCGTCGGCCTTCTCGCCCATCGGGGACGAAGGCGTGATGGGGTAGATGAACGCCACGTCGCTGCAGGCGTAGGCGACTCGTGCGACCGCCAGGTTGGCGTCGGTCATCGTTTTCATGTCTGTCTCGGTCTTTCTACCGCCACTCCAAACGGACGGTTTTCAACAAAGGGCGCATATTATATAAAAAAATGACCCGTCATTCAAGCACGAGATGTTTGAAACAGGCGAACGCGGCGGCGTAGAGGACGCCGAAGAGAAAATGGATGCCGCCCGAGGCGCGTTCAAGCCCACGCCATGGCGGGTTATCCGGATGCGACCGATATACCGCCGTCGCCTTCCACAGCGTGCGCGCCGTCAGGGGCAACGCGAAGTACGGCAACAGGAACGCCGCCCGTCCGGTCATCACGATCTTCGCGCAGACGAGATAGGGCAGCAGGTGGCAGAACCAGTAGAGCGCGAGCGCGCCGCGCGGCCCCAGCAGCGTGGACGGCGTCGAGATGCCGGCCGCGCGGTCCGTGGGGATGTCGCGCATGTCGTTGCCGTGCATGATCACGCACACGAGCGCGGCCACGGGCAGCGTCAGGAGCGCGAACCCAGCCGCCGCGCCAGGCGCGCGACCATCCAACAACGTCGCGAACGTCGCGTGCGGATGCAACAGCTCGGCCGCCACGAATATCTCAAGCGGTCCCATGAGAAACGCCACGAACGGCACGCCGAGTCCATGGTACTTGAACTTGATGCCGGTCGAGTAGTTGGTCGAACCGAGGAAACCCACGAAACCCGCCGTGAGAAGCGGCAAATCCACATGCCACGCCCCGTCGGCGCGGAAGAGACACAGCCCCGTGCCGAGCGCGCCGGCCGCAAGCGCGCAGACGGCCGCAGCGAAGAAGAGCGCCCGCATCGAGACGAGCCCGTCGTGCACCTGCGGCGTCGTGCGCACGGTGCCGGGGACGGCGTCCACCCCCGAACGCTCGTCGCCCCACGTGTTGAACAGGTTCACCGTGGCCTGGAAGAGAAGTCCGCAGAAGAGTCCAACACCCCAACGCCCCCAGCGAGCCGCCTGCGAACCGAAGAGTCCGGCGGCCACGAGGAACGGCACGAACGTGGCCGTGTAGCTCCACGGACGGAAGAGGAGAAACCACGCCTTGGCGGTCACGCGATTCATTTTGCGGCGCGCCGTGCGGATTCGAGCGTGTTCCAGAGGAGCATCGTGATCGTCATCGGCCCCACGCCTCCGGGAACGGGCGTGATGGCGGAGGCGACGGCCGCGCAGGAGGCGAAGTCGGCATCGCCGCAGAGACGGTATCCCTTCGGCTTCGTGGCGTCCGGCACGCGGTTCACGCCCACGTCGATCACCACCGCGCCCGGCTTGAGCATGTCGCCCGTCAGCGTGTTGGGACGCCCGGCGGCCACCACCACCACATCGGCCTGGCGCGTGAACGCGCCCACGTCCGGCGTGCCGGTATGGCAGAGCGTGACCGTGGCGTTGACGCTCTTGCGGGAGAGGAGCGCCGCGACGGGCTTGCCCACGATGTTCGAACGCCCGATCACCACGGCGTGTTTCCCGGCGAGGTCCATTCCCGTGACCTCGATGAGCTTGATGATGCCGTGCGGCGTGCAGGGCAGGAAACAGTCCTCGCCGATCAGCATGCGCCCCACGTTCACGGGCGTGAAACCGTCCACGTCCTTCTCCGGCGCAATCGCGTCGATCACCTTCTTCTCGTCAAAGCCCTTCGGCAGCGGCAACTGCACGAGGATGCCGTGGATCGCCGGATCGGCGTTGAGGCGCACGATTTCGGCGAGGAGGTCCTTTTCGGAAATGTCGGCGGACAACCGAATCTCGTGCGAGTTCATGCCCGCCTCCACGCAGGCCTTTTCCTTCGCGGTCACGTACGAGACACTCGCCGGGTTGTCGCCCACGAGAATCACCGCGAGGCCAGGCGTGACGCCCTTCTCCGACTTCAGCGCCGCGACGCCCGCCGCAATCTGCGCACGCGTCTCCGCCGCAAGCTTCTTTCCATCTATCAGCTCAGCCGCCATATTCTTCTGGTTCCTTGTTTTGGGAAGCGGAAATTATACCACATCCGGCACGACGTTGGCGGAAAAACGACACAAGCACGTCACGGCACTCCTCCTCGAGAACGCCGCGCACGACGGCCGGATGGTGGTTGATCCCGGGGTGTTCGAAGATGTTGAACGTCGTGGCGCCGCCGCGTTTCGGGTCGTCGAGCCCCCACACGACGGTGCCGATCCGCGCGAGCACGATGGCGCCCGCGCACATCGGACACGGCTCCTTCGTCACGTAGAGGCGCGTGCCGGTGAGCCGCCACGCGCCCTTCGCCGCGAATGCCGACGAGAGGGCCAGCATCTCCGCGTGCGCCGTCGCGTCCGCAAGCATCTCCGTCTGGTTGTGCGCGCGGCCGAGGATACGCGCGGTGCGGGGGTCGGGGTCGAACGTCGGCCCGTGTCCGTTCGGCGCCTCCTGCCACGACGGCTCCACGACCACGCAGCCGGTCGGCACCTCGCCGTCCGCGGCGGCCTTTTCGGCCTCACGCAGCGCCATGCGCATGAAGTATGCGTCAAAATCCTGTTCCATGCGCCGTCACACTTTTAGGAATGTGTTCTTCCGGTACAGCCACCAGAGGAACAGCCACTCCACGAGAATCTGGCCTGCAATCAGCGCCACCTTCGCCCAGGTCCCATCGCCCAGGCCGGCCACGCCGGAGAAGAAGAAATTCGACATCGCGCGGAACTGGACAAAGCGCATCGTCAGGTAGATGGTGATCGCGTTCATGCCGATCACGCGGAAGAAGAACGCCCAGCGCCGCCACCCTCTCACGTCAATGATCCAGTAGAAGAGCGCGAGCGCGAAGAAGGCGTATGCGGCGGATGCGAGGACGAACGTGGACGTCCAGATCTTCTTGTTCACGGGGCACCACGGCTTCCAGCAGAAGGTAAGGACGAGCGCCCCCAGGCCGGCGGCAAGAAGCAGGAGCGTTTTGCGATTGCCCGAAAACGACTTTGACCGCAGCAGCTCGCCCGCGAGAACGCCCATCATCGCGAGCGGGATTCCGCTCACCTTGGCAAGCAGTCCGTCTGGATCGAAGATTTCCTCGTGGAGACGGCCGGGCATGAACGTGCGGTCGATCCAGCCGGCGATGTTGCCGGTGAAGGAGAAGCTGTCCGTACCGTAGGCCGCGTAGGACGCGACCTTCTTCGCGACGGCTGGATCCGACGAGGCGAGAAGCGCAGCGGCGTCCGGGGCCGTGAAAAAGAAAAGTGCTGCCCAGTGCGCGACGAGCAACCCGCCTGCAATCGCAAGCCGGACCTTCCAGCTCTTGACGAACATGGAAAGCAGCGCGGCGCCGGCCCAGCACACGGCGATGTGCGCCAACACCGAGTCGTAGCGGAACTTCTCCACCTTGAACGCGAAGAAATCGGCGGTCGCCAACCCAAAGAACACGAGGGCGGCCACGCGGAAAGCCATCTTCAGCAGGATTGCCGACGTCGAGCGGCCTTTCGCGATTTGGCTTGCGTAGGAGAACGGCCAGGACACGCCCGCAAGAAAGAGGAAAAGCGGGAAGATCGTGTCGTGGTGGCGAAACCCGTGCCAATCGACGTGCTTCATCTGCAGGGCGAGCCAGCAGTCCTGCGCGCCAAAGAGCGAGCACAACGCCACAATCAGGCTGGCTCCGCCCATGATGAAAAACATGTCCGCACCGCGCAGCGCGTCAAGCGACATCAAACGATCTTTCAACTTTCAACCCTCGCGATTTTTTCAACTCACCTCAGGAACAGCAACGTGCCAACGGGAATGATCCAATAGGATTTCTCCGTCGCGCGCAAAGTGACACCCAGCGAGTTCGCGCGCTCGCCCTGGAGTTGCCACGTGGCCGCGTTCAGAAGATCGCCCGTCCAGTCCATGACCTTCACCTGGGTCGCCAACGGCTCCGGCGCGAGGCGCACGGTGCCGAGGGAGACTTCGCCGTTCACGGCGAAGAGCGGGAACGAACCTGCCGTCACCCCATCCCACACACGCGTCCAGTCCACCGTGCCGTCCGTCACCAAAGCGCCGAGCGTCTGCGTGGCCGCCTCGTGGCGAAGCGACGTGCCGTCCGCCATCACGAGCGCCGTGTCGGCGTCCGTCGCCGGCGTCGCCGGCATGCCCGTGAGCCATGCGGGCGGCGTGGCCGTGCCCGAGCCCTTGTTCAGCCACTTCTTGCGCAGGTACGCGAGCAGCTCGTTCTCCTGATGATGCCCCAGCGGCATCGTCGTGACGATCATCTCGGCGATTGTTGGTCTTTTCCTCCCCGTACCACTGCGGCTGGCCGTTCGCCATCAGACGGCCTCCGATCTGCACGAGGTCGATCGCCAGAGGCTCGCAGTTCAGGTCGGTTTTCGTCTTGGCCGGCACGGCCGTCGTCGAGGTCGTTTCCGTTTCGACGAGGACGTAGCAGCCGTTCGACGCGTTGAAGAGGTAGAAGATCTCTGCGGTGCCGAGCGCGGGCGCAGAGGCAGCGTCAGAGGCTGTGCCTCCGAGATCGACCGGATAGGAGTTCACCGCGCCCTCGGAGACGTGGATCACGCCTTTTACGTTTTCGTCCGACGTCGTGGCCGTCGCCGAACCGAGCGCGAACGGGCTCCCCCACTTGCCGTGCCCCGCCCCGTTCGTGGCATCCGCCGGGTTCAGCTCCCACTTCATGCGCCGCTTGACGATGTAGACGTAGAGATTGCGCGGCGACGTGTAGTTCGTGTAGCTGTTGAGCACGAGCGCCTCGTTGCCGTCGAACGCCAGCACGGGATTGCCGTTCATGCCGTCCTCGCCCGTCTTCACCGTCGGCCCGTACGGCACGGTCGAGCGCCGCGCGTTGCGCACGAAGCTGCCGCCCGCCGCGCCTTTGTTGACGAGGTTCGTCACGCGGCTCTCCGCGTCGAGCGTGATCGTCGAGGCGTCGGACGCGTCGATCCACACGTCCACGTGCGACGGCAGCGCGCCGTCCTTCAGCTTCAGTCCGCCCTCCGCCACGTCGAGGACCGCGCCGCCCGTCACCGCGCCGCCGTAGCGCAGCGTGCCCGCGCCCGTCTTAGTCAGGTCGAAGTTCGCGCCGTCCGTCGCGGTCGCCACGTTCGCCACGTAGCTCGCCTCCGCGCCCTCCGGCACCTCGATCCGCACCGTGTTTGCGAGCGCCTTCTCCGTCTCCTCCGGCACGGCCACCGTCGAGTTGAACCACTTGCGCTTCAGGTACGCGAGTATCTGCGCCTCCTCGTCCGCCGTAAGCGTCCGCGTGAACGCCAGCATCTCGCCGATGTAGCCGATGTACATGCGGTCGGCAGCGCCGGACGTGGGCGTGGTGCTCTTCACCTGCGCCGCACCGCCAACTGCCGTCCGTCCGCCCACGCACACGAGCTCCACGTTCACGTTGGTGACTGGATGTGTGCCAGAGTTGCTCACGGGCGCCACGTCGTCGCTGACGTAGACGGTCGAGCCGATCGACGTTCGCGTCAGGTACGAACTCACGAGGTACGGGGTTCCGACGGCGGCAGTCCTTACGGACGGCGAGGCGCCCTTTGTGAGCGTGACCATCGGCACCACCGACGAACCGTCCCAGTGCTGGTAGGTGAGCACGCCATACTCCCCGTTGTCGTCGCCCGTCATCTTGCGGTTGCCGAACGACATCGGCCCGCCCCACTTGCCCATGCCGCCGTTAGGCGTCCAAGTCGTCCATTGCGACACGTAGAACACCTGCAGGTTCTCCGTCTTGTTCGTGTAGGTCGGCAGACAGAGCGCCTGCACGCCGTTGAAGTTCAGCACGCCCTTCCCGTTGATGCCGTTCGCCTTGTAGGTGGGCAAATCGGGAATACGCCACGAACCGGCAGTCCACGTGAACTTCGCGAAGTTCCCGCCCGCCGTGCCGAGGTTCGGCACGCTCGAGACCGTCGCGCCGTCCGCAAGCGAAAGGCGCGAGGCGTCGAGCCACACGTCCGCCGTCGCGCAGAGCGCGCTCGCCGCGTCCGTCGCGTTCGCGAGCTGCGCCCTGTCGCCCAGCACGAGCTTCGCGCGCGGACTGACGTTCACCTTCGCCAGCGGGTCGAAACGAACGCCCGCCGCAAGCTCCACCGTGCCGTCCCGGATGTCGATCGTTCCCTTCGCGCCGCACGGCTGAAGGAGCTTCAGCGTGCCGCCGCCCGTCTTCACGAAGCTGCCGAGGTTCGGATTGGCCGAACTTTGCTGGATTCCGGGATGCAAGGTGGCGTCGATCTCCAGCGTCGCGCCGTCCTGGACGTCGAAGGTCGTCGACTGCGGATCGTTTCCGTGGTGCAGATGGCTCGCGCGCGCGATGATGCGCGAGGGCTTGCCGTTCAGCGACGGCAGCACGGTGATCGGCCCGTTCAGTCCCCAGCCCTTCCACCGGCCGCCGGCCTCCACGCCCCAGGTCCCCATGAACTGCCCGTAGTAGCCCTGCATCGTGCCGCCGCGCAGGACGATGGCGCACACCGGCAGGTGGCTCCCGGCGTTGTTCACCTGGAACTGACCGTCCTCGTGCACCTCGATCACGAGGTTATGGCTGCCCGTGTGTCCGGCGAACATGTCACCGTTGCACGCCTTGAGCACGCCCTCGTGGACGATCCACCGGGCACCCGTAACCTGGTTCCAGACATAGCGTACGGGATCGTACGACTGCCAGACGCCCGCGCCCTTCTTCGTGACGACGGCCTTCGCGCACGTGAAGGCGTTTGTCATGAACATCCACCTCACGCCTGCCGGCACGTCGATGACGCCGCTTCCCTCGTAGACGATCGGACGGCTCGTGCGCGTCTGCGTGATGTTCGCCGTGTAACGGATGCCGCCGCCGTTCACGACCGTCTCGCCCCACCCGAAGCAGCTCTCCGCCGCAATGGACACCAGCCCCTCCTTCACCGTCAGGTTGCGGTAGGAAGCGGAAATACCAGTCGGCAGCGTGAGCGTGCCCGCGCCCGTCTTCACGATGTCCGTGTACTTGCCCGCACCGCTCCCGCCATCCACCATCGACGTGATGATCGTGTCCGATGCAAGGCTCAACGTGACCGTGCCGCCCGCGATGTGTAGCGTGTGGCCCACGAGCGGTTGCGGCACCGCGCCCGTCGCGTTGTTGACGAGCGTCAGGTTGTCGGGGATTGACGCGGGCGGCGTGAACGTGCCGTCGCCCGTGATCGTAAGCGTGTGTATGCCGTCAACCTCGAGCGGCGGACAGACAAACGTGACGCCGGCGGGCACGTGGATCGTCACGTCGCCCGCGATGGTGAGCGTGGATTTTCCAAGCGCCTCGGGATCAGCAACCGTGATCGTGCCGTCCTCGAACACTGTGCCGCCCGTCCAGCCGTTGCGCTTCAGGAGGATCAGTTCGCCGCCGCCGCGTTTCGTGAGGACGCACGGCTCGTCGGCGCTCCAAGCCGTGTTCTGTCCGTTTGTAAGAATGCCGTCCACGATCAGCTTGCCGCCCTCCTCGATGTTGAACACGCAGTCGGGATTGCAGTGGTTGAGGTGCGAGTAGCGCGGCCACGTCATGTAGCTCGGCGTCGCGCTCGCGTGGACGGTCACGCCGCCCTTGAACGCCGCGTTGCCCTCCTTGCCGGTGTACGTCTGGGCAACCGTGCAGGGACCATACTCGAACCTCGCGCCCGTCATCTCCAAGGGTCCCATCGGACTGTGCGCGACGGAGGTCGGCTCCAGATGGTAGAACGTCGTCCCCTCGCGCAACTCAAGCGTCAGGTTCGTCGTCGTACTGCTGTGATTTCCGAAGAAGCTGCCCACGCCAAGCCTGAGCACACCCTCCTTCACGATCCAACGCGTTGGTGCCGCCACGGCTCCGACACCCGTGGAGAAATAGAGCGTGCCCGGCCCGTCCTTCACGAGCGTGTGACCCTTGGTTGCGAGCCGAGCGGCCGTCGTCGTGAACGTCTTGCCGTCCGCCACGCTCACGATGCCCGTGCCATTGACGACGTAGTTCTTCGCGGCGGTGAGCGTCGCGCCGAACGCGACGCCGCCCTCGGCGGTCATCACCACCTGTGTGACGCTCGCGCCGAGGTCTGCCTCGGCCGTGATGTTGGTCACGAGGCCGGAGAGCGTGAGGATGTCGTTCTCCACTGTGGCCGTGCCTGTTGCTTCCGGCTCGTCGCCGTCCGCGAACGCCGGAATGGCCGCACATGCCGCGACCGCCGCCATGCTCAAAACAGCCCATCTTGCAATCTGTTTCATTCCGCTTTTCCTCTTTGTAAAGTGGTGAATGCGGGTATGATACCATATCCGGCCCATTTGCGAAAGTCAGAATTGGCAGTCATCCGGCCGCCAAGATGGCGGCTCCCCATGCGGGAGGGTCGCGCTCCTGCGCGACCGTATGGAGAGCCGCCGTCTTGACGGCGCATTGGGATGTCAGCGGATGACCAGCATATCACAAGTTCTGCCACCGTGTGCCGCGTTCATTTCACCTTGCGCAGAAGCCTTGTTCCTCTGAACGTCGCGGCGGAGTCCAGCAATTCGGGGCCGAAGTAGAAGCCCGGCTCGGCGGGCACGTTGTACCCGTTGTTCTGCGTCGCGACGCTCCATCGGTAGACAGGGTCTTCCATGAACGTGTGGAACCTGTGCCGTGTCGGTTCAGGGGTGAGATAGACGCGTATTGCGTGGTTGTCTTTGCGTCGAAGGAGTAGCTCTTCTCGCCAGTCGCCCAGAATGTCGGCAGCAAGGCACGGCGCGCCCTTCGATCCGTGGTTGGAGTCGGTCTCGCCGCCGCCGCTCCACTGCACCTTAACCTGCCGCCCCTTGACCGAGTATCCGTATATGGTGTCGCCCCCGGAATACGCACTGCGCGTGAGGTCGCCCATCCACCAGACTCCGAAGCGGAGCGTCGCGTAGTAGTTGATTCGCGGGTTGGGCTTTGGATGCAGATGGCGCTGAAACGTCTTTGCCGAATAGACGCCGCAGTTCGCTCCGCTGAAAAGCTCAACGCCCGGAGCGAACGGATCGATGTCAATCGCGTTGCAGCTGCCGGTGTCGCCAGGGCCGGTCTTGCGCAGAAGCGTCCGCCCAGACTGCGCGTCGATGAGCGAGACGCCGTACGGCGGCTCAGCCCACTCGCGCCAAAGCGCGTCCACGTCTTCGCCGGGATTCCACGAAAGCTGCCGCCAGACATGGAGGTCCACGGAGTTGAGCCGGTCGGAAAGCGCCGCATATCCGTCCCGCTTGTACGTGCCCGCGTAGAGCATCACGCCGCCTTCCGGCGACACAAGGTCCTTCACGCGCGCGAACTGCCGCGCCGTCTGCGCGACGACCGGCGCGGGGAAGTACTGCCTGCCGACGGTCTGCCCGGTGATCTGCCATTCGGCGATGTCGCGGCGCGGCGCGACCTGCAGGAGCGCGGAGAACGGCGGATCCGGCTGGCAGTCGGCGTTGTAGACCTTCGTCTGGAAGAGGACGCCCGACCCCGCCCTGCGCATCGCCTCACCCCACACGGAAAGCGGCTCGCCGCTCGGCCCGCCGTAGCCCGGCGCATGGACCCACTCGTCTCCAAGCCAGTGGGACGCGCCGCTCGACCAGGTGCGAACGATGAGTTTCTTCTTGAGCGGCTTCAACGCGTCTTCCCACGCCTTGACCGCGAACGCGACCTGACGACCCCAGTTTCCCGCGAATCCGTTCGCCTTGCATCGGTCGCAGGCGCAGTTGAGTCCGTAGTCGTCCCACAGACAAACGACGACGCCGACCACCTCCGGCACGGCGATCTCGCGCACGGCTTCGCCGAAGAATGCGGCCGTCGCCGCGTCGCTCGGACAGAGCGTCCCCTTCTCCCACGACTTCTCAGGCGACACGCCCTTCGCGGACGGGTGCACCGCGACGAACTCGTCGTACCGCGCGCGGTTCCACTTTGCGGCGTCGCATCCGTACAGGAACGAATACGCATCCACGCCGAGTGCCGCACATTCGCGGAGTCTCTTCGCGCCCGGGCGTCCACGCTTGAAATAGACAGCATTCGCGCCGGTCGCCGCGATCCAGTCGCGCAGCGGCTCCGGCGAACGGCTCACGTCCAGCGCGCGCGTCTTGAAATGCGGATCGCGCACGAACGGGTAACTCCTGGCGTTCATCCAGCGGTTCGACTCGTAATTCGCGTAGAGAAACGCCCGCGCAGTCTCCGCCTTGACGACAAACTTTACCCGTTTCCCATTCCCCGTTCCCAGCCTCTCCACGATGTACCCATCGTGCTTTAGCGGCAGGTCGGCGGCGAGCTGGTATGAAACCAGCTCATTCGCACCGGCGGCAGATGCGGCGAGCAACGCGACAAGGACGAATGCCTTTTTTCTTTCTATGAAGTTCAACATCGCGGTTAGTTTACCAATTTCCCCGTCCCTCCGCTCTACCCGAGTGGGTACAAACGACGATGTGTTTGCCGAGAGGGTCGCGCTCCTGCGCGACCATCTGGTATGGGCGGCGTTCCATCGCCGTCCGCGCCGCCACGGTAGGGGCACGCGTCCCGCGTGCCCGGTAGGGCGAGCCGTCCCGGCGAGCCGCCGCATGGGGAGCCGCCATCTTGGCGGCGCAACTGGGCCAACGGGCATCTCGCCCGTTGCGGGAGCAGCCGCGGTTGTCACGACCGAAAAAAGTGGGTGCAACGAGGTATTTATGCAGAGTCAAGGGGTTTTAGCCGCAGAGAACGCAAAGGGCGCAAAGCTCATGCCGCGCAGTCGACCTGTGGAAGATC
>ONRL01000014.1 GCA_900320225.1 uncultured Lentisphaerota bacterium
GGGATACGCCTTCTGGAACGCGTCGTCCATGCCGATGCGCGGCATGATGAGGTTGAGGCGGCGCTTGACGCACCAGTCGATCTCCTTCTTCCAGTCCTCAAGCCCCCAGTGCTCGGCCTGGAAACGCGTAAGACCGCGGTGCGCGAAGTAGCGGAGGCCGCGGAACTCGAAGGAGGAATGCTCAAGCGCGTCAAGACCCGCGATGTCGGGCGCGGCGCCCTTCGGCACCACGTCGCCATCCCAGAACCAGCGGCAGCCGCCGCGCCGTTCGAGGAAGTCGTAGACCGCGTAGAGCGCGCAGCGCCCGTTGACGGTGGCGAGCTCCAGCCCCTTTGCATCCGACTTCATCCGGTACGCGTCGTAGCCGTCCTTTGTCGGCGGCATCGCCGCGAAGCGGATCGCCTTCGGTTCCGTGGCGGACGGCACGATCGCCAATTCCTCGCCGCAGATTTCCTGCCAGTAGCGCGCCAACTCCTGCGCGGCGATCCGGTGCGCCTTCTCGCCGCATGCGGGCGGCAGCACGATCTGTATGGCCGTCGCCGAAAATGCTCCCAGGATGATGAGAGGACAGAGGACGGCGGACAGAAGACGAAGGATGAATGACATGTGGCACCTCAACTTTCTAGTTCTTTGCTTTTTTCTCAAAAAGATTCTCCAGCTCGTCCAGCGACTTGCCCTTCGTCTCGGGGATGAAGCAGGCCGTGACGAAGTAGAGGACGCCGTTCACGGCGAAGAAGAAGAACATCGAGGACCAGCCCCACGCGGCCACCCACGGCCTGAACCAGGACGCCAGCCCCCACGCGACGAGCTGGTTCATGAAGAGCGCGATCGCCATGCCGTTCGCGCGGATGCGCTTCGGCATGAGTTCGGAGAGCACCAGCCACACGCAGAGCCCCGGCCCCAGCGCGTAGAACACCTGCATGAAGAAGAACGCGAACATGGTCAGGAGTCCGGTGAAATTGTTCGGCTGCACGCCAAAGCGCTCAATCGCGAGAAACACGCTGCCGATCGCCGCAAGGCCGATTGTCATGCCGCCCGTCCCCACGCGCAGGAGCCACGTGCGGCCCTTCCGGTCCACGAGCGCCGCCGCCGCAATCGTCACGAGCATGTTCGTGAGCTTCACGGCGAGCTGTCCCCAATTCGCGTAGATTCCCTCAAAACCCGCACTGTGAAGGATGGTCACGAGATAGCTCGTGAACGAGCTCATGCCGGTGGTCTTATTGAAGGTCAGTACGAGACACGCCAAAAGGAACGGGAGCACGTAGCGGCGCTGGAGAAGCGTGGTTCGTGGTTCGTGGTTCGTGGTTCGTAGGTCGTGGTTCGTGGCATCACACGAATCACGAACCACGAGCCGCGAACCACGAGAAAGCCACACCGGACTCTCCGGCAACCTCAGACTCCCCACGAACAGCACCGTCACGGGCAGCATCGTCCACCAGAAGTTCGCGCCCCAGGCGGCGGCGCGTTCGGCGGCGGCGGCGGTGTCCGATGCGCCGTAGAGCATCGCCACAAGGCATCCCGCGCCGGCGGCGACCACGAGGCCCAGTCCGAGGAAGAACTGGAACACGCCCGTGCCGCGTCCGCGTATCGCGGGTGGCAGCGTCTCGGTGATGTACATCGGCATCACCACGGCCATGTACCCGGCGCTCATGCCCTGCAGGACGCGTCCCGCGTAGAGGAAAGGATACGAGCCGAGCGACAGGCTCACGACCGGGATCGCGGCGAGGAACATGGCGGCGGAGGCGACGATCATCTTCTTGCGCCCAAAGAAATCGCATAGCCAGCCCGCCGTGATGGAGGAAACGAGCCCGCCGAGCAGCACCGCGCCGACGATGTGGCTGATCTGGGCGTCCGTATAGACGCCCATCGCCTTCATGTACGGCTCGGCTGCGGCAATCACGCCGAAGTCAACCCCGTAGAGGAATCCGCCGAGGCCGGCGATGATGAGAATGAGCTTCACGGCGTCTATTATACACTTATCCATCCCTCAAAGGGGAGTACTCTTTCAATAAAAAAATCTCACTTTTTCACTAACGACTCTTTCAATCAAAATCTGTATCTGCTATAATTCGCGCATGGGCAAACGAACGGACATCAAGCGCGTGGTCGTGGCGCTGCGCATGGCGGGCATAGCCGGACAGGACAAGCTCAACGGCATCTTCCAGTACCTGAGCGAGGGACGCCGGTGGACGCTCGCCATTTACCGCACGCTCCACGAGTTCACGCCCGACACCGTGCGCGACGAGATCGCCCGCGGCGCGGACGGCTTCATCCTCGGCATCCCCGGCGCCAACGAGGCGATGCGGGAGGTCGCCGCCTCCGGACTCCCCGCCGTTGCCATGAATGTCGATCCCGCCCCGCTCGCGCGCGGCGACTGGACGCTCGTCAAGAGCGACGCCGTGGCCGTGGGCCGCGCGGCCGCCCAGACGCTCCTCCAGCAGGGCGTCTACAAGAGCTACGGTTTCATGGGCTACCGCACGGACGACGACTGGAGCCGCGAGCGCGGCCGCGCCTACCGCGACACGCTCGCCGAGGCCGGCTTCATCGCCCGGATGTTCGACGCCGCGCACTATCCGAACCGCGTGGACGACCGTGCCGCACGCCTCGCGTGGCTCGCCACGCTGCCTAAGCCCTGCGGCATCCTCGCCGCCTGCGACGACGCCGCGTTCGAGATTCTGGAGCTCTGCAAGGAGACGGGCATGCCGGTGCCGCAGGAAGTGGGCGTGCTCGGCGTCAACAACGACCCCATTCTCTGCGAACACGCCGAACCCCGCCTCTCGTCTGTTCAGCCGGACTTCACGCGCGAAGGCTACCTCGCCGCGCAGTTGCTGGACCACGGCCTCGCGAAACACCGCGGGCAGACCGTCTTCGTGGGCGTGAAGCAGGTCGTCCACCGCGAATCCACTTACCCGCAGTCCAATTCCGGACGACTCGTCCAAAAAGCGCTCGCCTGGATCGAGCGACACGCCACCTCGCCGATCACTTCGACGGAAATTGCCGCGCACCTGCACATCTCGCGTTCCCTGCTCGACCTGCGCTTCCGCGAGCTCCAGCGCGAAACCGTCCATGACGCGGTCGTGCGCATCCGCCTGGCGGAGCTGAAACGCCGCCTCCTCGCGACGCGCGACACGATCGAGAAGATCACGGCGGACTGCGGCTGGTCGAACGCCAACGCGGCCAAGAACCTCTTCAAGCGCCGCTTCGGCGTCTCGATGCGCGACTTCCGCGCCTCCGCGCGCCCGCACTAACCGAGAAAGGCCTTCTGGGCGCGGAGGGTCGCGACGAGCTTAGACGCGTCGAGCGCGCGCGGCGTGACGCCGCCCCGGAGCGCGAGCGCCGCCGCCGTGCCGGCCGCCTGCCCCATCGCCATGCAGGGCGGCATCACGCGCACCGCGCCCGCGGCCGCCGGCTCGCCCGAGAGGCAGCGCCCCGCGAGGAGAAGGTTCTCCACGCCCTTCGCCACGAGGCAGCGGTAGGAGACGCCGTACCAGTTTGCGTTGATCGTGCGGTAGGAGGACACCATCGGGTTGTCCTTGCCGCCGTGCACGTCCACCGAGTTCGCAGCAAGGAGAATACTGTCCGCCGGCACCACGCCGTTCAGCACGTCCTCCACGCGCAGCGTCGCCTCGCCCGCCACGTGGCGCGTCTCGCGGATGCCCACGGTGCTGCCCGTGCTCATCAGCACGGCATGCTCGCAGCCCGGCACGTACTTGTGGAGGAAGTCCATCATCACCTTCGTCTGGCGGCGCCCCTCCACTTCCGCGCGCGAGAGGCTCTCGGAGTCCGTCGCATCCACGCCGGGGATGCGCCCGTTGTTGACGAGCCACACGTCCGGACCCACGCCGCGGTACATGTTGAGGCAGCGGCGCGGCAGGTCCCACTCGCCGGCCGCGATGGCCTTCGTCACGTACCAGTGGAAACCGCGGTAGCTCACGCCGTCCTTCTTGTGGAACGTGTGGCGGTTCGCCTCGATGTCCGCGATGAGGCGGTCGGAGTCGATGTTGCAGATGTGGAAGAACATCGTCGCCGGCATGAGGCGCCCGTTTCCGTCGCCAAGCGTGCACGGCACGCCCGCGCGGTAGGCGTAGTCGCCATCGCCCGTCGCGTCCACCACCACCTTCGCCGCGACGCGCCGGAAGCCGCCCTTCCCGAACAGGCGCGCGCCCGCCGCGCGCCGTCCGTCCAGCACGGGCTCGACGAACGTGGTGTGGAACAGCACCTTCACGCCCGCCTCGGCGCACATCTCGTCGAGGAGCACCTTCAGCGCCTCCGGGTCGAACGGCGTCACGTGGTCGTGCCCCTTGGGGATCCACGCCGAGTACGGTCCGTTCCCGAACACGCCGCGCGGGTGGAGCGCGCCGCCGCGCGCGACGAGCCGCTCGACGACCTCCTCGAAGAGCCCGCGGATGATCATCGTCTTGCCGACCTTGTCGTAGCAGGTCATGAACGGGCCCACGAGCCCCTGCGTGGCCATGCCGCCGAGCATGCCGCTCTGCTCCACCACGAGCACGCGCGCGCCGTTCCGCGCGGCGGCGATCGCCGCGCACACCCCGGCCGGCCCGCCGCCCACCACGAGCACGTCCGTCGCGTAGTCGGCCGCGCCCGTTTCGGGCACAGACGCCGCCGACGCACCGCCGCCGCACGCGGCCGCCGCCAGCAGCCCCGCACCCTTCAGGAACTCTCTCCGGTTCGCTGCCATGGGAAGAACCTCCATCTATCGAAAGATCAGTTTTCGGGGGCACGGTATTCGGCGCGGATGACGGCGTCGGCCTTCGACAGCACCTCGTTCAGCACGCCCGTCTTCACGCGGTGCCAGAGCTTGAGGTCGTCGAGGTCGGCCACGGTCACGCCGTGCCCCCAGTCGTCGTAGAACGGGTCGATGTTGCGCGGCACGCCGAGGTCCACGAAGAGCACGTTGCGGTCCGCCACCGCCGCGCGCATCTCGGGCGTCACGACAGGCGTGGCCGAGTCCACCGCGCTCAGCACGATGTCGGCGTCGGCGAGGGCGGTGCCCAGGTCGGCCAGCTGCACGGTGCGGGGGAAATCAGGCTTGTGCACGTGGTAGGCCCACGTCACCTGCGCGCCGGCGCGCACGAGCGCCTCCACGGCGCCCTTTCCCACCATGCCGGTGCCGATCACGACCACGTGCGTGTTCGCGTCGAGCCCGCCGTGCACGCTCAGATAGCGCACGGCGACCTGGTCGATCTCCGCCACGCGCAGCATCCCCTCCACGGCGTGCCGCACGGCCTTCGACACGCGCATCGTCTCGGCGCCGAGCGTGCGGATGGCGGAACCGCTCCAGCCGTTCGCCTCCGCCTCGTCGAACGCGTCCTTCACCTGCGAGACGATGTGGAACTCGCCGAGGAGCGACGACTCGAGCCCCGACGTGACGCGCACGAGGTGGCGGAACGCCTCGTAGCCGCGCAGGCAGAAATACTCCTCCTCGCGCAGGCGGTTGAGCGCCGTGAGGCGCTTCAGGACGTCCACCACCTCAGGCTCGGGCGACGCCACGACGGCGATTTCCACGCGGTTGCACGTGTTGAGGATCACGAACTCCCGCACGCCGCGCACGCGCGTGATGAGACGGCCCACGGCGGCGCGCTCCTCCGCCGGCAGGTGGAACGGCGCGCGCTTGCGCGAGGGCAGCAGCGCGTCCGACGTGCCGAGCACGACGAGCTCCAGGTTCTTGCGCTCGGCGAGCAGCGCGGCGATCTCGTTGCGCAGGTCGCGCGCCGCCGTGCAGCTCTGCCCGCTCGTGGACACCGCCACCTGCATGTCGCCCGACCGCGCGATCGCCGGCGTCGTGAAGTCGCCGTCCGACCAGTTGCCGTCCGCGCAGCAGCACGGCACGCGCGCGGCGCGCGCCTCGTCGAGGATTGCCCGGTTGAGATGCTTGTCGTCCGTGCAGGCGAACACCATGAGATGCCCCGACACGTCCCCTGCGCGGAACGGACGCCGCGTCCAGCGGATGCGCCCCTCTTCGGCGAGGACGGAAAGTTCCGCTACGGCCTCCGGACACACCAGCTCCACCGTGGCCCCGGCCTCAAGCAGCTGGCGCACCTTCCGCCGCCCGACCTGCCCGCCGCCCACCACGAGCGCCACACCGCCGTCAACGATCAGGTTGATGGGGAACGTCTTCCTTCTGGGACGGCCTTCGCGGTACATGGCTCAGTCTTGCGCAATTGAGATCTTCACCGACAGGCGCTTCTTGCCGCGCGCCTCGAAGCGGCGGTAGTGCCCGTTGCGGTTGGCGTAGGTTTTGCCCGTGTCGACGATCTCGCCGTCCGTCTCCCAGCGGCACGTCCAGCCGTTGAACGTAATCGCAAGAAATTTCGCGCCGACCTTCGCCTCCACGCGCGTCTCGCCATCGAAGGTCAGCACGGGCAGCGTGAGGGCCAGGTCGTCTGCGCCGGCAAGGACGGTTTCGATTCCGGCGGCCGACAGGTTGCTCTCCCACGTGAGCGCAGGAAGCTCTTTGCGTGCAACCGAAAGCGTCGCGGCGGCGCGTCCGTCGCCAGACTTCGCCTGGGTCACGGCGTAGTCGGGTCCGTAGGCGTATGCCCACGAACCGTCTGCCTGCTTCCAGCCCGGCAGGATTGCGAGCGGCGTCTCGTTCTTGACGTCGATCGTGTAGCTCGGCTTTTTCGTGAACGGGACGGAAAGGCAGATCATCGGCGGCGCGCCGCGGCGCTGGACGCGTCCGAGGCCGGGTCCGTCGTAGTGCGTGTCGGGGGCCACGTCGAACTGCGCCGTGTACCCGCCCGCGTGCAGGATCGTGCGGTGGAACGCGTCACTCGTCGTGAAGACCGCGGTGCGCGGCTCGTCCGGCGCGAGGGGAATCGACTCGTCCGCGAAGAGGTAGGCGATGTAGGCCCAGGAGCCGAGCGTGACCATGTACTTGTCGAAGTAGCCGTACCCCTCGCAGCCGTAGCGGGTTTTGAGCGGGAAGCGGTTCTTGACGTGGCGGAGGCCGGGCTGGCGCGTCCAGTAGTCGAGCGAGTCGAGCGCGCGCTTCGCGGCGCGGCGGAAGCGCGCGGCCGTGGCAAGGTCGCCGCGCGCCTTGAACCAGGCCGCGTACCATTCGCAGAGCGCCGCCCAGAATCCCTCGTTGTGGAGGAACTGGTTGCTGCGTCCGCCGTAGGGGATCTCGCCCGTCTCGCTCTGCATGAGCAGGGTCGGCTCGGCCGACTTGAGGAGCTGCGCCTCGAGCGCGGCGCGCGAGGGGCCGTCGTAGCCGAAGTGGAGCGCCACGGCGAACTGGAGGCGTGTGACGCCGTCGTAGACCATCGGCTGGTTGGGGTCCTTGTACATGCCGTTCGCGTCGAAGAAGCGCAGCTGGTCCTTCACGTACTTCTCGGTGAAGGCCGGCACGCCGTTCAGGCCGGCGAACGTGCGCGCCTGCTCGCTTGCGGCGGCGAACACGGCCCAGTTGTGGGCTTTCGGGTCGCCCAACCGGGGACGACACGTGTAGGTCGTCTCCGGCACGGCCTTCGCGAGGTCGGCGCGCCAAGCATCCGTCACTTCCTTCGGGAAGATTCCCGCCTTCTCCACTTCGAGCAGACAGCTCACGATCTCCTTCACGCCGAAGTCGTTGCCCACCTGGGAGCCGTTCTTCACGTAGGCGACCGGTATCTGCCGGCAGCAAAGGTCCATCATGTGCTTGAAGAGATCCTTCTTATCCGCAAGACGTCCGTGGGCGATCAAGATGCCGATGTTCGCCGTCAGGCGGTGGAATCCGTGCTCCTTGATCATGCCCTTCTCGACGCGCCTCACGTAGTCGGCGGTCCGTTCGGGCGTGTACGCGCCCACGGCCGCCTCCATCACGTCGAGGTAGCGGTCCTTCGGGAGAGTCGCGCCCGTCGCGACCGCACGGCACGGGAGGTCCGCGCTTGCCGCGACGACGGCGAACGCCAACCCGATACGGGCAATATGACAAGTCTTCATGGTGTTAGTCGCGGCTCCGTCCGAGGATGCGGAGGAGGTAGATGAACAAGTTGATGAAGTCGAGGTAGAGCTCCAGCGCGCCCATGAGCGCCACCTTGTGCCGCGTTTCGCCGTCCATCGCGCCCTCGCCCTGGGCGAGCAGCTTGATCTTCTGCGCGTCCCACATCGTGAGGCCGCTGAAGATGAGCACGCCGGCGAAGGAGACGATCCAGTCGAACCCGGAGCTGTGGAAGAAGATGTTCACGACCGCCGCGACGATGAGCCCCCAGAGCGCCATGCCGCAGATCGCGCCGATCTGCGAGAGGTCCGACTTCGTCACCGTGCCGAACACGGCGAGCCCGCCGAACATCGCGGCCGTGATGAAGAACACGCGCTGCACGAGCGCGATTTCATAGGCGATGAGCACGACGGACATCGTCAACCCGTTCACGGCCGCGTAGACGGCGAACATCAGGCACGCCACGCCGACGGAGAGCTTGCGGATGGAGGCGGAGAGGGCGATCACGAGCACGAGCTCGGCGATGATGCACACCCACAGTCCCGGACCCACCAGCACCTTCTTCCAGAGTCCGCTCGACGCGGTGTACCACGCGACGAGGCCCGACAGCGCGAGCCCCGCGCACATCCACCCGTACGCGAGCTTGAACACCGTTGCCAGACGCGTCTGGCGCGCGCCCGTCTCGTATGCGGGCTTCTCGAATTGTCCGTCGTAGTCAACCATGGCCTGTATCCTTTCTTGGCGATGTCGAAATTGTAGCAAATTCCGCGCGCCGAGGCAAGGCTCCAGCGGCTCGGCGGAAACGGGCAAACTCCAGCTCAGAAAAGCCCGCCGTTCACGGAGATCACCTGGCGCGTCACGTACGCCGCGTCCTCGCGGAAGAGGAACGCCACCACGGCCGCCACCTCCTCGGGCGTGCCGAAGCGCCGCATTGGAATCGCCTTCTTCACCTCGTCGGGGAACTCGAGCGACGCGGCCATCTCCGTGTCGATCACGCCCGGCGCCACGGCGTTCACCGTGATGCCGCGCTTCGCGAGCTCCACCGCGAGCGCCTTCACCGCGCCGATCACGCCCGCCTTCGCCGCGGAGTAGTTCACCTGCCCGCGGTTGCCGGCGATCCCGCTCACGCTCGACAGCGCCACGATGCGCCCGCGGATGCGGTTGGAGACCATCGGCATCACGAGCGGCTTGAGCACGTTGTAGAACCCGTCGAGGTCCGTGCGCAGCACGCGGTCCCAGGCGTCTCCCTCCAGCGCGGGGAACGGCGCGTCGGCGGCGACGCCCGCGTTCAGCACCACGCCGTAGTAGGGGCCGTGCGCCGACATGTCCTCCTCCAGCACGCGGCGCGCCGCCTCGCGGTCCGCCACGTCGAAGTGCAGGTCCGCGTCGGGGCTCCGCACCGCGTGCGTCACCACGTCGAAACCGTCCGCCCGCAGCCGCTCGGCGATCGCCTTGCCGATGCCGCGCGACGAACCCGTCACCAATACGCGTTTCATGTCTTCGTCTGCTCCTTCATGAACTGCTCCATGTCCGGCGGACGGTACGCGTTCAGCGTGGCCGCCGCCACCGTCTCGCCCGCCTCGTCCTCGATGCGACAGGCGAACGACGCCGCGTCGGCGTCGTTGAAGACGTTCTCCGCCACGACGCGGTACGTCTTGCCCGCCTCGAAGCGCGCGAGCCGGAGGTCCAGCCTGCGCGTCCCCAGCATGAGCCCGGGCCGCACCGGCCGGTCCGGCGCGAGATGCTTGTCGTGAACGCCCACGAGCGCCGCCGCCGCCTGCGCCATGTACTCGATCGCCACCCAGTTCGGCACGCCCCCCTCCGCGTAGAACAGCTGGCCCTCCCGGATCGTCACGCGCGCCACCAGGCGCATCGCCGCGGCGTCGAAAGACTCCACGCCGTCGATCAGCACCATCGGCGGACGATGCGGCAACAGGTCTTCCAGCGGAATCTGCGTCATGCCGCGGCGCCCTCCGGCACCAACGCCACGCAGGCGTTCGACCCGCCAAACGCAAATGAATTGGAAAGCGCGGCACCTGTGACATCGCCCGCCCGCAACTTGAGCCAGCAGATCGCCGCCTCCACCGCGCCCGCCGCGCCCAGGCAGTGCCCGGTGAGCGGCTTGGTGGATTCATACGCCGAGAAGCCCTCGCCGAACACGCGCCGCACGGCCTTCATCTCCATTGCGTCGTTCGCCTGCGTGCCCGTGCCGTGCAGGTTGAGGTAACCCACGTCCGACGGCGAAAGCCCCGCCTCCGCAAGCGCCGCGCGCATCGCCGCCTCCGCGCCGCGCCCCTCAGGGTCGGGCGCGGTCGCATGGTAGGCGTCGCTCGACTCGCCCACCCCCGCGAGGCAGATCGGGAGGGCCGCGCGTGTCGCAGCCCTCTCCATCGTGAAGAGCGCCACGCCCTCGCCGAGGTTGATGCCGTCTCGGTCGGGCGCGAGCGGACGGCACAGCCCCTGGGACAGCGCGCCGAGCGCGTGGAAGCCGTTCATCGCGAACCGGCAGCGGCCGTCCACGCCGCCCACCACCGCCGCGTCCACGACGCCCGCCGCAATCAGCCGCCGCGCGGACGCAAACGCCTTCGCGCTGGAACTGCACGCCGTGGAGACCACGTACGCCGGCCCCTTCACGCCCAGCAACCGCCGCAGGTAGTCGGCCGGCGTGCCGAGCTCGATCTGCGAGAAGAACATCTCCGCAGGCTTGGCTCCTTCGTCCAGCCAGCGGTCCACGTAACGCTGCGCCTCGTCGATGCCGGTGTTCGACGCCCCCAGCACCACGGCCACGCGGTCTGCGTCATGCCGCGCCACGAACGCCTCCAGCTCCGCGCGCATGTTCTCGGCAGCGAGCAGCAGCAGGCGGTTCGCGCGCATGTCGAACTCCGGTTCCGCCACGCGTGGGAGGGGCGCACGCGGCGCGACCTCCGGCACCCTGCCGAAAAGGATGGTGCGTCCCAGCACGTCGTCAGAAAGCGGCGACATCCCCGCGGACGAGCGCGCGCGCGCGTTCGCGAGGATTTCGCCGTGCGTGCGCCCGAGGGCGCACGCGCACGCAAGGTGCGTCAGGTAAAGACGGTCAGACACTTACCGGCGCGGCGCACCCTTGTGAGGAGGAGGCGGGGTCACGGGCCGGGGCGCGGGCCGATGCGGGGGCGGCGGAACCGGCTTCGCGATCGGGCGGGGAGGCGGAGGCGGGGGCAGGCGCTTCACGAGCCAGCCGCGTCCGTCGCAGACGCCGCAGGTCTTCTTCCAGCCGTACCACGTCCAGTTGTAGCCGTCGCCGCCGCACTTCGTGCACCAGTAGGCGCCGGGCGGCGTCCCGTGCGGGAACGGCCGATGGTGCCCCGCGAACAGCGATGCCGCGAGGGCGCACGCCGCGAGGGCGATGAAACCACGTTTTGTAATCGTCATGACAGACTCCTTTGGGTTGTTGAAACGCCATTAGTCTACCACATTCCCCCCGCCACGGCAAAACCAAACTTTCACCGTACGATTTCGGACACGAACGGCACGGTGGAGGTGGAATCGCCGCCCGGATACGAGGGCTACATCGTCCTCGCGCGCCACATCGACGGCGACATGTTCTACCAGATGCACGTCCAGCGCAAGGGGAAGCTCAGGGCACGCGCCTCGAACCGCGCGATCCGCGTCAGCTACCAGCCCTTCCCGCGCAACCCGGAGCCGTAAGACATGCCCCGATTCCCCGACACGCCCAAAACGCTTCTCGACGAACTTGCCCTCGACAAGGAGACGGACGAGGCGAAATGGCGCCGCTTCGACGAGATGTACCGCCCCGCCGTGGCGGCGTTCATCGTGCAGAGATTTCCGGCCGTAGGGCATGAGGCGGAAGACGTGGCGCAGGAGACGATGATCCGCCTGGCGGCTGCCGTTCGCGAACGGCGCTACGAAGCGGCGCGGGGAAAGTTCCGCACCTTCCTCGGCGCCATCGCGAGCAATCTGGTGGTGGACATCCTGCGCCGCCACGCGCGATACGCGAACCTGCCGCTCGATACGGTGGACTGGGTTTCGCCCACTCCCGCTGACGCCCCCGCGCTCGCCCTTCTCGACCGGCAATGGCGCGAAGCCTGCTACAAGGCCGCGCGCAGGCACGTACTGCACCATGTCCCCTTGCCACCACGTTATGCCGACGTCTGGCGCGCGCTGGAGAAAGGTGAATCCCCGTCGGACATAGCCGCGCGCCTGGGCGTCACGCCCGCATTCGTTCGTCAGGCCAAGCACCGCGTCTCCGACCTCATTTCCACCACCGTCGCAACCTACGGCCCCGCCTGATGCGGCCATACTGGGACAACGGACGTCCCGTCCGTTGAAAAAATCTCGTCACAAGACGGCGTGCCCAAACGGCACGTCGCGCGGTCGCGAAATATTGCTCTGTTTCCGCTTGTGCGGGTCAAAATGGATGTGGTATACTAGCGGCCGTCAAGGGGGCCGGAGAGCAAACCGGCCTCCGCGTTGGTTTCACAACTGCTGGAAACTGCTACATTCTGAGGTTGGGAGGAAGTCGAACTTCACCGTTTCGGGTGCGCCGTCTTACCCTTCTTCCAATCGGGCTGTAGCAGGCCTCCAGCGAGAGGATATCGGTATTGCAATGACAAAACAAAAAGTGCGTGAACTTAAAGAAATGAATGATGAAGAACAGACTTCAATAGGCGGCATTTTGTCGAATGTCCAAATTGACTTGGTAGAGGCTCTCAAGAACCTTGACCAACAAGAACCGCCAAAGCGCCCAAATGTTCTCGTTTGTGGTTATACAGGGAGTGGTAAGACGTCATTAATCAAGGCGATTCTCGGCGATGTCGTACCAGAAGATGCCATTGGAGCAGGCTTGCCTCAGACAGCCGGTTATGAACTTTATGTGAACGAAGGCGGACACATTGCCATATACGATTCAAAGGGCACAGAACAAGGTGACTCCTTAGAAGACTTTAAGCGGAATACTACGAGGTTTATCGACGAGACAAGAAAGTGTAAGAACGCGGGTGAGCATATTAATCTTGCATGGTACGTGATTTCCGGCGCTGGAGATCGAATACAAGATTTTGACCGTAGTCTGATTAAAGACATTTCATCAATAGCACCAGTTATTGTCGTCATCACGAAAAATGATATTACAAAAGACAATACAAGAGAGTCTTTCAAGAGAATTTTGGCGGAGGAAGTGGGGATCGATTCAGACCATGTCATCTTTACAAGTTGTCCTGACGGTAAGCCTTCGGAAGGATGTAAAAGTCTGGTTGCGGAATCGATAAAGTTACTCCCTGACGCTTGTCGCTTGGAGTTCATTCGGTCGCAGGTTTGTGACGCACGAAGTAAGATTGAAGCTGAAATGGAACGGATTCTCAAGGCCGCAACGCGTCCGCTTATAGACCTAGATAAGATTGGCAAGTTTTTTCAATCCGGCAAAGAAGGTATTACAAACGTACTAGAATGGGCAAATGAAAGATTGCCGTGGACGAAAGCGTATCAAAAAAGGCAAGAAGAACTCGCCAACTTCAAGAAAAAAGTATATATTGCCGGCACGATTATGACAGTGGGACTTCTAGCGCTATGGCGTATTCTTGCATGTGTCCAAGAATGTCACTATAGTCTGAGCTATATCGGGGCTGATCTACTTGTATTCATAGGGAGCATTCTGGCAATCATTGGGACAGTTGCACTTTGTGCTTTGGCATTCATTCATACTAAGTTGTTAGGATGGACAGTTCTGTTTTTGATTATGTCAATATTGGCAGGTGTGGGATGGTTGATAGGGGAATCGCTTGTAGGGAAAGGTTTTGCTGTTGCCTATGTGTCAATTGGATTCGCTAAGTACCTAGTTTTCTTTTTAGTACCAGCTTGTCTAGGGAATCTCTTTTTAATGGTCTATGGAAGTACTTTTGAGGACTATTATAATAAGAATGGTAGAAGCTTACGATTGAACTTCTATGGGGCCTGTCGTTGTTGGCTATCTCTTACGGCAGGGTGGATAGACACAACAAAGAACATTACAACAGTAGCTTGGGGAATCCTAAAAAGGAATCCTCGTAAGGCCATAAGGGCCGTATTGGAATACTTTAAGCCATCTTGGCTATAATCAGCAATGATTCAAAACAGAAAGGAAACACAATGAGTACAAATGATGAAGAACTCAATGCTAAGTTGAGAGAGAAATTCGAGAAAACCTTCAATGAGGAAACTGCCAAAACAAAACGGCCGAATATTCTCATTTGCGGCATAACTGGGAGCGGGAAAAGCTCGCTTCTTCAAGCGATACTGGGCGACATAGTCCCCAAAGAAGCCATTGGTGCAGGTGTGCCGCAAACACAAGAGTACACGCGTTATGAGGCCAATGCCGATTCTTTGGGAGATTTAGTCGTTTGGGATTCAAAAGGATTTGAACTTGGTGAACGCGATGAGGAACTTGCAGAGCGTCAGGTTGCGTTTATTGAGAAATGTGCGAAGGATGAGAATCCGGACAACCACATTCATCTGATCTGGTATGCGATTCCAGCCCCGGGAGGCCGTGTCCAGCCATTTGACAAGTTCATGTTTCAAAAACTCTCTCAGATGAAGCAACTGATTGTAGCAATCACAAAAAGTGAAATCGGCAGCAAGGGACAGAAAGAGGCGATTACAAAAGAACTCATTGAAGGATGTGGCATTCCTGAAAATCGAATCGTTTTTACCGTTTCTCGGGAAACGCTCGAGGGGATGGAGGGTCGCGCATGTGAAGGATGTGACAAGCTGATCAACTTGTCTCTCGAGCTCCTGCCAGAAGCATACAAGGAAGCCTTTATCGGTGCGCAGATTCTGGATGTTCAGAAGAAAGTGGAAATGATCAAGGGCAAAGCCACTAAGGCCAAGGCAATATGGATGACAAGCGCGGCTACTGCCGTCGGAATCGCCGCCACGCCAATTCCATGTGCTGATGCACCTTTGCTGATGGGCACACAAACCGCCATGATTGCTTCTCTTGCCGCTCTGTACGGCCTTAAGGGCAAGGAATTGTCAGTTCTCGCGATGCCGTTACTTGCAAAAGTGGCAGGGATATTTGCAGCAACAAGCTTGACGAAATTCTTCCCTGGTCTTGGCAGTCTTATCAGCGGAACGGTGGCTGGTCTATTGACTACAGCCATGGGCATGTTTGTTTATCCTCAGTTCGAAAAGGCGGCAATTCAGAAGGCTACAGGTTTGCCCGTTGATGGCTTTGTCTTCGACTTCGAGGCATTCAACCGCGTTTGGGAGACCGTCAAAAAGGCTAAAAACCTTGTTTGATGGCGCTTGGCAATCATGAACATGTCGGCAATTGCCTTTCGTCGATTGCCGACATGTAAACTTCAGGTGAAAAAGAACATAAAATGAATTATCATAAACCTGTCATACTTGTATGCGGCAAAACGGGTGCGGGGAAATCAAGTTTGATTCGTGCCGTAACGCCTTCTGGAACAGTTCCGGAAGATGCTGTAGGAGAGGGAAAGCCAATCACGCAAGGTCTTGTTTTCTACAAGACCGAAAATGCTGTTTTCGTTGATTCAGAAGGCATGGTGTTAGGACAAACTGTCTCAGAATACCAACAGTTTCTAGTCGCGGAGATCGTATCGAAAACTGGAAGCGAGACAGACGGCAAGATTTCACAAGTTTGGTATTGCCTAGATGGTGCCGGCATGCGCTTACAGGCGGCTGACAAAGAGATTCTGTCATTTTTTGGAGACGATGCTCTGCTCGTTGTCACTAAAAGTGAACTGCTGAACAAGAAGCAGTTCGCTGAATTGCACAATGAAATAAAGAAAACGATTCCCATGAATCGTGTCGTAATGACTTCTAGTGCAACACAGATGGGGCTAGAAAGGCTGATGGAATTAACGATATCGCACGTTGCTACGCATTTGCCCAACGATCAGCAATCACGTTTTAAGGAAGAGTTACACAAAGCGTATGCCGAACGATTTGCCGAATGGCAAAAAGTTTGCGACAAGAAAGCCGATGAGTATATCTTATGGGCTGCTGCAAGAGCGGCGGCCCTGACAATCATCCCCATACCGCTAACGGATGCCATTCCCTTGTCCCTTAATGAGTTTTATTTATATACTAAGGTCTTTGCAGTTTATGGTCACCTTGATTGGAAGAATGTTTTGATGTCGCTAGGATATACATCCATGGCCACTTTCATAGGACGATTTATAGTAATTAGGATCGTCACTACCACAGTGCCAATACCTTTTCTAAAATCTGGCGTAGCCTCATCAATGACCTTTATGACAGGAAATCTGCTGAAACACGTGGCACGATCAATGAAGAAACCAACCAAAGAAGAATTGAAAAATACCGTCAAGAGTGCAAAGAAAGACTGGGAAGAGAAAAAGAAGCTTCTTGCCCAAATCCCAGCCGAAGCACCCCAATGATTATTTTTCACTATCTATCTATCGTAATAGAATAAAAAGTAATCGAATACACACCTCAACCTACAGGACAACTATAAAAAAGCCGAATCCTGCCATTATTGAACAATAGTAGGAGGCCTGAACGATGATTGAGAATAAGCATCCTCGAAGAAAAACCCTTAGGGCGACGGTGGTAGAATGGTTGCTCAATCTCTGCGGATACAAAATCTGTCCGGCGACGCACAATGACCCGACAATTCACGGGCCGCAGCCGCGCATCCTTACAAAAAAACAAGTGAATGAACTTGAAAGTATGGAGGAAACAAAATGAGCACGGCAACCTACAGAGCTGCAGAGAAGAAATGCGCGACGTGCCGGTGGTGGCAGGGTGCGCGTGGGATCGAGATGCGCAACTACCAGCCATTCTATGTGAAGGACGAGGCAAGGCCCGCGCCGTGTATGGCACTCTAGGGCCAGCAGAAGATACCTGCTACGACCTGTCCGAGATGGAGCATGTGGGAGAAACTATAATGGCAACGACCAGCAAGCCGAAAAGCAGCACGTTCTAAACGGCCATCAAAAAGGTTTTGCATATTGGAATCGGACAGTCTTCGATGAATAAACGGGTATTATCGGCCAGTCGACTGGCCGATTTCATGGTATAATACTGACCAAACTAGCCGATACTGGAGAAGATCATGACAACCCTTGACAAGATCATTATCGTGCCGCGTTGCTCTTGTTCTATGAGCAAAACAATCTTTCGGCTTTCAAGAAGATGTTCTTGGAACAGGTCGAGTTTGCGACAAAAGAGTATTTCTGACGAACCTTCAACTTGTATAATTAACGCGACAAGAGGAGTGTAAATGAGCACGGCAACCTACAGAACAGCCGAAAAGAAGTGCGCAACGTGCCGGTGGTGGCAGGGCGCGCGCGGGATCGAGATGCGCAACTACCAGCCCTTCTATGTGAAGGTCGAGGCAAGGCCCGCGCCGTGCATGGCGCTCAAGGGCCAACAGAAGACGCCCGCCACGACCTGTCCAAGATGGAGCATGTGGGAGAAGTTGTAATGGCAAAAACCAGCAAACCGAAAAACAGCAAATCCAATCGTCGGCCGTCCGATGTCGGATGTCCCGAAACAGTGCCCTTCCCGCGTGGCGGCATAATCATGCCGCATGTGGTCTCGCCCGAAATCACGGGCGGCGAAGTGACCACGCCGCCGATATTCCCGCATGCCAAATTGGAGCAGTCCTTGACGCACGAAGATCGCGAGGCGAATCTCGAGCGGCACTTTCAAGAATTGTAATTCACATGGCACACATGGTTCCACAGGAGATGCTCGAGTTTGATCCGAAGAGCCGCGAAGACGTGATCTTCAAGGCCCTGCGGAAAGGCCTGAACAACGATTACTGGGTGTTCCACTCCTTCAACGTAAACCAGACGTCGCGGGACGTGTTTTACGAGAAGGAGGTTGATTTTCTCGTTTACCACCGCGACAAGGGAATCCTCTGCATCGAGGCGAAGAACGGAAGCGGCATCTCCTACCGCGACGGCGAATGGCGTTATACGAGCGGTCTGCCGATGTCCCACAACGGCCCCTTCAAGCAGGCCCAGCTCGAACGCATCACCATCTGCCACCTGCTGGCCCGGCGCGGCGACGAGGCCGCCCTTCTGCAAGGCGGCGCGCGGTTCCACGACGTCGCCACGCGCTGTAAAGTGACGTGGGCCGTCTGGTTTCATGGCATGAGCCGCGCGGAGATCAACGCGCTCGACCTTCCGGCAGACGCCCCGCGCGACCGCATCCTCGCTCAGGACGATCTCGTACGCCCTGGCGTGAAGGAGGCGATCGACCGTCTGTTCGAGGTGGAGCTGCCCAACGGCATCGAAACGGCGCTGGATGACGAAGACCACCATTGGCTCGTCACCCATGTGCTCGCGCCGCAAATTCCCGGCCTGTGTCCCGCCGCCCGCACCGCCGCGAACTTCAACGACCTCATCTACCAGCAGCTCATCGACGAGCAGGCGCGCGTGCTCGACTTCCTTGAGGGACAGAAGAGCGCGGTGATCAACGGCATGGCCGGCACGGGCAAGACGTTCGTGGCGCTGGAACGCGCCCGACGGTGCGCCGCGCGCGGCGAGAAGGTTCTCTACCTGTGCTTCAACATGGCGTTGCGCAGCCATCTGGAAACGACGTTCGCGGCGGCCAATCCCGCCCTCGCCACCCAGGTCGACTTCCGCACGCTGGACGAGTTCGTCGCGATGCTCGGCCAGCCGTTGCCACCCGACCTGAAGTCGCGCCCGAAAAACGACATCCTCGCACTGCAGCGCGCGCGCTACAACGCCGCCGCAGAGGCCCTCGCCGACCGGATCGGCCGCTTCGCCTACACCCAGGTGATCGTTGACGAGGGGCAGGACTGCTCCATCGGCTTTATCGAGGACTCCGGCATCATGGAGACGCTCCGCGAGGTGGTGACGATGCAGGAGAACGAATCAGGGGCCCGATCGGCGTTCTTCATGTTCTACGACGCCTACCAGCTCGTGTCGCTCCGCGCAGGTGAAAACGCCGACCTGCCGCGCGTGATCCGCGACTCAGACTGCAAGCTGACCCTCTACAAGAACTGCCGCAACACAAACGCCATCGCCACCTCGGCAGCACGTGGAATCCTGGCGCACGGACAATCCCCCGAAATGGCCCGAGGAACCATTGCCGGAACATCCCCTGAAATCCATTTCTTCGACACCACAACCTCCGATGAGGCCCTCGCCGCCGCCGTCTCGCGTACAGTGGTCGAACTGCGGAAATCCTATCGTCCAGAAGAGATCGTCCTCATCTCATGCGCGCCCGAAGGCGAAGGACACAGCCGACTGGAACGCTCCCTCAAAGTGAACGCGGATACCGACGACCGGCGGTTCAACCAGGTCTACCCATTCACGACCTATCGCAAATTCAAGGGTCTTGACGCCGCGGCCATCGTGTTGGTGGACGTTGGGCGGGATGCATTCGCCGGAAACCACGACGCTCTGCCCTTCTACGAGGGTGCCTCGCGTGCGCGCCAGAAACTTGTCGTGTTTGCCGAAATGGACGATGCAGATTGCGCGTTCGTGCTGGATGCCTTCGCCGCCACTGGGCGCTACAAGGCAGAGACGCCCATGCAGTCCGCCCGCAAACGGCTGGCCGACTTCCTGCAAATGACCCACGCCTAATTGTCGCCGCAAAGATGGCGGCTCTCCTAGTCAAAAGTCTTTAGTCCTAAACCCTTTGTCTTCCGTCTTTCGTCCTCCGTCCTATACAATGGCTATATCGAGATTATATTGTTTTATACCATATCCAATCGCGACATTTTCTAATATCGAATAATCATCAGAATTCAGCGATTTAATCCACTTTAATTTCTCGTGGCGTTCTTGGCACGCTCCTTGCTAACCTACATGCACCTTACCACAGTGGTAAGTGAACATGAAACAAATAACAAGGAAAACCATTATGGGAACCGTGCTTTCAATCTTATGGATCTGCCTGCTCATCTGGAGCGTCGGAGCTGCTCTGAGGATTCTTCCCGCGCCATTCTTCGTGCAACTCATTGGCGATGCCATTGTCTATGTTAAGGTCATGAAATTTTTATCTTGGATTCTCAGCGGATTCTACCACGGCATCTGCGCCATATTCTAGACGACATGAAGGAGACACAATGTTGACAATTCTGCTGTTCACTTTTCTGATCAAAGTCTTCAGGTAAAAAACAAAAATCCCAAAAAAGGAGAAAAAATGACAAACGAAAACACGAACATCAACGAAGAAAAGGCCAAAGAGGCCTTGAACGACTACGCTAGCAAGGTCGGCGCGGACGACGTCAAGGAGACGCTCGGCAAGGAAGACGAAATCAAGAAGCTCTTCAAGCGGGTCAAGGTGCTGGCAAAGTACTGCAACGACCTGTGCGAGATCTTCGAACTCCTGCGCGACCGTGTCGCTGGCGTCTACAAGGAAACCCCGTGGACAACGATCGCCGCCCTCACTGGCGCGCTCCTCTACGTGCTCTCGCCCATCGACCTGATTCTTGACTTCATCCCCTTCATCGGTTTCCTCGACGACGCAGTCGTGATCGGACTGGCCATCACGCTGGCCCAGCCCGATCTCGAGAAGTACCGTGCCTGGAAGGCGCGCCGCAAGGACCAGGCGACATGAAGGCCTCCGTTGTCACAAAGGACATGAACACCCGCCCGGCATCCGACGCTGGCAAGCTCTACAGCACCGGGTGCCTACCCCTCCTCATTGGGTGGCTCCTGCTCGACCTGATCTGCAGGGCCATACTCTGGGGAATCTTCTCCCTCTTCGGAAAAGATCTGCCTGTCTGGTCCACGGCTGTACGAGGCACCGCTTATGCGATCTTGATCCCGTTGGGGGTAATTTTGATCGCCACGCTCGTTTGGATTTTGTATGTGTACATCTCGGAATGCATAAGCAACTTCTTTCGCAAGGACATGAAGGAAAAGAAGATCGAAACTCAAAGAAAAAATTGACCAGGGGACTCTCATGCGCGACGTCACCTGGGACTCATGACGTTGCGCGCGCTAACAATCGCAGTTTTCACGATTGATTTGCCGACGGGAAAAGGTTATAATAAGCAGACGTTTTTCCGGAGAAGAAGAGATGTTCAACAACAAGGTCTACCATAAGATCGACGCACTGTCGGGATCCGTCGCAACCCTGCGCGCGGAGGGCGTGAAGTACAACGAAATCGCGGAGATCGAATCCCGCGCGGGCACGTCGCTCGCCCAGGTGATCAAGCTCGACGGCCCGAACGTGACGCTGCAGATCTTCGCCGGCGCGCGCGGCGTGGACACGTCCGCCCGCGTGCGCTTCCTCGGCGAGACCATGAAGATCCCCTTCGGCGACGCCCTTCTCGGCCGCGCCTTCACGGGCACGGGCAAGCCGCGCGACGGAGGCCCGGAGCTCTCCGACAACAAGGTGCCGATCGGCCAGCCGTCCGTGAACCCCTCGAAGCGCGTCATGCCGAACCGCATGGTCCGCACGAACATCCCGATGATCGACCTCTTCAACTCGCTCGTCGTGTCGCAGAAGCTCCCGATCTTCGCGCGCGCCGGCGAGCCGTACAACGAGCTGCTCGCCCGCATCGCGATGCAGGCCTCCTCCGACGTGATCGTGCTCGGCGGCATGGGCCTCAAGTACGACGCCTACCTCAAGTTCCGCGACACGCTCGACAAGTCCGGCGCGCTCGCGCGCACCGTGATGTTCGTGCACACCGCCGCCGACCCCATCGTGGAGTGCATGCTCGTGCCCGACGTCTCGCTCGCCGTCGCCGAGCAGTTCGCCCTCCAGGGCAAAGACGTGCTCGTGCTGCTCACCGACATGACCTCCTTCGCCGACGCGATGAAGGAAGTCGCCATCACGATGGAGCAGATCCCCTCCAACCGCGGCTACCCCGGCGACCTCTACTCGCAGCTCGCCGCCCGCTACGAGAAGGCCGTGGACTTCGCCGGCGCCGGCTCCATCACGATCCTCGCCGTCACCACGATGCCGGGCGATGACGTGACCCACCCCGTGCCCGACAATACCGGCTACATCACCGAGGGCCAGTTCTACCTCCGCAACGGCCGCATTGAACCGTTCGGATCGCTCTCGCGCCTCAAACAGCAGGTGAACAAGGACGGCATCCTCAGCCAGAGCAGCACGACGCCGCCACCCGCGCGTTCGAATTTCTTCGAGTACCTCATGCGTACTGGATACTTCAACGGCAAGACCACTAACGAAGATCTGCTAAAAAAGCACTGCGAGAGCACGGGCCGCAAGCCCGAAGACCTTTCCCAGGCAGAGATCTACCGCGTGTTGAACACCACCCGCTACGACCACCGCACGATCATGGACGCCATGATCAAGCTCTACGCCCAGTACAAGGAGACGGTTGAGAAGCAGTCGATGGGCTTCAAGATGAACGACTGGGACCAGAAGCTCCTGAAGTACGGTACGCTCTTTGAGGAGAAGTTGATGGACCTCTCCGTGAACATTGACCTCATCGACGCCCTCGACCTCGGCTGGGAGATCCTCGCCGAATGTTTCGAGAAGGACGAGGTGGGTATCCCGTCCAAGTTCACCGACGCGTTCTGGCCGAAAAAAAAGTGACGGGCGTCGCGGCACCGCCCGTCGCGGGGGAGACGGCGCCGTCTCTTACATTCCAAGCGCGCCCTTGACCTTGGCCTTCATGAGCGCGCCCATGCCGCCGGCCGCGTCCGCGCCGTGCTTCGTGACGGCGTTGAGGCCGGGATAGTCGGCGACGCCGATCCAGCCTTGTTTCACGCCGAAATACCCGTACAGCCACAGGCCGCCCAGCGTCAGCAGCGCAAGGGCGACGAGGGTGGGAAGAATTCGCTTGAACAGCAGTTTTGTAAACATTTCATGTTCCTTATTTTTCTTACACGGCATAATAATAGCACATCCCCGTCCTTTGCGAAAGCCGAAAATGTTTCCCTGCACCCGCCCGCGCCGATGCGCGCGCGAAAAATAAAAAGCGCCGCCTTGCCGTAGTGCAGGACCCCTGGAACCTCATGTCCCAAGTGGGTGCCCCCGGCGACGGCACGGATGCCGCCGCCTTTAGGCTCCCGTCTAAAAACGAAGGTCAGAGAAATACTCTGCCGAATCCGCGTGCAAGCCAGCGCCCACGATGTGAAAGATCAACTGTCCCGGATGTCGACCTGGAGCGTCGCCTTGAGCGCGTCCGCGATCTTCGCAAACGCACGGTTCACCTCGTCGTCCGTCAGGGTACGGTCTGCGGCCCTGAACGCGAGCGAGTAGGCGAACGACCGGCGGTCCTTGCCGATGTCCTTGGACGTGAAGATGTCGAAAAGTTTGATGTCGACCAGCTCCGGCGGGGCGGCCTTGCGGATACACGCCGCCACCTGCTCGTGCGTGACGCCCGCGCCCGCGACGAACGCGACGTCGCGCTTGACCATCGGGAACGCCGGCACGGGGGACACTTTCGCGACGGCGTCCACGCGCTTGAGGAGCGGCGCGAGGTCGAGCTCGGCGAGGCCCATCTGCGTGGTGAGGCGGAACGGGTGGCGGAGCTTCGCGGAGAGGACGCCCAGCACGCCGGCGGGACGCCCGTTCATGCGGATTTCCAGCGCCGCGCCCGGCGCGAACGCCGGATGCTCGGCAGGCTTGAACTCGACCTTGCCCACGTGCACGCGGCGCGTGAGCGACTCGACCGCGCCCTTCATCCAGAGAAGCGCCTCCTCCACGCCAACCGTGCGGCGGGTGTCGAGCGCGGAACGGCCCACGGGCCCCACGAAGCCGAGCGCGAGACGTTCGGTCTCAAACGGCTTGCCGTCCTTGTCCTTGCCGAACACGCGACCGATCTCGAAGAGCTCCGCCTCCTCCACCTGGTGCGTGGCATTGCGTCCGAGCGACCCCATCAGCTGCGGGAGAAGTGAGTCTCGCAGCACGCCGTATTCCGCCGAAACGGGATCCGGCAGCGCGAGGCGGCGCGCCTGAACGTCCGGACGCGGGTCGAACGCGTCGAGTTCACCCTGCGAGAGGAACGAGTAGTGCATCGCCTCGGAGAAACCGAGCGCGAGGCAGGTGTCGCGCACCTTCTCCTTCGCGCGGAACGGCGCGTCGGAGAGCGGGGACACGCTCGGGGCGGACGGCATCGTGTCGGGGATGTTGTCAAGCCCGTAGATGCGGGCGATTTCTTCGACGAGGTCGGCCTCGAGCTGGATGTCCCAGCGCCAGGACGGCACGCCGAACGTGGCGGTCTTCGCGGCCGCGTAGAGCTTGCCGGGCGCGTCGTCGCGACAGGTGAAGCCGAGCTTTTTCAGGATCACGACCATCGCGTCGTTGCCGATCGGGATGCCGATCAGGGAACGCGCACGGTCGAAGTTGAGCGTCACGTCCGCGTTGAGCGGCTTCTCGCGGTTGTCCACGTCCACCACGCCCTTCGCGACCACCGCCTCGCCGTACTTCTGCAGGAGGTGCGCCGCGCGGCGGCTCGCCCAGTCGGCGAGGTCCTTGTCCACGCCGCGGATGTAGCGGTAGCTCGACTCCGTCGCGAGGCCGAGCTTCGTGGACGTGTTCTTCGTGGAGACGGGCTCGAAGAGCGCGGATTCAAGGAGCACGTGGTCGGTGCCGGCGGCGATCTCGCTGCCTTCGCCGCCCATCACGCCCGCCACGGCGCTCGGCTTCTCGGCGTCGCAGATGAGGAGCATCGACTCGTCGAGGTCGCGGTCCTTGCCGTCAAGCGTGCGGATCTTCTCGCCGGGATGCGCGTCACGCACCACGATCGTCTTCCCCGCGAGCGTGCGGTAGTCAAACGCATGCATCGGCTGGCCGCACTCGAGCATCACGTAGTTCGTCACGTCCACGAGCAGGCCGAGCGAGCGCACGCCGCACGCCTCGAGGCGCTTGGCCATGAAATCGGGGGATGGACCGTCCTTGACGGAGGTGATCACGCGCGCCGTGTAGCGCGGGCAGCGCACCGCGTCCTCGACGACCACCTTCACCTCGTCGTTGACGTCCGTGTTGGATTCCGTGAAATCGACGGCCGGCATCTTGAGCGGACGCCCCAGCACGGTGGCGAACTCGCGCGCGAGGCCGATCACGCTCAGCGCGTCGGGGCGGTTCCAGGTCACTTCGATGTCAAAGACCGTCTCGGGCTTCTCGCCGCCCACCACGTCGCGCATGAACGCGCCGACCGGCGTCTCGGGCGGCAGCTCCATGATGCCGGCGTGGTCGCCGCCGGGAAGCGCGAGCTCCTTGGAGCTGCAGAGCATGCCGAACGACTCCACGCCGCGCAGCTTGCCCTTCTTGATCTTGAACCCGCCGTCCGGCACAACCGCGCCGATCTTCGCAAGCGCCGTCTTGAGGCCCGCGCGGCAGTTCGGCGCGCCGCAGACGATCTGGAGCGTCTCCTTGCCGTCCGTGACCGTGGTCTTGTGCAGGTGCGTGCCCTCGATCACCTCGCACGTGAGCACCTCGGCGACGACGAAGAAATCGGAAAGCGGTTCCGGTCCGGACGTCTCGATTCCTTCCACCTGGAGGCCGCTGCGCGTCAGGCGCTCGGCCAGATCGGCAGGCGGGATGTCGGAGACGTCAACGTATTCATTCAGCCAACTGAGCGGCAGTTTCATCTTGCTTCACTTCTTCTTTCTTCTCTTCAACAACGGATACTTCCTCAGGAGCGGGCGCAGGAGGTTCCTCGGCGGCAGGCGCGGGAGCTTCCTCGGCCGCGGGGGCAGGAACTTCCTCAGCGGCAGGCGTAGGATCAGCGGCAGGCGTAGGAGCTTCCTCGACGGCGGGCTTCTCCTCAACCGCAGTCTTCTCCTCCGCAGCGGGCTTCTCCTCCTGGGAGGGCCGCGCTCCTGCGCGGCCGCCACCGCCGCCCTTTGGCGGCTGGTAAACCGGATGCTCCGCCGGCGCCGTGAGCGCGCCGTTCGCGTACGCCACGACGTATCCCTTCTCGATCAGCCATGACAGGTGCGCGCGCACGTCCGCGGCCTTCGTCTTGTCGTCGCCCGCCAGCGCCGCGAGGAGCGCGGCCTGCGGTGCGCAGGGATTCTCCTCCACGAATTTGACGATCGCCGTCAGTTCCGCGATGGCGTGGGACGTGTCGAGCTTCGTCGGCTGCGCGGCGCACACGAACTCGGGGCCGCGCGGGTCGTTCGCGCGGAAGAACGCGAGCTTGCGGTGGTGGAACGCCCCGCGCAGCGCGTAGAACAGCGATGCGGGGAAGCGCTTCTCGCGCTGGAGCGCGTCGCGGCAGGCGTAGAGGAGCGGCTTCGACGACGTCTTCAGCGCCACGTCGGCCGTCATGTCCACGCTCTTCGGCGTGGTGAGCAGGTTCGGCGCGATCATGCTGCGGAAGTCACGCTCGGCGACATCGCGTTCCACGGCAGGCGCCTCGGGGTCGCCCTTCTTCTTGTAGACTGTCTTCTTCGTGGCGGACGCGCGCCACTGCTCGATCACGTCCGGGTCGCGCACCATCTCGATGCGCGCGCGGTAATGGGCCTCGTCCATGTCGGGGAAGCGCGTGCGGATCATCTCGCGGATGCGCGCGTCGTAGCCGTGCAGGTTCGGCGGCCCGAGCAGCTCGCCCGTGAGGCCGCACTTCGCCACGCACGTGAACGCGCCCTTGGGCGGGTCGCACGCGACTTCCTCGATGTCGTAGTAGTCGGTGATGTGGACGGCGAGGACGTGCGCGATCAGCTCCTCCTCGGAGAACGTCACGACGCCGCACGCCTTGCACTGGTGGAAGTTGAGGTCCGCCGGCGCCTCGCCGGGCTTCGGTTTCTTTGGGGCGATGCGCAGGATGCACGCCTCGGGGTGCTCGAGGAAGAAATAGGCGAGCTGCTTGAGCGGGTAGGCGAGGTGGGTGGCCTTGATCTTGTTGATGATCGTCCCGATGTCCTTCGGCGCGGGCAGGATGCGCACGTCGGCGTCGAGCGGCGCGATGAACTCGCGGCGCGGGCCGTTGAAGCGCGGACGGTCCCCGTCGCGGCGCGGACCGTTGAAGTGCGGACGGTCCCCGTCGCGCCGCGGACGATCCCCGTCCCGGCGCGGGCCGTTGAAGCGCGGACGATCCCCCTCCTCGCGGCGCGGGCCGCCGAAGCGCGGGCGGTCGCCGTCACGGCGCGGGCCGCCGCTGCGCGGGCGGTCGCCATCACGTCGCGGTGCGCGGTCGTCGCGGCCCTCAAAATGGGCGTAGCGCGATGCGTCTGCCGGCTTGCCCTTCGCCCAGTCGGGGGTGAAGTCAAAGGAACCGAGGCCGCTGAGATCGACCTGGTTTTCCGGTTCCTGCTCTTTGTTTTCGTCTGCCATCTTCGTGCCTTTCGGGAATCCCGTCAAGTTGCGGTTGGAAATTATCCGCTTTTAGCCGCCGAATGTCAATCGGAATCGGCTATTTTCCAAGTGGTATCTCCTCCACGGTGGTGCCGCCCCAGTTCGCGACGTAAAGACTGCCGCGCCAGGCGCCGGGTTCGCTCGGGCGGCTGAAGCCGCCCTTCTTCACGAACGAAACCTCTCCCTGCGGCGTCACCTTCACGGCGGCGTCGCCCATCATGTCGGCGATGTAGAGGTTGTCCTTCTCGTCCACGCAGAGGCCGTCAGGCGTCTTCACGCCCGCCGAGGCCGGCACGAACAGCTCGCTCTTCGCGACGCGCCCGTCCGCGCCGAGCGTGAGCTTCCAGACGTGCCCGTCGCCGTAGTTGCCGGTGTAAAGCACGCCGCGCGAGTCGATCGCGACGCCGTTGAGGCCGCCGCGGATCTTCGGGTTGCGCGTGACGTCGGAGAACACGCACTGCGCGTCGGCGGGCGTGTTGCCCGGGCGCACGTTGCGGTCGGCCGCGCGGAACATGTAGAGCCCGCTCGTCGCCGCGCCGTCGCCGCGCTTCACGCCGGGCATGAACGCCTGCGTCACGTAGAGGCGTCCGTTGCGGTACTTGACGCCGTTCGCGTTGGCGAGGCCCTCGGCGACGGTCTCGAAGGCGACCGGCCGGTCGTCCTTGAACGTCACGCGCAGGAGACGCCCGAAGCCGGCCTTCTGGCAGTCGCAGATGTACATCTCGCCGTCCGCGCCGAAGCACACGCCCATCGGCTGCGCGTATCCGGACTCCTTGAGCGGCGGCACCTCGAACCACTTGACGGGCTCGGCGCCGGGCGCGTCGATGCGGTAGATCGCGCCGGGCTTGTCGTGCTTCGTGTTCGGCGCGGCGATCACGAAACGGCCCTTCGGGTCGATCGTCATGCCGTCGGGCGTGGTGCAGCCGGACGGCATCTGGATCGTGGCGGCGCCTGCGGCGGCGGCCAGGGCGAGGGCAAATGCGGTAGTGAGGTTTTTCATGTGCGGTTCCTTTCAGTATTCAATGGCCACGTAGCCCCAGGGGCCGAGGTTGACGCCCTTCGCGTCGAGCGAGAAGCCCTCGGCGAGGATCGGCTTGCGGGCGGGGTCGAGCGCGACGCCCGACGGCGCGAACGCGACGGGTTTGTCGGTGAGGTTCGCCGAGACGAACGCGCGGCGGCCGCCCGCGCGGCGCGTGAAGGCGATGGCGCCCTTCGCCTCGCCGTCCGTCACCCAGTCCATCGGCGCGTCCTGGAAGAGCGCGTCGCGGTGGCGCAGGTCGGCGAGTGCGCGGATGAGCGCGAGGCGCTTCTGGCCGGCGGGCTGGAGCGCGCGCGCCCAGTCGACCGTCTTGCGCGCGCGGGCGATGTCCTCCACCGGCGCGAAGAACGTGTTGAGCGAGTTGTCGGCGATCTCGTTGCCGTTGAAGATCAAGGGCAGGCCGCGGCGCAGGAACGTGAGCACGAACGCCGCGTTGCCGGCCTCCACAGGGTGGACGCGGTCGAAGCGGTTCTCCCAGTCGTCCGCCGCCGTGTCGTGGTTGTCCATGAACACGAACATCAGCGCGCCCTCCGGGATCTTCGATTCGTAGTCGCGCACGCCGGGCATCTTCTGGTCGAGCGTCTTGAGCTTCGCGGTCTTCTGCCCGGGCAGGTCAGGCGTGAGGAAGTTGCGGATCGAGAAGCTCCACGGCCAGCCGTAGCAGGCGTCGAACGCCTTCTCGAGCCACTCGGGCTTGCGGCCCTCGTTGATCATCACGAGCTCGGGATTCACCTTCTGGCAGACGGTCACGGCCTCCACCCAGAAGTCAATCGGCACCTGGTCGCCCACGTCGCAGCGGAAGCCGTCGCACCCGAGGCGCATCCAGTGCAGCATCGAGTCGATCAGGTACTTGCGCACGCCCTTCGACTCGAAGTTGACGTAGGGGAAGTGCCAGATCGTCGTGCGCACCGTGCCGTCCGGGTTCTTCTGGAACGCGTCGGGGAACATGTCCTTCATCACGTTGTTCGGACCGCAGTGGAGGTACACGAGGTCCATGTACACCTTCATGCCGAGCGCGTGCGCCTTGTCGTTGAACGCCTTGAAGTCCGCGTCATGGCCGTACTCGGGGTCGATCTTGTCGTAGTTCGAGATGCGGTAGGGGTTCTTCGGCGTGTGGTAGGCGCTCTTCTTCTGGCGCGTGCTCCAGCCGCTCTCGTCCATGTCGCAGTCCATCTCCACGAACGGGCAGAGGTACACCACGTCCACGCCCGCGGAGCGCACATGCTCCAGCATCTCCGTCGCGGCCTTGAAGTTGCCGTCGCGCGTGAAGTTGCGCAGCACCATCTGGTAGACGACGGCGCTCTTCAGGTACTCGGGCGTGGGGCGCATCGCGCCAAACGCCGCGCAAGCCACCAGGCACGCCGCCGCAATGAAAAAGTTTCGCTTCATGATTTTCCTTTACCTCTTGTGAGAAGACCCCGTTAGTGTATCATTTCGGGCGTGGTTCCGCAACGGGTTTGATGCAATTCCGCCACGCCCCCCGAAAATTCAAACAGGCACTGTCGCGGTGAAAGCAAAAGCGAACAACCGTGGAGAGCAAAAGCGGAAAGGCTTTTAGGCAAGGGGAATGTCGGTTAGGGGCAGTGTTGACAGTGGGTA
>ONRL01000042.1 GCA_900320225.1 uncultured Lentisphaerota bacterium
CCGTCAAGGATGCGCACCAGCTCGTCGGCGCTCCACGCGGGATCCACCTTGAGCCGCGCGAGGCGGCGCGGGTCGGAGAGGGCGTCGTTGTAGCCGAAGCCGTTGATGATGAACCCCATTTCGTAGAAGTCCGCCACCGCCTTGAGGTTGGCTTCCCGCAGTGGCTTGTTGTGCGCCTCGAACTGCCCGTAGTTTCCCATGGGGAAGAAGAATGCCCGCGCCGCGCAGCCGAGCGTGTTCGTGAAAAACGAGACCGCCGCGGCATGGTCGGCGCGGATGCGCCTGTCGAACTCCTCCGGGGTTTCAAATCGCGAGACATCCGACAGCCATGCGGGCGCGGAAAAGAACATCGCCGTTCGCCCGTCCGCGCTCGCAACGACCTCCCCCGTGCCGTGGTCGGACTCCGCCGCCAGGTCCCACGTGGGGCTTGACTTCATGCGCTCAAGGTACGGCGCGAGGATGACCCCCTCCGCCTCCTTGCGCACGTCGTCCGTCACCACCCCCATGACGGCATGCCAGCGCCTCTTCTCCAGCAGGCTGCCGGTGGTGAAGTACGAGCTTCGCCGCGAGTTCTCGAACGTGATCAGCAGAGACTTGGCGGGGAGGAGGCGCCTCTCCTTGTAGAACCTCGCCACGTCGTCGAGCGTGATCGGGGTGTACCCCGCCGCCATCAGCGCGTCCAGTTGCAAAGCGAAGTTCTTCGTCGAGATGAAGTCCCCGCCGGGTTCCGGATTTGTCGTGACGCCGTCGTAGGCGATGGCCACGAACGAATCGCTCTCGCGCTTGGCCGTGTCCAGCACCGCCCGCTGCACGCGCTCGCGCCGCTTCAAGTAGATACCGTTGAACACGCTCCATGTCGCCACCCCCAGGCACACGAGGCCGAACAACACGAGCCAGGCGGTGCGGTTCTGGTCCTTGCGCATCGCCTGCGGGCGCGTCCACCCGCTGCCCGGCACATTGGCGGAGGTTTGTCTGTCCGTATTCTCGATCATCCTCTCGTACCCCATTTCTTGCCGTCCAGCGTCAGGAAGCCCCAGTAGGTCTGCCAGCCGAAAAAGAAGATATATGAAAGCGTGAACAGGATCCCGGCATACCACCACCTCCGGCCGCTCGTGATCCAGAAGTGGAGGCTCCACACCAGCGTGATCGTGAACACACCGATCACATACGACGGATGCAACATCCCCTCCTGCAGGGGCGCGATGACAAGCGCCTGCACCATCACGACGGGCTCGACGATCGGCATCCACATCATGGCGTACCACGAAAGCGCGGGAACGGGGTGCTTGCGCCACATGAACTTGCCCGTCTTCCAGATTTCGCGCAGGTAGGACTTCACCCACCGCGACTGCTGGCGCGCGTACTGCTTCCATCCCTCGGGGCAGATCGTCGTCGCGAGCGCCTGGTCGTCGTAGAGGATCTTGTAGTCCCTCAGGATGAGGTTCGTGAGCGAACGGTCGTCGGCGTAGTTCCCGTGCTTGCCCCACACGGTCGCGTTGATCCAGTCGTCCATCACGGCGAGGACGCACGTCCGCCTGTACGCCGAAAAGCATCCGGGCAGGCAGCTCACGGTGCCGAATACGCTTTCGGCCGCCTTCATGATCTTGTACGAGAAGTAGTACCGCACGTCCTGCATCCGCGTGAGCATATTGACGTTCGCGTTCTCGATGTCGCAGTGGCCGGAGATGCCGCCCACCGTCGGGTCCACGAATCCCTGCATCAGCTTGTGGAGCGAACCCGGGAAGACGAAAGTGTCCGAATCCACGCACACCATGAACTCGCCGCGCGCGAGGAACGTCGCCACCCCCCAGCCGTGGCAGAGGCCGCGGTTCTTCTCGAAATTCACCAGCACGAGCCCCGGATGGTTCGTCTGCGCCTCCTGGATGTGGACGAGCGAATCGTCCGAGGAGCCGTCGTTGACGCACACGACCTCGAGCTTGTTCAGGGGATAGCCCGAGGAGAAGATGCGCTCCAGGGTCTTGCGGATCGCCAGGCCCTCGTTGAAACACGGCACCAGCACCGTCAGCGTCGGCTCGAAGTCGGCTTCGGCCGGCGCCTTGTAGAAGGCGGCGAAGATGAAGCGCGTGATCACGAAGACGCCGGCGATGATGGAGTAGATCGACACGAGAGGCTGGTAGAAGTAGTTCTCGATGCTGTTCAGCTGCAAGCCAGCAGACCCACCGCGCCGACCGCCACGATGAAGCCGAATATGAAGTGCGGGGGATGGTAGATCGCCTTCAGACGCGCCTTCACTTCTTCCGGCGAAGGCGGCGCCATCGCCGGGGCGATCGTGCGCTCCAGCGTACTCTGCACCATCGTCCGGCGGCAGTAGGGACAGATCGTCGGCGGGGCCGTCCCCAGGGTCTGGACGTCAATCAGACAGTGCGGACACCGGCTGGAGTGCACCTCCACCGAATCGCGGCGGCGGCCATCGGAGCCGACGGGGGGGCTCCCGGAACCGGCGGGGCGAGGATTGGAACGCGTAAAAAAGCTGAGCGTTCTTCCTCCCCCTGCCGTAGATGTCATGCCAGTTGCCATCTAATCAGAGACCGCCTCCGTCAACTTACCGCACCTCTTTCGTAAGGTAACTTACAAACCCCTCTTTTGTGGCAGTTGCGGATCAAGCCACCCGACTTGAGACAGGCCGCATAACTGCAAAACACGATTAAGGCGTTCGCGGCGATAATTATAGCAAAATTCCCGATGTAGACGCAAGCGGAAAAATCAGGGGCGCGTCATCCCGTGATTGATTTAGGGGTGATTGCATTTCGTTCATTATTACCTCGATTTCGTGAAATTATATGCATTATCATGGGAGCGAAAACCCAAAATGGACAACTTGGCCTCTCGGAAATGCCGCCATACAGGCTTAACAGGCACTGGTGGCAGCACCCAGAGAGGGAAGAAACCGGCTGGCCCTATGCCGTGACGGCTCGTGCCGCAGCAAGGACGGAAAGGCCGAAGATGGCCGCCGTCTCGGCGCGGAGGATCGTGGGGCCGAACGAAACGGGCGCGGCCACGTCGAGAAGGGCGCGCAGCTCGTCCGGCGTGAAGTCTCCCTCCGGTCCCACGAAGATGCCGAGCGACGGGACGGCGTGCCCCGCCACGGCCGTGACCGCGTTCCAGATCGGCGGCGGCGGCGGCTTGCACAGCGCGCCCGCAAAGACGCGGCCGCAGGATTTCACGAGTTCAAGCGAGTCCGGAAAATCGACGGCGGCGAGCACTTCCGGCAGCCACACGGCGTCGCTCTGGCGCGCCGCGTCGGCGGCGATCCGCCGCCAGCGGTCGGCCTTGGCGGCGCGTTCCGCCGGGGGGAGGCGCACGATGCAGCGGTCGGAGATCACGGGCACGATGCGAGTCGTGCCGAGTTCGACGGCCTTCTCGATCGTCCAGTCCCAGCGGCTTCCCTTCGTGACGCAGGCGAAGAGGACGAGTTCCGTGCGCGGGGCCGGAAACGCGGTGGCGGGACCCGCGGCGACAAGGCGTCGGCCGTCCCACGTACACCGGCGCGTGCGCCCGCGCCCGTCGAACAGCTCGATCTCCTCGCCCGCGCGCGGACGCACCACCTTGAGGTGGCGCGCCGCGTCGTCCGGCAGCGCAATCGCCTCGCCGGACATCAACTCCTCTGGAACAAGCAATCTGTGCATGGCGAAAATTATATCACATTCTTTCGCCGCGTGCGGTTCATAAATATGCTATACTAACACCGTGGCCTCAGAGCCGAACAAAACAAAAAGGAGTTTCAAGATGGATTCCGACAAAATGATCTGGGCGTGTCTTCTGCACCTCGGGATGAATTCCTGGAAGGACATCCCGCTCAACCGCGCGCCGGCCGACGCGCCGCGCCCGTTCAAGGTGCGCTGCATGGCCGACTACCTGCGCACCGACGAGACCGTGTGGCGCTCGCTCACCGACGCGCTCGGGAAGTCCGGCGCGAACATGCTCATCATCGACATGGCGGAGGGCGTCTTCCTGCCCAGCCACCCGGAGCTCGCCGTGAAGGGCACGTGGAGCATCGAGAAGTTCCAGAAGGAACTGGCCCGCCTGCGCGCGATGGGACTGGAAGTCATCCCGAAGATGAACTTCTCCACCTGCCACGACTCCTGGCTGAAGGACTACCAGCGCATGGTGTCCACGCAGAAGTACTACCAGGTCTGCGCCGACGTGATCAAGGACGTGGTCGACATCTTCCGCGTGGACGGCAAGCCGCCGCGCTTCTTCCACCTCGGCTACGACGAGGAGACGCCCGGACACCAGCGCAGCTTCGAGCTGGCGATCGTCCGCCAGGGCGAGCTCTGGTGGCACGACTTCCTCTGGTTCGCGAAGCAGGTCGAGACGCTGGGCGTGCGCCCGTGGATCTGGAGCGACTACTGCTGGCACCACAAGGACGAGTTCCTCAACCGCATGCCGAAGAGCGTCCTGCAGAGCAACTGGTACTACGGGGCCGACTTCGACGTCGCCAAAATGTCGGAGTCGAGGCGTCCGTACGTGCAGACGTACGTGGACCTCGCGAAGGCCGGCTTCGACCAGGTGCCGACGGGCGCGAACTGGTCGAACGACACGAACTTCGGCGACACTGTGAAGTTCTGCCGCGCGAACTGCCCCGCTGACCACCTCAAGGGCTTCATGATGGCGTCGTGGCAGCGCACGATCCCCGAAGAGCAGGAGAAGGGCCTCGCGGCCATCGCCCAGCTTGACGCCGAAGTGAAGAAGTGGTAGTGTGTTTTTTGCCACAAAGATCACAAAGAACACAAAAGAGAAAAGTCTCGCCGAATAAGCCTTATTTCTTTGTGAACTTTGTGTCCTTTGTGGCTAAAACAAATATGTACAGTGATCAGAGGGTAAATCAATGAAACGAGTTCTTTTTATTCTTGCGGTCGGCCTCGTCGGCGGCCTGATGGCCGCCACGTACTCGGCGAAGTCGCCGGACGGCCAGAACGAAATCCGTCTCGACACCGAGCCCGCGCTCCGCGTGACCGTCCTCCGTCGCGGTCAGCCCCGTGCGGAGGTGCGCAACATCTCCCTCGACGTGGAAGGCCGCGGCGTGCTGGGCGGCGCGGGCTGCTCGGCGTCCGGCGTGCGCGACGCGAAGCACGACGCCGTGATCCCGACGCCGATCTACAAGCGCGCGTGCATCAAGGACGACGGCGCCGGCACGTGCGTTTCGTTCGGCGACTGGTCGGTGGAACTCCACGCGCGCAACGACGGCGTCGCCTCGGCCGACCAGAAGGTGTGGGCGGCCGCGAACCGCCAGGCACCGGAGAACGATCCGCTGCAGGACAGCTGGGAGGGCGTGTACGGGCTCGTCCCCGTGAACGAGGCCCCGGAACCCGGCTCGAAGAAGATATGGTACATGCCGATCACGGCGTCGTATCCCGACGGCGTGGCGATGACGATCACCGAGAGCGACATCGTGGACTACCCCGGCTGCAACTTCGCGCGCGGCGGCGAACCCGCCTCCCTCGACCCTGTGTTTGCGCGTTACCCGACGAAGACGCGCTACTGGACGTGGGGCGCGGGCTACAGCGAGGATCCGTCGCGCTACCAGCGCGTCGTCGAGCGCGCCGACTTCCTCGCCCGCACGGCGGGCACGCGCACGTTCCCGTGGCGCGTGTTTGTGCTCGCGGACGGCTTCGCGCAGCTGCCGGCGGCGGACATCGTCTACGCCCTCGCCTCGCCCTCGAAAATCGGCGACTCGTCCTGGGTCAAGCCCGGCAAGGTGGCGTGGGACTGGTGGAACTGCTGGAACGTGTGCGGCGAATACGGCGGGATGCGCCCCGTGGACTTCAAGGCCGGCTGCAACACGAAGACGTACGAGTACTACATCGACTTCGCCGCGAAGTACGGCATCGAGTACGTGATCTTCGACGAGGGCTGGAGCCAGAAGCTGAAGATCATGGAGGTGAACCCCGAGGTTGACGTGCCGCACCTCATCCAGTACGGCAAGGAGCGCGGCGTGGGCATCATTCTCTGGGCGGCGTGGGCGCAGTTCCTCGGCCGCGAGGAGCAGGTGGTCGCCCACTACGCGAAGATGGGCGCCGCCGGCTTCAAGATCGACTTCATGGACCGCGACGACCAGGTGGTGGTGAACTTCCTCGCCCGCATGGCCGCGCTCTGCGCGAAGTACCACCTTGTGGTGGACTACCACGGCATGTACAAGCCCTCGGGCCTCCAGCGCACCTACCCCAACATCCTCAACTTCGAGGGCGTACACGGCCTCGAGTGCTGCAAGGGCGGCAAGGCCTGCACCTACTTCCCCGACAAGGACTGCACGATCGTGTTCACGCGCATGGTGGCCGGTCCGATGGACTACACGCCCGGCGCGATGCTCAACGTGCCGCGCAACCGCTGGAAGCCCACGCCGTGGCAGCCCTCCACGCCCGGCACGCGCGCCCACCAGATGGCGCTCATGGCCCTCTATGAGGCGCCGCTCCAGATGCTGTGCGACAGCCCCACGCAGTACCTCAAGAACAAGGAGTGCTTCGCGTTCATGGCGCAGACGCCCGTCACGTGGGACGAGACCGTGGGCCTTGACGGCGAACCGGACAAGTTCGCGGCGCTCGCGCGCCGGAAGGGCGACGTGTGGTACCTCGCGGCGATCGTCGGCGCGGGCGGACGCGACGCGGCGTTCGACACGTCCTTCCTCGGCGAAGGCCGCTGGGACGCGGAAATCTTCGCGGACGGTCCGAACTCGGACCGCGACGCGACGGACTACGTGCACCTGCGCCGCACGGTGGCGGCGGGCGAGAAGCTCGCCGTGAAGATCCCGTCCGACGGCGGCTACGTCGTGCGCTTCACGCCGGCGAAGTGATCACATCGCGAGAACGGCGTCCGCGAATTTCTGGAGGTCGTCGTAACGGGCCACGGCGTAGTCGTCAAGCGCCGTGGCCTGTCCGTTGACGATGAACACCTTCCCGCCCGCCTGGAGCGTGAGGCGGGGGAGTCCCGCCGCCGGGAACACGGTGAGCGACGTGCCGAGGACGAGCATCACCTTCGCGCGGATGGCGAGTTCCTGCGCGGCCGCGAAGGCCTTTTCGGGAAGCATCTCGCCGAAGAACGTGATGTCGGGCTTGTAGGGTCCGCCGCACGCGCAGCGCGGCACCTCGGCGCCGGCGTCGAGCATCGCGCAGATTTCCTCGAACGTCTTCTCGTCGCCGCAGCGGCGGCAGTGGTGGTACACGCCGGAGCCATGAACCTCCCACACGTTGGACGAGCCGGCTTTCTGGTGGAGCATGTCGATGTTCTGCGTGATGATGCCGGCGAGCTTGCCCATGTCCTCGAGGTGCTTCAGCGCGAGGTGCACGGGACCGGGTTGGAACTTACGCAGGCCGTAGACGAGCTCGCGCGCGCCGCGGTAGTAGATGGACGGGTCGCGGTCGAACCAGTCGATGTCGAAGATGCGCTCGGCGTCTGGCTGTTTGTAGAGCCCCTGCGGTCCGCGGAAGTCGGGGATGCCGCAGAGGGTGGAAACGCCCGCGCCGGTCATCGCGACCGTACAGGGGCTTGTCTTCAGGGCTTCGATCAGTTTTTCCATCGTTTGTCTCCTGCGCTCTGTTTCTCCAAGGCGAAATTATACCATGTTTTTCCTTTGATCGGGTTCCGTTTTTCGATTTTTCAGACGGATTGAATATGGTATACTGTCCCCATGCAAACGGGAGCATCAGAGGAGAAGGCCGTCAGATTGCTTGATCCGGGCGACATGTTCGGCGACTACACCGTGGAGAAGCTGCTCGGGCAGGGCGGCATGGGGGCGGTGTACCTCGTGCGCGCGCCCGGTGGCGAGCGGTACGCCGTGAAGGTGATGTTCCCCGACATGGTGAAGAAGGGCTCGGACTATCGCAAACGCTTTGCGCGGGAGGCGGAGTTCGCGATGCAGATCCACCACAAGAACCTGATCTCCGTGTACGACGTGGGGGAGGATCCCGAGACGGGGCTGTGCTACATCATCATGGACTACGTGCCGGGCGGGAGCGTGGCGGACCGCCTGGAGAATAACGGGCCCTTGCCGATGGCGGAGGCGGTGTCGATCGCCGCGCAGGTGGCGCTGGCCCTGGAGGTGGCGCACCGGCACGGGGTGATCCACCGTGACATCAAGCCCGAGAACATCATGTTCGACGCGGACGGGACGCCGAAGCTGGCGGACCTGGGCGTCGCGAAGTTCACGGACGAGGCGCACAAGACGACGGTGACGACGACGGGCATGATCATCGGCACGCCGGCCTACATGGCGCCGGAGCAGATGATGGACTCGCACCACGTCGACGCGCGGGCGGACATCTACGCAGCGCCCGAACGAGGGCAGCACGGCGGTGGAGCTGCTCGCGAAGGCGATCAAGGGCGAGCCTCTCCCCGATGTGCGGACGATGCGGCCGGAGATCTCGGCGGCGGTCGCGCACGTGCTTTCGCTCATGTGCGCGCCGAAGCCGGAGGCGCGCCCCGCCACGGCGCTCGAGGCGGCGCAGCTCCAGAAAGCCGCCACGGGGCGGCTGACCCTCCCCAAGAAGCCGCCGCGTGCGGCCGACGCGGCGGCGCGCAAGAAGAAGCGGGGGATGCCGTGGGCGCTCCTTGCCGTCTGCGCCGTCGTGTGCGCACTTGGCGCGGCGGTTGTCGCCAGCCTTTTGAACAAGCCGCCCCCTCAAGTCCTGCGGCAGCCGGTCGTGATCACAAACGTGACGGAACAGACTGTCATCCTGACAAATACGGTAGACCGTGTCGCGTCCGGGCATTTGCCTGGATCGGATGGACAAAAGTGGCGTCCGGGACCAACTTCGAAATGGTTCGTGGAATGGGACAAGGCGCTAGCGGAGTCGCGGCGTACCGGGAAGGCGATGTTCCTCCTCAGTACGGGGAGCGACTGGTGCCACTGGTGCACGAAACTGGCTGACGAGGTGTTGGATACGCCTGAGTTCTCCCAGTTCGCCGACCAGAACCTCGTTCTTCTTTATCTCGACAGCCCCAGCCGCAATCCGCTCTGCAGGGAACAGAGGTTGCACAACAAGTTGGTCGTCAAGACGCTGCCTTTTGGAGGTGGCGTGCCATTTGCGCTGATTGTCAACGCCAAGGGCGAGAAGCTTGGCGAAATCCGCGGTGGAGGACAGAAGGTCGGCGATTACCTCGAAAGGCTGCGCGGCATCTGCAGTGCCAGGGGTGAGACGATCCCTGGCGGCGATGCCCAGGCGCTTTTCGCCGACGGCTATGCGAAGCTTGCAGACGCGATTGCTGCTCGGCGCGCGGCGCTACCTCCCGTTTCGACCAACGACTTCAAGGCCGCTTTGACAGGCGTGGCGGTGGTGGATGGGGCGAAGGTGCACGGTAGCAAGGAAGACATTAAATTTCTTTCTCCGGAAACGGAACTGGAAGTTCCTTACGGGAAATCGGCCCTGTTTCGCGTGGAATACGATTTCCCGAAGGGATATGGCGCGCGCATCTGGACTCGCGACGAGTGGCCGGCGGCTGAAAGGCGCAACTCGTATTACTTCGGTTCAAACCCGTCAGGCATGTACAGTGGAAAGGGCACGGCATACGGATTCCTCAGCATGTTGGCTCGGGGCTCTGAGTGTACGCTCAAGTCATTGGCGATCAGGACAAACTCCGATCCGGAACTTGATGAGCGCCCGCAGGGCTGGACGATCGGCACGACGGCGGTCAATCTGAACTTCAAGGCGAAGGATTCTTCTCCGGTTGTCCCGTATGTGTCAAAAACAAGGCTCCATGCGCTCTATCGCTCAAAGGACAGGAAGCATGTGTTCGTGGAGGTGTGTCACATGAACGAATCCGTAACCTATGTAACGCCACGTTGCACGGTGGACAGACTTCGTGAGGTCATAGACGGTAAGATCGACATTCTTTTTGTTTCTCTGGCTTGCTCCAAGGATGGGGTTCTTTTTGCCGCCAATGACCCTGGAGACAAGGCTGATCTTGCGAAAGTGTCGAATGGTTCAGGGCGATTCGGCGAACATTCGGCAGCTGCGCTGAAAAAACTGAGGGTTAGACAGGCGGGACGGTTGACGGCAAAGAGCCTCGCGACATTCGAGGAACTCCTTCAGATCGGGAAAGGCCATATCCTTTTCAAGATCGACCATCGATTGGAATACGCAACGGAACTCGAGGCATTGCTGGAGAAACTTGACGCATGGGAGTCGGTAATCTTGCAGATCAGCAACGGGAAGAATCTTTCTCAAAAGTATGGCGCTAGAATGTTGGAGAAGATGAAGTCTGGCCAATTGATTGTATCTTGCGTCAAAGGATCTTTCCCGCCAGTACAGCAAATCATTCCAGAGGCCACGGCCGATGCCTCGTATAGGGACAGAATGCGTGAACAGAACCTCAAGGGCATTCGGCAACGCATATTTGCCTCGATGGTGCTCGCCGAACGCACGGATGACGAGGCGGGATGGGAGGATGCCCTGAACGATGGCGTGACGGTTCTTCGGACGGGTAGGCCGCGAGCACTCCTGCAATATATCGAAAGGGATAAACGGCGCACGTCGTCATTTGCGCAAAGCCGCAAAGAAATTTCCGGTCGATCGTCGCGACAGAATGTTTCGTCGACGGTCTTGTTCCCCATCCTGGATCGCTCCCCTGTGGCTTGGGCATATTCTTTTGAGGAAGAAGAAGGGTGGACTGGCGGGCAGTTTAACGATTCAAGATGGAAGCGTGCCCCCGGTGGGTTTGGGTACAGGGAAGATCTCAAGCAACTCCCCCGCGCGCGATTGAACACAGACTGGCAGTCAGATCGGCTATTTCTCCGGAAACGTTTCGATTGGGCAGGTGGTAACGTCTCACGCGTGGTCGTGGACGCCTACCATGACGATGACGTGACGTTCTATCTGAACGGGCAGTTGATGTTGAATGTGAACGGGGCTAATTTTGATTGGCAGCCGTTCGAGATACCTGCGGAACGTTTCCTGAACGCTGTGAAATCTGGCGAGAACGTGTTCTGCGCCGAGGTCAGGGATCTTGGTCATTGCCGGTATTTCGACTGTGGACTAGTTGTCGAATGCGGCGGGAAGGTGGATACGCATGTCGGCTCAGACTCATTGCGCAGGGTCAAGACGGCTGTCGGCACGTGGACGGTTGTGGTCGAGAATGGTGTCGCACAACTCGGCGACGGAAGAAACGTCGCGCTGGAGCCGCGTCCCAAAGGGTACTTGAAGATTCCTGCCGAACTTGACGGAATCGTCATCAGCAGGCTTGCGCACGATAGTTTTCTCCGCTGCGAGGAGTTGGAAGGAGTGGAAATCGCCGAAGGCATGCGTTCAATAGGAGAGGGGGCATTCTGTGGTTGCTCCCAATTGGCAAGGATTGAACTTCCCTCGACACTTGAACATATAGGGCCGAGGGCCATGCAAGATACAAGACTGGAGAAGATAGACCTCAAAAATGTTCGTCTTATGGAGGAAGAGGTTTTTAGATACTGTGACAGGCTTGAAAACATAAAGGCCAGTTCGTGCAATGTCAAGTTCCGTGTAAAGGACGGAGTCCTGTACGATGTTGTTCGACGAGCCGTTGTGTTCTGTCCGACTTCGCGCAAGGTCTATGCTTTTCCGTCGGGGATAGAAGAGATCTGCAATAGCGCCTTTCGGCGCACGAAGCTGAAGAAGGTCGTCATCCCGGAAACTGTTGAGTTTGTCGGTTGGGATGCCTTCAGAGAATGCCCATTCCTTGAAAACGTGACGTTTAAAGGCGATGATGCCATTATTAGGGGAGGAGCGTTTTCGGACAATCCTTTGCTCAAGACCGTCGTCCTCCCGAAACGACTGAAGGCACTGGACGATTGGGCGATCTTCAATCATGCGGGGCAGCTTGAGTCGGTTGTCTTGCCCGACACCGTGGAGATCATTGATGACGCGGTGTTTGAGAACTGTCCGAAACTCAAGCGCGTTATTTTGGGGAAGTCCCTTCGGACCGTTCGGCATCATGCTTTCTCGGGATGTCCCAATCTACTTTCGGTCGCATTCCCCCCGACGCTTCGGGAAATGGGCGCCGAGGTGTTCCTTGATTGTTCTGGCCTGAAAAAGGTCTCTTTTGCCGGCAACGCGCCAGACCTCAAGGATCAGGGATCGGATCGTTTCGGCAAGGATCTCTACAAGGGGGCGAACCCGTCGCTTGTTACGTTTGCGTCCAAAGATTCGACGGGCTGGATGGACGGTTCGGACAAGTTGCCGAAAGTGTGGCCGGTCGACGGCGGCGAATCGGCGCGCCCCATTCGCCATGTCAAGTAAGGTCGGCGTTCTGCCAGCAAATGCCGCACCGAGCGGACATCGGGCATCCGCCGCAAAGGGCAACGTGACGCATGGTGAATAAAGCCGCCGACGGTTGGTCGTAACGAAATCGCGCCGAATCAGCCGAAATATGCTATACTGTACGCCGACAGAGGCAAAGGAAATGGACATGAGTGAAAATGACGGCCTTTTGGGCGAAACTCCGGAGGCGGTGCTCCGGCCGGGTGAGTCGTTCCACGGCTACATGATCGAAAAGCAGATCGGAAAGGGCGGATTGGGGACGATCTGGCTCGGACGGCACCAGATGCTCGACACGTTGTTCGCGATCAAGGTCCTTGACCCGGATGTCGCCAGGGAAAAGCCGGAGTATGTGAAGAGGTTTGTTCGCGAGGCGAAGCTCGCCACGCGAATCCGCCATCCCCACCTCGTGGCGGTGCATGACGCAGGTTACGACGACGCCCGCGGCGTGTACTTCCTCGTGATGGACTACGTCAGGGGCGACACCCTCCGCTCCACCATCGCCTTCGGCGGCCCGCAGCCGGAGAAGGAGGCCGTGCGCATCATCCTGCAGGTCGCGGACGTGCTCGCCGCGGCGCAGCGTTTCGGCATGGTGCACCGTGATCTCAAGCCCGAGAACATCATGTTGACAACGGAAGGGGCCGTCAAGCTTCTGGATCTGGGGATCGCCAAGATCTCGGGCGGGATCGACTCCCTCAAGACGACGGCGAAGACCGTCTTCGGCACGCCGGCCTACATCTCGCCGGAGCAGGCTGCGGATTCAAGCACCGTCGATACGCGCGCCGACGTCTACAGCTTGGGCGTCATCCTCTTCGAGTTGCTCTGCGGGCGGCGTCCGTATACGGGAAACACGCCGTCCGAGGTCTTGCAGCAACTTCTCAGTTCATCGCCGATCCCGGACGTGCGCACGTTCAACGACAAGGTGTCGCCCAAGATGTCGGCCGTCCTGTCGCTGATGTGCGCCAAGAAGAAAGAAGACCGCCTGGCCTCGCCGAAGGACGTCATCGACACGTTCGCGCGCCTGGGCTACGTGCTGCCTCCGCCCAGCGAGCCGGAGTTCGCGGCCGAGGAGGATCCGGCGTCGGCCGGCATGGTACAGGACCTCATTCCAGATGTCGTGGCGACGGCTCGGATGGACCGGAGCCTCACGCTTGAAACTCAAGACAAGGACGTGATCGAGTTTCTGGCCAAGCTCAAGCGCAGGCGGATGCTCAAGAAGGTGGTCTGGGGAGCGCTGATTTGCGCCGTGCTGCTTCTTCTGGTGTTGGTATGGCGTCTGTTCGCATGAAACGCGCCATGAAGCTGCCCGCGTTCTGTGCGTTGCTGGTTCTCTCGGCATCCGCGGCCGGTTCGGTTGCGGCTCCCCAAGGCCTTCTTCCGGCGGTGGTGCTGCCCGACAGTCCAACCGCCGTCGAGAGGTCCGCTGCGAAGGAGCTTGCCGACGGGCTGGAGAAATGCCTCGGGAAACGGCCGGAGTGCGTGGCCGAAAGCGATGTGCGGGAAGGGCGCGCCCCCGCGCGCCCGTCTCTGTTCGTGGGCGCGACGCGGGCGGCGAAGGCCGCGCGTTCGGCGGCCGCGGGGCGACCGTCCTACCAAGTGGATGAAGTCTTCCTGAAATCGGTGAAGGGCGGCGTGGTGCTGGACGGCGACCCGGCGCGCGCGCCCATTTACGCCGTGGACCTCTATCTTGAGAAGTACTGCGGCGTGCGGTGGTGGTCCTCCGACGCCGCGATGTATCCAAAGCTCGGCGCGGTTCCCGTGGCGGGCGTCGACCTCTCCTACGCCCCGCAGTTCAAGTACCGCGAGACGTACTATCTCGACGGGTTCGACCCGCTCTTCAAGGTGCGCTCGAAGGGAAACTTCTCGTCGCTCACGCGCTACATGCTCACGGACATGGCGTTCATTCCGCCCGAGCTGGGCGGCAACCACCGCCTCTACTTCTTCGAAGGGCGCCACAGCGCATACCATTCCTTCTTCGAGATCCTGCCCACCAACACCTACTTCAACGCGCATCCCGAATGGTATTCGCTCATCGATGGCAAGCGCCAGCCGAAGCAGCTCTGCCTCGCCAACGCAGAGATGAAGGCGGAGTACATCCAGGAGACGCTGAAGCGCCTTCGCGGGGATCCGTCCGTCGATTTCATCCAGGTGTCGCAGAACGACTGGCGCGGCTATTGCCAGTGCGCGGCGTGCAAGGCGATGATGGACGAAGACGGCGGCGCGCCGTCTGGCCCGTACCTCCGCTTCGCGAACGAGGTCGCAGAGGCGGTGGAGAAGGAGTTCCCGAACGTGCGCATCGACACGTTCGCCTACCAGTTCACGCGCACGGCGCCGACGAAGACGCGTCCGCGCCACAACGTGGTCGTGCGCCTCTGCGACATCGAATGCGACTTCGCGCGCCCGCTCGTCGACCCGTCGTCCCCCCTCAACGCGGAATTCGCGAAGGACATCGCCGACTGGAAGCGCGTGGCGGGCGGGAACCTGTACGTCTGGGACTACCTGGCGAACTTCAAGAACTACATGCTGCCGCACCCCAACATTTCGCAGATCGCGCCGAACATCCGCCTCTTCGCGGCGAACGGCGCGGTGGGCGTGTTCGAGCAGGGCGACGCGCTCTGCTCGGCCGGCTCCTTCGCCACGCTGCGGCACTACCTGACGGCGCATCTTCTCTGGGATCCGTCCGAGGACGAGAACCGCCTGATGGACGAGTTCCTCTCCGGCTACTACGGCAAATCGGCGGCGTCCGCCCTCAAGAATTTCATCGCCGTGGTGGAGAATGGGCCGCGGAAGACGAAGATGTCGGTCGGGTGCGGACACAAGGGCGTGCCGTTTCTCACTGCGGACGACAAACTGCTGGCGGCCCGCCTGATGGACGAGGCGGTGGAGGCCGCGGAGAAGGACGGCGAGCCGTTCGCCGCGCGCGTGCGCCGCGAGCGTCTTTCGGTCGACCATTACATGATTCTCAACTACGACGCCCTCCGCAAGCATGCCGCCGCCAAAAATGTCCCGTGGACGAGACCGGAAACGCGGGGCGAGGCCGTGGAGAACTGGATCCGCGACGTGAAGGCGTTCGGCGTCAAGGCCCGCCGCGAGACCACGAGCGCGAAAGAGATCGAGTCGTATTTCGGCAGGCTCCGCGACGCAGGCAGCGGGAACGGCGCGGTGCCAATGCCATTCTGACGCGTGCCGCACGTGCCGCAGAATGTGAAAATGGAAAACTTGCGGCTTGACTTTAGGCCCTAAAAAGCGTATAACTATACGGGAAAAAGCACAGATTAGGAGCAGACAATGGCCACCAACAAGTATCTCGACGCCTTCATGAAGACGTTTCCCTACGAGGGGCTCACCTACGACGACGTGACGCTCGTCACGCAGTATGCGGATTTCCTGCCAGACGACGCCTCCCTCGAAACGCAGCTCACGAGCCGCCAGAAGATGAACATCCCGTTCATCTCCGCGGCGATGGACACCGTCACCGAGGCGCCGATGGCCATTGCGATGGCGCTCGCCGGCGGCATCGGCGTGATCCACAAGAACCTTGAGAACGACGAGCAGGCCGCGCAGGTGGCCAAGGTGAAGAACTACCTCAACGGACTCATCGCGAAGCCCGTCTGCTTCCACGCGAACGACGACATCAGCCGCTCACCGCGGCGAAGCTCGCCGAGGTGATGACGGCAACGACCATCACCGCGAAGCCCGGTACCTCGCTCAAGAAGGCGTACGAGATCATGCGCGCCAACAAGATCGGCAAGCTGCCCCTCGTGGACAAGGCGGGACGGCTCGTGGGCCTCTACTCCTTCACCGACGTGCAGCAGATCGTGGAGAACAAGGACTCCACCATCAACCGCGACGACAAGTTCCGCCTGCGCGTCTCGGCGTCCGTCTCCGGCGGCACGGGCGACTATGTGCGCATGGAGAAGCTCGCCGACGCCGGCGTGGACGTGGTGGTGGTGGACTCCGCGCACGGCCACACGAAGGGCATCATGGACATGACCACGTGGATCACGAAGCACTATCCGAAGGTGGACGTGATCGCGGGCAACATCGCGACGGGCGAGGCGGCGGTCGCGCTCGCGAAGGCCGGCGCGCATGCCGTGAAGGTGGGCATCGGCCCGGGCTCGATCTGCACCACGCGCGTCGTCTGCGGCGTGGGCATCCCGCAGCTCACGGCCGTCTACAACGCGGCGAAGGCGCTGCGCGGCTCGGGCGTGCCCGTGATCGCCGACGGCGGCATCAAGCTTTCCGGCGACGTGCCGAAGGCGCTCGCGGCGGGCGCGTCGAGCGTGATGCTCGGCAGCGTGCTCGCGGGCACGGAGGAGAGCCCGGGCGAGAAGATCTATCAGAACGGCCGCCAGTACGTCGTCTATCGCGGCATGGGCTCGCTCGGCGCGCTCAAGAACGGCAAGGGCTCGCGCGCGCGCTACTTCCAGGACAACGAGGCGGACGACGACCTCGTGCCGCAGGGCATCGAAGGCATGGTGCCGTACTCGGGCCGCGTCCACTCCATCATGACGCAGTTCTGCGGCGGCCTGCGCGCGTCGCTCGGCTATTGCGGCACGAAGACGATCGCCGAGCTGCAGGCGCGCGGCAAGTTCTACCGCGTGACGCCGGCGGGTCTCCGCGAGGCGCGTCCGCACGACATCACGATCACGAAGGAAGCGCCGAATTATCGTGCGTAACGCATGGCGCATGTGCTGTCAGATGCTCTTGCGGTTGCCGCGAGCCTTTCGGTTGTGGCGCTGGCGATATGCTGTGCGGTGTGTTTGGTGTCGATCCTTTACCGTTGTGCTGCGGCCAGCGCGCTGCGGAAGTTGCCGCCTTCGGCTGCTTGGGCGTTACTCGCGTTCGCTCTGGGTCTGATGCCGACGGTCGCGAAGCGTGCTGGGACAACGGGCGTCCCGCCCGTTGTCCCAGCGCGGGGAGGATTGCGCTCAGGTTCGTCCGACTCCGACTTTTGGCTCTCCTACATCGGTCCATCCACCAACTCGGTCGAACTGGGGGTCGCATGGTTGCCAGGCGTGTTCGCGGCTCCGCCGTTTATCGAGTTCACAGTCAGCACGAACCTCTCCATCGGCGCCTGGACATTGCTGGGGTGGGCTGAAGCCGAGGCTGGCGAGACGAACCTTTCCGTTGAGGTGGATGTTGCTCAGTTGCCTGGAGGTATGGTGCCGCCCACAGCCTTCTTCAAGGCGACGGCATACGACGGCTTGGGGGCTGACGACGAGGACGATGACGGCGACGGCATTCCAAATGGCTGGGAGCGGTCGCACGGTACGAATCCCCGGAGGGTCGATACGGATAGTGACGGCATTCCAGACGGGGTTGAGGCGGCGTGGGCGTCGGTCGACGAGCCGTTTCCAGAACTCGACCTTTCATCGCTTACGAACGTCCTCGCGGGTACGTTACCTTACTCCGTATTCCCGGCGACCATTTCCGTGTCGCTTCCATTTGCGGTGGAGATGGCCGGGGGCATATCCACTAATGCAGTTGTCCATGTTAACGGCATGGTGGCGTTTCCCGAGGTCGGCAGTTCTACAAACATGCTTGGTTTTTCTCAATACGCGCAACCAGAGAGCCTGTATGCGACAGATCACGGCATCGTGGCGGCGTACGGTTTTTCCTTCCTCATGATGGGCTACACAGGCTCCCAGATTCGCGCCGGCGTTGTACAGGATACGCATGGAAGATGGTTCGTGGCCGAGTGGCGCGACATGGCCGATCCAATGGGATTCGCGAATCTTACATTAGGATCGGCGACGTTTCGATTGGCCGTATCGGAGACAGACCCTAGCACGTTCCGAGTGCAGTATGTCGATGTCGAGGGCATCATCGACCCAACACAGGCCCTGTTCGGTGCGCACGGCTTTGGCGGGACGCCAAGTTTCTCCCTGTCGGATGGCGTCACGAACGGTATGACGGTTGCCTATCATTTCGGCGTTGGGACTGATCCCACGAATGCCGACACGGACGGGGACTGTCTGCCCGATGGATGGGAGGCCGCGTACGGCATGAATCCGCTCGTCGCCAACACGGGCGATCCGCGCATGGATGCGAACGCCGACCCCGACCTTGACGGCCTCACGAACCTGGAAGAGGCTGCACAGGGAACAGACCCATTTCAGCCGGACACGGACGGCGACGGGATGGACGACGGATGGGAGACACGGTACGGATTCGATCCGTGTACGCATAACAGCCAGACGGAGCGCACGGACGACGATGCGAATGCTGATCCTGACGGCGACGGCCTCACGAACGCCGAGGAATGTGCGTGGGGGACAAATCCAGGTAGCCCAGATTCAGACGGCGACGGCGTGACAGACAACGCCGAGATCGCGCAGAACAGCGACCCCGCCGAACCGACAGACGAGGGGAAGCCGAATAGCCGCGTTGCGATGAGTTTTGTTTTTGGCGACCACAGCTCCAGCCATTCGGAAAAGTACCGGTTGACTGTCTCGCCCGTGCCGACCGTTGGCGAAACCAATCCCCCGCGCACGTTCTCGTGGGTGAACGCGGAATACGGCGCATGCGAGACGCGCACGGCCATGCTGACGCCCGGACGCTCCTACGAGGTGCGTCTCGTGCATGCTTCCACGAACCGCTCCCAGGGGCCGGACTACGACTACACGCTTAATGCCGTTTCCATTCCGCAGTCGGTTATACTATCCGATCCCGATGGCCTCTTCGGCGTGCATCTTTCAAGCAGCACGTTCACCGGTGCGGGGCTTGTGGCGACGGTAGCGGCGTGCAAACTTGACGTTGCGATATGTGCTCCTGATGACGAGTCATGGGCGGAGTTGGATGCTTCGCGTGTTGTGCTAGATAATGAGTCTCTTCGTGTCCAAGTGACAGTTGCGCCGCAGATGGGCAGTCTCTCGGCAGTCCAGCAGAAGTGGGGCAACTCCCTTGTGATCAAGACCTCCGGTACATGTCCCCAGGGTGGACTTGTTTCGTTGGACGATGCCGTGTTTCTCAATTGTGGCGATAGGTCTGAAATCCGTGTCATGCTTTCCTTCCTTCGATTGAGGCAACTGGGGATTCTGCCATCTCAAGATGAGGACGGTGTGGATGAGATGGCTTGGTATGACATAGGCGACGACGATCCAGCGTCATTGTCGAATCTCTCAGACAGCAATGCCTTTGCGCAGCTCGGCTATGCTTTCCGAGGAAAGATTCTCCAGCCGTCTTTGGGGAACCTGGATTCATATCCTCCCGTTTCGAGTAATTCTGAGTCATTCTACCAATCAGGAGGAGTGGAGATTGTTACTGCTCATTATGGCGGGACAAACAGCTTGAAACGGCAAATTATGAACCAGGCCGATTATTTCTACTATTCTGGGCATGGACGACATTCTGATGGGTGTTTGAAGGGACTTACCGGTGGGCCAGGGTTGACACCGGCTCTAGTTGCTCCATATTGGAATAGAGACTTGAAGTGTGTTGTTTTTGCAGGATGTTCTGTTTTAGATATAAACGATTATAATGGGAAATACGTGGGAACACCAGAACATGGCAGCTCTCCTGGCAAGTTATGGGCTGCAGTTGAGGGGCCGGAGTCTTTTCTTGGTTATGCCTATAAAGCGCCGCGAGATACTCAAGGTGCAGGCAGGATTGCCAGTGATTGGGTTACGTTGCGGGGGAACATTAATGACGTAGACGCTTGGATGACGGCAAATGATAATAGTAATGGGCGTAATGCTTGTGCGATAGATAATTCACGGAACTTCCACTATTTCAAGAAAGTCCTCTGGAAGACTTACAAGAGAACATTCGTACCGAAAGCGAGTCAGTAATATGAACAAGATTACTTTAATTGTCATAGCAATTGGCTGGGGTGTTTGTGCACAATGTGATTACAGCATTGCTTTGACAAACATGATAGATGGCCTACAACGTCCGCATGGTACGCTTGATGCCGCCTTTACCAACCAGCTTGTGGTTTATGCTGAGGAACTGACAAATGTTTCCCAGTCCGCCAACGTCAATCTAGTCCGCGCTATTTCTTTGGCTGACATCGCAGAAGAAGATGTAAACGGTGATGAAATGCTTCCTCCCGCTATTGCCATTTGTTCAAATATCCTGAATTCCACTGAACTTCCTTCAGCAGCTTGGCAAAAAGGCGTTGCGGGTATTGTCATGACAGGTATCAATACCTTTGAAGGAAAGCGCTCAAACGCTTGCAGCAGCGCGACTAATGTCACAGTGTTGTCTTCACACAACATTTCCCTTGAGGAGGATCTTAGGCTTTGGAACTCAATTGCAAGCCATCTGGATGTCGAGGGATTGTCCGTGCAGGATGCCGTGCGCTGTTATGCAGCAATTGCGTTACTTAACGACAATCCGTCTTGTGGGGTTTCATCGTACACGAACGGGCTGCCAGAATCTATCCTCATTAAAATCAGAGAATTTTGCGAATGAACGAGGAGTCGAAACAGGGGGGCGCATGACGCATCGCACAAACGTCGTGGCGGAGTATGTCGCCGAGGTCGCGAGGCTGGCGAAGACCGGCAAGGCGACGGAACATTCTTTCCGGGGCGCGCTCGCCGCGCTCTTCGACGCGCTCGCGCCGGGCCTCAAGGCTGTGAACGAGCCGAAGCGCACGGACTGCGGCGCGCCCGACTACATCGTACAGGACAGGACGGGGCTCGCGGTCTTCTACGTGGAGGCGAAGGAACTCGGCGACGGCGACCTCGACGGAAAGAAGCGCACAGGCCACAAGGAGCAGTTCGACCGCTACAAGGCCGCGCTCGACACGATCATCTTCACCGACTACCTCGACTTCCGCCTGTATCGGCACGACCAATTCGTATCCGCAGTCAGGATCGCCGACTTGGGAGGGCCGCCGTCCTCGGCGGCCGCGGCTCGCGTGGACGCTCGCCCTCCCGTGCGGATCGTCCCTCTGCCCGAAAACTACGACGGCCTCGCCCAGCTCGTCGCCGATGCCGCCGCCGGAGAGCCGCAGCGGATCGACGGCGCGAAGCGTCTTGCCGAGCTGATGGCCGGCAAGGCGCGCATGCTCCAATCCTCTGCCTTGAAGTTCCTGAAGCCACTTGCTGAGGCGTGGGACGGCGCGAAGAACGGCGAACGGCCGCAGCGAACGCCGCTTCTCGACATGATGCTCGACATGCGGAAGATGCTGATGCCGGAAGTGGGCGCGGAGGTGTTCAGCGACATCTTCGCACAGACCCTCACCTATGGCATGTTCGCCGCCCGCCTCAACGACCCCACGCCGGAGGACTTCTCCCGCGCCGAGGCGATGATGCTCATCCCGAAGTCCAACCCGTTCCTGAAAAAGCTCTTCGGGTTCATCGCCGCCGACCTTGAGGACGAATTGACGTGGATCGTTGACGACCTTGCCGACCTCTTCCGCGCGGCGAACGTGGCGGACATCATGCGCGACTACGGAAAAGCGCAGGGCGGCGCCGATCCGATGCTGCATTTCTACGAGGACTTCCTCGCCGCCTACGACGGCGACCTGCGCAAGAAACGCGGCGTGTGGTACACGCCAATTCAGGTGGTGCGTTTCATCGTCGCGGCAGCTGATTGGGCGCTCCGCACGCGCTTTGGCCTCCCCGACGGCCTCGCCGACTCGTCCAAGACGGAGATCGAGGTCGAAGAGACGGCTTTTCACGGCAAAAAGCTCGCGCAGAAAGTGAAGAAGACCGTCCACCGCGTCCAGCTGCTCGACCCTGCGACGGGGACGGGAACGTTCATCGCTGAGGCGGTGCGGCAGGTGCACGCCAAGTTCGCCGGCAACGAAGGCATGTGGCCGGGCTACGCGGAAAAGGATCTCCGTCCGCGCCTCAACGGCTTCGAGCTCCTGATGGCGAGCTACACCATGGCGCACATAAAACTAGACATGGCGCTAAGGGAGACGACAACTGGGACAACGGGCATCTTGCCCGTTGCTGCCTCCTCCCGCTTCCGCATTTTCCTCACCGACTCCCTCTCCGACTGGCACAAGGAACTGCCGGGCGGACTGTTCGCAAGTGTCCTCGGCGCGGAACAGGAAGGCGCAGACGAGGTGAAACGCGCCATCCCCGTGATGGTAGTCGTGGGTAATCCGCCGTATTCGGGCGAGAGCCAGAACAAGGGTGAGTGGATCATGCGGCTCATGGAGGCATACAAGGTCGAGCCAGGCGGAAAGGAACGGCTGAAGGAACGCAATCCGAAGTGGCTCAACGACGACTACGTGAAGTTCATCCGCCTCGCTGAACACTACGTCGAAAAGAACGGCGAGGGTGTGGTCGCCTACATCACGCCGCACGGGTTCCTCGACAACCCCACGTTCCGTGGCATGCGCTGGCACCTCATGCAGACTTTCGACGAAATCTGGACGCTGAACCTCCACGGCAACTCGAAGAAGAAGGAAGTCGCGCCCGACGGCAGCAAGGACGAGTGCGTGTTCGACATCATGCAGGGCGTGGCGATCACGCTGTTTGTGAAGTGTTGCCAATGTGCAAATGTTGCCAATGCCAATTCCAATTCCCAATTGGGAGCTGGCAACACTCGCACATTGGCAACATTAAACCACACCTGCAAGGTGTGGTATGCCGACCTTTGGGGCAAGAAGAAGGACAAGCTCACTGCGCTCGACAACGCGACAATGGACTCGATCGAATGGCGGGAACTCCAGCCGACGGAGCCAATGCTATTCTTCACGCCCAAGGATACCGCTGGCGAAGCCGAATGGAACGACGCCTTCGGAATCGCCGAGCTGATGAAGGTGAACTCTTCAGGTGTTGTGTCGGCAAACGACGAGTTGAACTTCTCGTTTACAGAAGAAGAGCAAAGAGAGAAGATTCGTGATTTGCTCTCATTAACAGAACATGAGTGGCGACAAAAATACCATCGGCTTAAAGATTCAAGTGAATGGACATATGTGGATGCTAAAGCCGATGCAGTGAATAGAGGCAGATATTGTACGGCAGCATATCGCCTTTTTGATGATCGGTTTACATTTTACACTGGAACGGCCAAAGGGCTTTACACAAGACCGCGTGATAATGTGATGCGGCACTTTGCAGGAGTTGAGAACATTGGGCTTGTGGCTAAACGCGGATTTCCATATCCGACTGAACGGCCTGTTGCCTTTCTCGCCACGAGCCTTATAGATAATCGTTTTTGGTCTTGTTCTGGGATGCAGGGCATTGATTACTTCTTCCCCCTCTACCTCTACGAGGAGAACATGGGGAAGATGGAACGGCGGGCGAATCTCGACAAGGACATCGTGGCGAAGATTGCGGCGGCGGTCGCAACGGGCGAGACGCCCGTTGTCCCAGTGAACGGGCAAGATGCCCGTTCTCCCAGTGGTGCGGACGCGCAGGAGCGCGTCCCTCCCATCGACATTTTCGACTATATCTACGGCGTGCTGCATTCGCCCGCCTACCGCGCGAAGTTCAAGGAGTTCCTGAAGAGCGACTTCCCGCGCATCCCGTACCCGAAGGACGCGGCGGAGTTCGCACGCTTCCGCGACGCGGGGCGTGCGCTCCGCGAGACGCATCTCCTACGCGACGCCGCGCCGCCCTTGTCCGAGCCGACCGCGCGCTTCCCCGTTCCCGGCGACAACGTGGTGGATGCGGTGAGGTGGGACAACGGCCGTGTCTACATCAACCCCACGCAATATTTCGACAACGTGCTACTTACCGCATGGGAGCAGGCGATCGGCGGCTACCATCCGGCGGAGAAGTGGCTGAAGGACCGCAAGGGTCGTGTCCTTACTCCCGATGACCTGCGCCACTACCAGCGGATCATCCTCGCCCTTGCCAAGACCTCAGAGTTGATGGAAGGGCTGAATGCCATCGGGGCCATGGATCCCTGAAACAAAGTCGAGGATTCGATGGCGAAGGTTTTGCTACATGTCTGCTGTGGGCCGTGCGCGAGCGCGTGCGTGCCCGCACTGCGCGACCTCGGAAACGAGGTCGCACTCTTCTTCTCCAACTCCAACATTGATACGCGGGAGGAGTTCGAGAAACGACTTGAGAACGCGCAGAAGCTGGCCGCCGCCGAGGGTGTGGAGATCGCGGTGGACACCTACGACCATGCAGACTGGCTGGAGCAGGTGGCGAAGGGCTTCGAGGATGAACCTGAGAAGGGCGCGCGGTGCGCGCGCTGCTTCCGCTACAACCTCGCGCGTGCGGCAGCCTACGCCGCCGCGCACGGCTGCGATGCGTTCACCACGTCGCTCACGGTCAGCCCGCACAAGGTGAGCCGGATGGTGTTCGAGGCGGGGGCGGACGCGGCGTGGACCGTCTCCGCGAAGGATTGCGGGGGTTCCGCAGCCGCCGCGCCGGAGTTTCTGCCCGTCGATTTCAAGAAGAAAGACGGTTTCCTGCGCTCGCTTCGGCGCGCGGCCGAGCTGGGCCTTTACCGGCAATCGTACTGCGGCTGTGAGTTTTCGCGCCGAAACATGGTATAATATACGCCATGGCCCTGCGCTTGACATTCCTCGGGACGGGTACATCCGTCGGCGTGCCCCAGATCGGGTGCACATGCCCGACGTGTACCTCCGACGACCCGCGCGACCGGCGACGCCGCACCGGGCTCTACGTGCAGACGCCGGGGACGGCGTTCGTGGTGGACGCGCCGCCGGAGTTCCGTCTCGCGTGCCTCGAGCTGAAGGTACTGGACGTACGTGCCTGCCTGCTCACGCACGTGCACATGGACCACATCGCCGGCTTCGACGACCTGCGGCGGTTCAACACGCTGAACGGGCGCACGGTGCTGCCGTGCTACGCCGCGCCGGCGACGATCGACGCCATGCGGCACATCTTCCCCTACATCGGCACGAAGCCGAACAAGCTGGGACTGTACCGTCCGATGATCGCCTACCACCGCGTGACGCGCGCGTTCCATCTCGGCGACGTGCGGGTGACGCCGCTCCCCGTCGTGCACGGCAGCACGCCCACGAACGGATTCCTCTTCGAGCACGACGGGAAGCGCGTGGCATACGTGAGCGACTGCTACGAGCTGCCGCCGAAGACGCTCGCGAAGATGCGGGGGGTGGACGTGCTGGTGCTGGACTGCCTCCGCGACACGCGTCCGCACCCCACGCACCTCACGCTCGACCGCGCGCTCGCCTACGTGAAGGAGATCGCGCCGCGTCGCGGCTACTTCATCCACATGTGCCATGACGTGAAGCATGCCGAGTTCGAGGCGCGCCTGCCGCGCGGGATCCGGCTCACCTACGACGGCATGAAAATCAGAGTCTAGGAGAAACACCATGAAGAGAACGCCAACCATCCTCCTTTCGCTGCTCGCCGCCTGCCTCGTGCGGACGGCGTCGGCGGCCGCGTTGCCCACCGAGATCACGGTGCAGCTCGTGATGACGTACGACGTCTACGTGGCGGGCGAGCGCATCCGCGCAATCGTGGACGTGGCGAACGCATCCGCCGACGTGATCGACTGCCGCAAGCCGGACGCGGCCGACCGTTTGTTCGTGGAGGTGTTCCGCGCGCACGACCAGCACCGGTACGAGCGCATAAACGCCAAGCCGTTCGTCGCGCCGTTCGCCCTGCTCTCGGGCGAGGGGCAGAAGCTGGAGACGTTCCTCGCGGACCACTTCCGCTTCGACGAGAACACGCGCTACCTCGCCCGTGCCGTGCTGGTGCACGGCGGCATGCGCTTCGAGAGCTCGCTCAAGAGCTTCGACATGGTGCCGGGCCTCCCCTGCGGCAACGCGCTGCAGATGTTCTCGAACCGCGACGGACTGCAGCGCCACTTCGAGCTCGTCCACTGGGGCCGCGACCAGGTGGAGCACATCTTCCTCAAGTCGCACGACAGCGGCACGTCGGACCGTTCGTGGCGCACGACCGACCTCGGGCCGGTTCTGCGCGTGACGCCGCCGAAGGTGTCCGTGATGCCGACGGGCGAGGTGCTCGTGCTGCATCGCGCCACGCAGGACAAGTTCCTGCTCAGTACCTTCTGGAGCCTGCCGGACATCCTCGAGTTCCGCGGGCGCGAGGTGATGGCCGATCCCGAGGTGGTGGGCGCGGAGCGCGTGAAGGAGTTCTACAAGGAGACCGGCGGAATCGAACCCGTCAAGAAGGCGTGGTGGAAGTTCTGGTAAGAAGGACGAGAAGTGAATATCCTTGGAATAGAGACGAGCTGCGACGAGACGGCGTGCGCGGTGGTGAAGGACGGTCGCGAGGTGCTCACGAACGTCGTGTACACGCAGATACCCCTGCACCAGCCGTACGGCGGCGTGGTGCCGGAGGTGGCGAGCCGCGCGCACATCGAGAAGATCCACGGCGTGGTGAAGGAGGCGATGCGCGCGCCGGTGGACGCGGTGGCCGTGACGTACGGCCCCGGCCTTGCAAGCTCGCTGCTCGTGGGCCTCAACGCCGCGAAGGGCCTCGCCCTCTCGCTCGGCGTGCCGCTCATCGGCGTGAACCACATCGAGGCGCACCTCCACACGCCGTTCCTCTTCGACGCGGGAGGGCCGCGCTCCTGCGCGGCCGAATCCCCCGAATCCTGCATGCCCGCGCTCGGGCTTGCCGTGTCGGGCGGACACACCACGTGGATCGACATGCCGTCGTACGGCGCGTACGAGATCATCGGCCAGACGCTCGACGACGCGGCTGGCGAGGCGTTCGACAAGGCGGCGAAGCTGCTCGGCCTCGGTTACCCGGGCGGTCCGGTGATCGACCGCTGGGCGCGCGGCGTGCCGATCACGGACGACTTGCCGCGTTTCCCGAAGGGCGCGCCGCGCCCCGGCACGGCGGCGCTCGCCGGTCTCGACGCCGATCTCTGCGTCTCCTTCTCGGGCCTCAAGACCGCGCTCCTCTATTCGGTGCGCAAGAACCCGCCGAAGGACGACGCCGAGAAGGCGCGTCTCGTGGCGGGCTACCAGGAGGCGATCGTGGGCGCGCTCGCGGACCGCACGACGCGCGCGCTCGGCCGGAAGCCCTACCGCGCGCTCGTGGTGGGCGGCGGCGTGTCGCTGAACGGCCGTCTCCGCGTGCGCCTCGCCGAGGTCGCGCAGGCGGCGGGCGTGCGGCTTCTGCTCGCGGAGCCGAAGTACTGCGGCGACAACGCGGCCATGATCGCGGGGCTTGCGTACTGGCGGCGCAACGTCACGGACGACGCCGCGCTCGCGGTCGACGTGGATCCGACGTTGCGTCCGGGAGATTGATGTACTTGCGCGGAGGCGCGCGGCGTGGTATACTGTGCGCGTTCAGATTTCAAGGAGTGACAAGTTATGGCGAATGACGCAAACGCGCAGAAGGCGCAGAACTTCACGAACCGCGGCCGGCAGGCGCTTGAGGCCAGGCGGTTCGAGTTGGCCGTTGAGATGCTTTCCCAGGCGTTGGAATGCTCGCCGGACACGCTTGAGACGCGCCGTCTCCTGCGTGCCGCGCAGATCGCGCAGTTCCGCGAATCGGGCGGAGGCGGGTTCGGCGCGAAGATGAAGAGCATGCTCCAGCGCTCGAAGGTGATGGGCCTCGTCAAGAAGGGCAAGGGCGCGGAGGCGATGGCCGAGGCGGAGAAGCTGCTCTCGATCAACCCGCTCGACCCGGACAACATCGAAGCGGCCGTGAAGGCCGCCGAGGCGGCGGGCAAGCCCGAGGCGGCCGCGATCTCCGTGGAGGCCGCGTATTCCGGCAACCAGGGGGACGTGAACCTGCTCGAGCGCATCGCCACCTACTACATGATGGCGAAGAACTACGCGAAGGCGCGCGACGCATACGACAAGCTCGCAAAGCTCAAGCCCGGCGACCAGCGCATCCTCCAGCTCCTCAAGAACGCCGAGGCGCAGACCACCATGTCCAGCGGCTGGTCGGACTCCGTCGGCAAGAAGGGCGGCTTCCAGTCCATCCTCGCCAACAAGGAACAGGCGAAGAAGCTCGACGCCGCGAACAAGGCGGTCGTGACGGGCGACGACGCCGAGGCCCTCATCGAGGAGAAGAAGAAGCAGATCGAGAAAGAGCCCAACAACATGAACTTCTACCGGGCCCTCGCGCGCCTCTACATGCAGTCGAAGCGCTTCCCGGAGGCGATCCAGACGCTCGAGCAGGCGCAGCAGGTCAACTCCGCCGACCCGGAGCTCGACCGCATGCTCTCCACCGTGCGCGCGGCCGACTACGAGGCCCGCATCGAGGCCCTGCGCAAAGAGGGCAAGACGGAGGAGGCGGACGCGCTCGAGGTGGAGAAGAACCAGTTCGTGTTCGACGACCTCGCCACGCGCGTGGACCACTACCCGAACGACCTGCACCTCCGCTTCGAGCTCGGCTACCAGTACTACATCTACGAGTACTACGACGACGCCATACAGCACCTCCAGCTCGCGCAGAAGTCCCCGAAGGACCGCCTGCAGGCGCTCTACTACCTCGCGATGTGCTTCCTCAAGAAGGGGCAGACGGACATGGCCGTGATGCAGCTCGAGACCGCGCGCGACCAGATTCCGACAATGGACGACCTGAAGAAGAAAGTGGTCTACCAGCTCGGCCTCTGCGCCGAGGAGGCGCAGGACTACGAGAAGGCGTACAGCTACTACAAGGACGTTTACTCGGCCGACGTCACCTTCGGCGACCTCAACGAGCGCATGCTCAAGATCGGCAAGCTGCTCCAGGGGGCGAGAAAGTAGGGAAGAAAAACAAGCGGCGCGCTCGGCGAGCGCGCCCTACCGAAAAGGCCGCGTTTGCCGCGGCCTTTCTCATTGGCAGTCCCGAGGAGAGTCGAACTCCTGTTACTAGGATGAAAACCTGGTGTCCTAACCGTTAGACGACGGGACCAATTGTGCAAAGCGGCGCATAGTTTACCAAACGTACTCCGCCAACGCAAGGGGGAATAAAAATAATTGGTGCGCCGGCCCGCGGGATTTGGTATCATATCCAGACTTCTTAAACATCCAAAGTAGTAGAGGAGATAAGAATGTCTGATTGCTGCATTTTCGCCGGCCAGGGCGCACAGGTGCCCGGCATGGGCAAGGATTTCGCCGAAGCCGACGCCGAGGCGATGGCGTTGTTCGACAAGGCGAACGCCGTCCTGGGCTTCGACTTGAAGAAAATCTGCTTTGAGGGTCCCGCCGAGGAACTCACAAAGTCGAACGTATGCCAGCCGGCCATCTTCGTGACGAGCTACGCGGCCTACCGCGCGTTCCAGAAAAAGCGCCCCACGTCCTTTGCCTGTGCCGCAGGCCTTTCCCTCGGCGAATGGGGCGCGCTCTGCGCCGCCGGCGTTTTGGACTTCGACGCCACGCTCACCGTCCTCGAGGCGCGCGGGCGCTTCATGCAGGAGGCCTGCGCGGCCGTGCCGTCCGGCATGATCGCCATCGTGGGCGCGTCCGCCGACCAGCTCAAGGCGCTCTGCGAGAAGACGGGCTGCACGGTGGCCAACATCAACTCGGCCGCGCAGCAGGTGCTGTCCGGCTCGAAGGACGCCGTGGCGCAGGCCGCCGCCGTCGCGAAGGAGCTCGGCATCAAGCGCGCGATCCCGCTTGCGACGGCCGGCGCCTTCCACTCCCCGTTCATGGCGCCGGCGCGCGCAAAGCTCGCGCCCGTCCTCGACGCGATTGCGTTCCACGCGCCGCAGTTCCCCGTGCTCTCCAACGTCACGGGCCAGCCCCATTCCTCCGACCCCGGCGCCATCAAGGCGCTCATGCTCGAGCAGGTCACGCAAACGACCAACTGGGCGGCGGACGTCGAGGCCGCGAAGGCCCTCGGCTGCACCCGGTTCGTCGAGTTCGGCCCCGGCAAGGTGCTGAGCGGCCTCATCAAGAAGATCGACGCCGCGCTCGTGACAACGAACGTTTCGGACCTCGCGGCGCTCGACGCGGCCGTGGCCGCGCTCGCCTGAGAGCCGGCGAAAGGAGGGGCCGGATGAAGAGAAGGGATTTCCTCAAGTTAGCGGCGGCGGGCGTGCCCGCGTTCAACATCGGCAGCCTCCTCGCGGCGCCGCTCGCGAAGCGGATCGCGCAGGGCGGGAAGATCCGTGTGGCGCTGATTGGGTGCGGCGCGCAGATGACGGGCCTCATCCGCCGGATGGGCGGCGAGCAGAACGTGCAGGTCGTCGCGCTCGTCGACCCGCTGCCGTCGGGCATCCGGGCCGTCAAGGCGTCCGCGAAGAAGTTCTATGGTTCCTTCGACTTCACCGGCGCCTGGGAGGGCGCGGACTACCGCGAGATGTTCGAGAAGGTGGGCGACAAGATCGACGCCGCGTTCATCGCGACGCCCAACCACCACCATGCGATCCCCGCCCTGATGGCCATCCGCCGCGGCATCCACGTGTACGTGGAGAAGCCGCTCGCGCTCACGTTGGAGGAGGTGCAGCTCCTCGCGCGCGAGGCGAAGAAGTACGGCGTCGTCACGCAGGTGGGCAACTACGGACACTCCACCAAGGCGATGAAGATGTGCGTGGACGCCGTGAAGAACGGCGTCATCGGCGACGTGACGGAGGTGTACAGCTACTCCGATCGCGTGAACTCGATGTTCTTCCGTCCGCCGGCCTCTGAGCCCCCGAAGGGCATGGACTGGGACATCTGGTGCGGTCCCGCGCCGGTATGCGAGTTCTACGGCCCGCACGAGGGCCGCACCGGGCTCCACCCGCACGACTGGCACAGCTGGATCGGCTACGGCAACGGGTCGATCGGCAACATGGGCACGCACATCATGGACGCCCCGTTCTGGGCGCTCGACCTGGGGAAGACCGGCCCCGAGAGCGTGGAGGCCAAGGATGTGGCGTGGGGATGTCCCGGCGCGTGGGCCTACCGCGACACGATCGACTACACCTTCCCCGCGCGGGGCAACCTGCCGCCCGTGACCCTCCACTGGTACGACGGCATCCGCGACGGCGTGCCGATCGCGGTGAGCCACATGGAGCGCTGCTACAACATCCTCAAGAAGCGTTCGGACCTCAACTTCCCGCCTGCGCTCCTCGAGTTCGAGAAGAAGTACAACCTCGGGAAGGCCCCGCTCGCGTTCATGGGCTCGGTGTTCATCGGCACGAAAGGCGCGATCTGGCACTGCTTCCACAGCTCGCTCCGGTTCTTCCCGAAGGGAATCGGCAAGGACTTCATCAAGAACAAGGCCGGGTATCAGGCGAACGAGCACGTGATGGAGTTCCTGAACGCCGTGCGCGAGGGGCGTGAGGCGAACACGGGCTTTGACTACTCGATCCCGCTTGCGCAGACCGTGTTGCTCGGCAACGTGGCTGCGCGCGCCGGCAAGAAGAAACTCCTCTGGGACGGCACGCGGATCATGAACGACGAATCCGCCAACGCCTACCTCAAGACGACCTACCGCGCAGGCTGGGAACTTCCGAGTGCCTAGCGGTTGGTCTCGGAATTGAGGATTTGTACGGTCTTGTTCCGTGCCAGGACGGAGCAGGGGCGGTCGTAGACGAGGGGATGACCGTCGCAGTCGCTGACCAGTCCGCCGGCTTCCTCCACGATGAGGGCACCAGCCGCGTAGTCCCAGGGCGAGAGGACCAATTCGAAGAACAGTTCTGCGCGTCCGGCCGCGATGGTGCAGAGGTCGAGCGCCGCCGAGCCGCTGCGGCGGATGTCCAGGGCTTTCCTGAAATAGGAGTAGGCGAGGCTGAACGTCTTTTCGTTGAGTTCTTCGTGGTAGGGCGCCGTGCCGAACACGATGATCGCGTTCTCGAGTGGTTCGGAGGAGACGTGCAGGCGCTTCCCGTTGCAGAAGGCACCTTGCCCGCGCTGCGCGCAGAACATCTCGTCCGTGTAGGGATTGTAGATCACGCCGAGCTCCGCGGCGTTGTCGACGACGAGCGCGACGGAGATGCTGCTGAAGTGGTAGTCCTTGATGAAGTTCGTCGTGCCGTCGATGGGGTCGACGATGAAGAACTCCCCCGTGGGCGCGAACGCCTGCGTCGTTCCCTCTTCGCCGACGAAATGCGCGTCGGGCATGATCTCGCGCAGGCCCACGCGCAGACGCTCCTGGACCTGCTTGTCGTATTCCGTGACGAAGTTCGCGTGTCGCGTGTCCGCCCTTGGCGTCCACGTGAAGATGGCTGCGGTCGGCGTCCTTGATGAACTGTCCGCACGCGCGGACGAGCTCGCAGATCTGTTCAATTTTCGATTTCATTTTCACTACCTTTTAAAGGACTTTCTTGAGGTGGCGGCGGGCGACGGCGGCGAGGCGCTGGATGGTCGCCTCGGATGTCGGTGGCGTGTCCGTCATCTGGAAACGCGGATAGAACCGCGTGACGTGAAGGGGAATCTCCGGCGAGACCGAGGCGATGAAGGAGGCGATGGCGTCCATGTCCTCGTCACCTCCACGTGGCAGCCGCGCGCGTGGAGGGTCCGGATGGTGCGGCAGGCCGCGTTGAAATCCCCGCCGAGCCAGTCGTAGTATTCCTGCGAGGGACCCTTGAGATCGATGTTCGCGGCGTCGATGAGCGGCGCGAGCTCGTCGATCACGGCGGCCTCGGCGCATCCGTTCGAGACGATCACGTTGACGAGGCCGCGCGCACGCACTTCGCGCGCCGCGTCGCGCACGAACTCCCAGCCCACGAGCGGTTCGTTGTAGGTGTAGGCGACGCCAATGTTGCCGCGTTCGTCCCTGAGGCGGAGCGCGACGTCGGCTAGTTGCGTGGGCGTGATGTGCTCCGTCGGCACGCAGCCCTCGCCACGCTGCGAGATGGAGTCGTTCTGGCAGAACGGACACCGCAGGTTGCAGCCGAAGCTCCCGATCGAGAGGATGTACGAGCCGGGATGGAAGAACGAGAGGGGCTTTTTCTCGATCGGGTCGAGGGCGAGCGACGTGGCCAGTCCGTAGTTCGCGGACACGACGCGTCCGCTCTGCGCCTTCCGTGCGCGGCAGAATCCGACGGCGCCCTCGGCGAGGCGGCAGTGGCGCGGACATGTTCCGCAGACCGCGTCCGCTGCGTCACTCATGGAACACCTCCGCCTGGAAGGTCGTGAACATCGTGCCTTCGCGCCAGGCGTCGGCGGGGAGTCCCGCCTTCCGCGACAGGTACGAAAGCGTCGTCGGCAGGTCCCAGCCCTGCTCCGGCGCGACCTGCGGCAGGAACACGGCGAACGCGCCGTTCTTCTCGAGCGTCATGCCGTCGCGTCCGAGCACGATGTCGCGCCACGAGGCGACCGGCTTGGGCGGCGTGAGGGCGGAGACCTCCACGCGCAGGCCCTTCAGTTCGCGTTCCGTGACGGGCGAGAAGCGCGGGTCGTGGAGTGCGGAGTCCACCGCGCGCGCGGCGACGGCGTCCACGAGCGGGCGCATCGGCAGGATTTCGCCGATGCAGCCGCGCAGGGCGCCCGTCGCGGCGTCGTTCAGCGTCACGAACGCGCCCATCTTCGCGCGCGTCGCGGCCGGGGCCTCGGCGAGCCGTTCGCGCGGCAGCTTGCGTCCCGTCACGGCGCACTCCATCGACTCGCGTGCGAGACGCAGGAGGAACTGGCGCGAGGCGGCGTCCAGCACGGCGTTGGCCTCGCCGGCCCATTCCGCGCGTCCCGCCCCTGCCATGTAGCACACGAAACGCGTGAAGTCGTGGTCCTGGTCGCCCGACGTGGCGTAGGCGATCTGGGCGATCGACGCTTTCTCCGGAAGGGCGCGCAGGGCGAGTTCGATCGGGATGCGTCCGCAGATCGTCGCGCCCGTCTGCGAGACGGACGCGGCGAACGCCTCGGCGTCGCGCTTGACGATGAAAGAGACCGCCTCGGCATCGACCTGGGCGACGCGCCGGCGCACGTCCTCGCCACCTTCCGTGCCGTAGGGCGCGTAGGAGAAGTCGGTGCCGTAGTGGGTGAAGTCGGAGGAAATGACGAGCAGGGTCCTGTCGTCCATGAGCCGCGCGAGCGCCCGCGCGCACATTGCCATCTGGTCGGCGCCGAACGACCCCATGACGAGCGGCGCCACCGTGAAGCCGTCGGCCAGTGCGACTTGCAAGAGCGGAAACTCGATCTGCGCGGCGTGTTCGGCGAGGTGCACCTTGTCGCTCCGTGCAACGGGCGCGCGGAGGGCGAGGCGGTCGATCCAGTCGCGGTCCACCTTGATCTCGCCGAGGGGCGTGGTGAAGGCATCTCCCTCCGGAGCGACGAGGCGGTTCTCGATCCAGGCACGGTGGCTGGGGGCGAGGACGACCACGCGCGTGAACTTCGCGCCACGGATGCGCCGCACGGCCTGCCAGGCGATCGAACCTGAATACGCCCAACCGGCGTGTGGAAGGATCAGGATGTTCGGACAGCCCTCCGGCGCCGCCTTGTCGCGGGAGAATTTCTCTTCCCAGGCGTTTGTCATCGCCTGAATCTCACGTCGCGTGCCGGGATACCATGTTCCGGCGAATCTGCTTTCAAGTGTCATTGCGAGACTCCGTTTCGTTCGTGTTGCGCCGCATCTGGCTCGGTTACTTCGTGTCGTGGAACCGGGCGAGGTTGTAGGTGCAGCCGTTGATTGCCTTCATGCGCTCGACGAGCGGGTCGTAGCGGCGGAAGTCCCAGGTCACGATGCCCTTGTTCGAGTCGCGGTTGGAGGGGTCGGCGCGGAGGTTCTGGGGGTCGTTGTCGCCATACTTGAACCAGTGCCAGCCCACGCAGGTGCCGCTCTTGAGGAGTTCGTTCACGAAGTTCTGGTAGAAGATGCCGCGCTCGTCCTGCGTGTGCACGAGCCAGCCCGCGCCGGTCGTGTTGGGGAGCCCCGAGTCCTCGCCCTTGACGTAGAATTCCGTCACCATGAACGGCTTGCCCGACCACGCCTCCCAGTTCTTCATGTCCGCCTGCTCGGGCTGCCAGTGGTTGTAGTGGTTGATGGAGATGACGTCCATGTACTTCCCGGCCACCTTGAAGCAGGCGGGGCTGCGCATCTCGGTGTCCCAGATGTGGAAGCGGCAGCCGAGGAACATGTGGTTCCTGTCGTATTTCCGCAGGATGCGCGTGACGGTGGCGAGGTAGGTGTCCACGCAGTGCGCGACGAAGTCGAGGCGGTCCTCCTCCGTCACGTCGCGCATGCCGCAGCCGGCGCGTCCCTTGCGCGCGTCGAGCCACGCCTGCGCGGCGCGCCGGTTGGGATGGTCCTTTGGCCAGGCGGTGAGGCACTTCCAGAGCATGGAGCGCCGGAACTGGATCTCGTTGTCGATGAAGTAGCCGATCAGGTACGGGTCGTTCGCGTGCTTCGCCACGGGGGCGATCACGCGCTCGGCCGTCTTCTCGAAGTCCGGGTCGAACACGAAGGGAAAGCCGTATGAGCTGCCGCCCTCCTTGACATCCTTGAAGAACCCGGCCTCGCGTCCCGCCTTCTTCAGCTCGCGGTTGAAGGTCGCCATCGGGCTGACGATCACAGTGTAGGGGATGCGCTCGGGCTGGTTCGTCGTGCCGAACGCCTCGGAATTGGACCACGCGCCGAGCGAGTTGAAGCCGCAGGACTTGAGGAACTTGATCTCCGCCGTGGCCCAGCCGGCGGTGTTGCCGAATTTCTCCTTCATCTTCGCCCGCTGCCGTGCCGAGCCGCCGGGGACGAAGCTCGCGACCGACTTGGCGAGGAAGAGGTTTCCGGCGGGGTCGACCATCCACCAGCGTCCGTCGATCTTGCGGACGCGGAAGTACCCGTCGGGATTGCCCACGTGCGTGCCGACCCAGCCGCCGTATTCGTCGAGGGCGGGGTCGGCCTTCGGCGTGAAGCCGGGGATGCGGTCCACGGAGACGGCCGCGTAGGCGTCCCAGGGTTTGGTTGAATTCTTGCGGCTCTCCACCTGGTGCGGCGGCAGCGTGGCGGCGCATCCGGTGGTTAGAAGCAGTGTCGCGCAGATGCGGGACAGAATCGTCTGACAGTTATTCATGCCGCTAGTTTACCACAAATTGCCTCCGCGGGACATCTCCAACGTCGATTGCCGAAGAATTTTAAATGCGCGACACGCGGAAATCGTGTACAATATTGGCATGAAACTTCTCCAGCTTTTATTTGTCGCGCTTTTGGCGACGACGCTGCACGGCGCCGAACTTGCAAACGAGGACAAGGCGTACGGCGCGCTCCACGGGCGCATCGCCGCGCGCATCCAGCTGTGGCCGGACCTCGCGCCGCACGAGACGAAGGCGGATCCCGGAAAGTACGTGTTCGACGCGAAGCGCAAGGTCTGGCGCCGGACCGCGGTGTCGCAGCCCGAGGTGGTCATCCTCAAGCCGGAGAAACCGACGCACGACACGCTGGTCGTGGTGATGCCGGGCGGCGGCTACCAATCACAGCATCTCGGGCACGTCTGCCGCGAGAGCCTGCCGATTCTCAAGTCGGGGCGCTGGGTGGCCGTGCTCCACTACCGCATCCCGCGCCGGGAAGGGCGGAAGATCTACGACGCGCCGCGCGAGGACGCCGCGCGGGCGATCCGCCTCCTGCGCGCGAACGCCGCGAAGTTCGGCTGGTCGCCGGAGAAGATCGGCGCCGTCGGCTTCTCGGCCGGCGCGCACCTCGCGGCCGTCTCGGCCACGTCGTCGCAGGACGCGCTCTACGACCGCGTCGACGCGGCGGACGACCTTTCGCCCCATCTCAACTTCTCGGTGCCGGTCTATCCCGCCTACGTCGCCGCGGACGGCGCCACGGGTCCGAACGCGCACGGCGGCGACGGCGCGGCGCTCCAACCGGAGTTCAAGTTCGACGCGAAGACGCCGCCCATGTTCCTCGTGCACGGCGACAGGGACAACTATTCGCCGATGGGGTCCGTGCTACTCTACACGGAACTCCACAAGCGGAAGATCCCCGCCCAGCTGTTCGTCTACGCGAACGTCTCGCACGGCCTCGGCGACACCGTCAACGCGCGCGGCTGGCAGCAGCGGATCGTGGACTGGATCGCCAGCATCGGCTTTTGACCGTTCGCAAAGGAAGAATGTTATTGGGTTTTCTGCGACATGAAAGGACATTTTTTGGTATAATACCTGCAACTCAAGAAACCACGCGAGATTGACACAGCAAATGGAGAAGTTTTTCAACATTGCGGGCCCGTGTTTCCCGGACGAGCATTACATGGTTCCGGCGCTTGAAAGGCTGCCGGGAATCGTGCGCATCGTCGAGCGGCGCTGCTACTTCGTGCTGCACGCCGCGCGGCAGTCCGGCAAGACGACGGCGCTTATGGCGCTTGTGGAGGAAATCAACAGGAAGGGCGAGATGAACGCCCTCTACTTTACCGTCGAGACCGTCCAGCGGTTCACGGATCCGAAAGACGGGATTCCGAAGATCGTGGAGTCGATGCGTAACGCCGTCCTGCGTCATCCACTCTTCAAGGACCTTGTCCGCGATCCCGATTCGGAAATTCCAGTGCTTCGTCCTCCTCCGCCTGGGCTTGACGTCAAGACGTTGCTCGCTATGATGTCCGAACATTCAAAGAAGCCACTTGTGGTTTTCTTCGACGAGGTGGATTGCCTTTCGGACGACACGCTCGTTACTTTCCTCCGCCAGTTGCGCGACGGCTATGTTACCCGGAAAGTCTCTCCGTTTCCCGCGTCAATCGCGCTTGTGGGAATGCGCGACATCCGCGACTACAAGGCGCGGATTCGTTCCGACGGGCAGACGCTCGGCGACGCGAGTCCGTTCAACATCATCACCGAAGACCTGACGCTCGGCAACTTCACTGAAAATGACGTCGTCCGTCTCTATTCCCAGCACACAGAGGCGACCGGACAGGTGTTCGAACCTGAAGCCATCGCATGTGCCTGGCAGCTGACCCGCGGCCAGCCGTGGCTTGTGAACGCGCTCGCGCGCGAATGCGTCCTGAAGATCCACGACGGCCGTTACGACGAGCCGGTCACGGCAGAGGACATCTTGACGGCGAAGGAAACGATCATCCGCGCGCGGGGCACGCACGTGGACAGCCTCATGGAGCGCCTGAAGGAGCCGCGCGTGAGGAACGTCGTGGAGCCGGTCATCCTTGGCAAGGACTCGTATCTTTCCGAGTTCGACGACGACTACCGCTACGTGCTTGACCTTGGCCTCCTCCGCGAGAACGAGTACCGCGCGCTCGTCCCCGGCAACCCCATGTACGGCGAGATCATGCTGAGGTACCTCTCCGACAGCGAGCAGAAGCGCTTCTACAACGACTACCGCACGCCGTTCTGGCTCAAGCCCGACGGCTCGCTCGACATGCCGGCACTGATGGCGGAGTTCCAGCGGTTCTGGCGCGAGAACAGCGGCGCCGACCGCGAGGTGTACGGCTACAACGAGGCGACGCCGCACCTCGTGATGATGGGCTACCTCCAGCGCGTCGTGAACGGCGGCGGACGCATCGCCCGCGAGATGGCGCTCGGCTCGAAGCGCCTCGACCTCTGCGTGGAGTTCGGGAAGTTCCGCTACGCCGTGGAGCTCAAGATGAAACGCAACTTCTCGCCGACCGAATCGCCCGCGCAGCTTGTCGGCTACCTCGACCACCTCAAGCTCCCCGAAGGCTGGATGGCGATCTTCGACGACGACGCGTCGAAGTCTTGGGACGAGAAGATCTACACCCGCGACGAGACTGTGGCCGGCAAGACCATCCACTTCATCGGACTGTGAGGACATGATTTTGTTATGAACTTCAATCGTCAACAACAACACAAGGAGGTTCTGCCGAAGTAAAGACGATATAGGCGGGCGACGGCCCGTCAAAACCGATTTTGCATAACTGCAAACGCGACGTTCACCTGAAAGCCCTGGAAAGTTTTCGGAACAAGAACGACGAGTTGGCAGGGATGCGCCCCATTCGGGGGCGTATCCTTCTGCCGTCTTGTATTCTTGTTCGGGTTTCTTCCAGGGCACCCCAGGTGAGTATGAGACGATACAGGGGATGCGTCCCCGAATCTTTCTCTCCGCCGCGCCGGTAGGGCGGTCGTCCCTTGGGCCGCCGCCACGGTAGGGTCACGCGTCCCGCGTGACCGAAACAGTAGGGCGGTTTCGATGAAACCGCCGTCATGGCAGGACGGACAACGGAGAGAAAGGAACCAAAGATGCTGAAAGACACCCTGAAGAGGAACGAGACGGCCGCCGCGAATGCAGACGCGCTGGCGGTTCTGCGCGAGAACTTCGCGGGCTGCTTCACGAAGGAGGGCGCGTTCGACCTCAAGGCTTTTGCGGCGCGAATCCGTGACAAGGTGGCCGTGACAGAAGAAGGCTATCAGCTCGACTTCCTTGGCAAAAACTATGCGCGGCTTCTCGCGAACGAGGAGACTGAAACGGTGATCGTGCCGGACGAGGCGCACAATGCGAAGCCGGAGAACGCGAAGAGCCAGAACGTCTATATCTCCGGCGACAACCTTGACGCCCTGAAGCATCTCCTCAAATCCTACGAGCATGAGGTCAAGTGCATCTACATCGATCCGCCGTACAACACGGGATCGGACGGCTTCGTTTACAATGACAACTTCAAGTTCAAACCTGATGAACTCGCACGGAAACTTTCCATCACAGAAGAGGAGGCGAAGAAGCTTCTTGATTTCGTCGGGCGCGGTTCTGCCTCTCATTCCGCCTGGCTCATGTTCATGTACCCACGCCTCCAGCTCGCTAAATCTCTCCTTCGCGACGATGGCGTCATCTTCATCTCCATCGACGACAACGAACAGGCTAATTTGAAGCTGCTGTGCGATGATGTGTCTGGGGAACAGAACTTTTTGGCGAACATAATCTGGAAGCGTAAACGCGGCCGCGATAATTCTGCGCGATGGTTCAGTAAGGCGCATGAGTATGCACTTGTGTATGCGAGGCGCATTGATTCTTTTGATACGCACTTTCTTGAACTTGACGAGGAGACCAAGAAGGCGTATAAGAACGCCGATAAAGATCCAAGAGGCCCGCATAGAGATTTGGCTTGTTGGGCAAGAGGAACGCAAGGTGGTGTGCGGTATGAGTTTATAACGAAGAATGGTGTGAGGTTCGCCGAGCGTCTATGGTTGTTCTCCAAGGCCAACATGGAGAAGATGGATCATGAAGATCGACTTGTGTTTCATGGGGACAACATTTATCGGAAGTTGTTTCTTGGAGAAAATGCGGGAAAAATCCCTGAAACATTGTGGGATTCCGTTTCAAATGCGGCTAACGCCGCTGATGAGATCAAGGACTTGTTCGGTGCGATAGTTTTCGACACACCTAAGCCTGTGCCGTATGTGACGGAGATGCTTAAAATTGCCACTGATGCGAACTCACTTGTTTTGGATTTCTTTTCTGGGTCGGGGACGACAGCGGAAGCGATCATGCGTATGAACGCGAAGTCTCTTGGGAAAGAATCTCGTCGTTATATTCTCGTCCAATGGCAGGAGTGTTGTAATGTCGATTCGGTCGCATTCAAGGAGGGATACAAAACGATTGATGAAATAGGGCAAGTGCGCATTAAGAAGGCAGCAAACAAAATTCATGAAGAGAACTCTTTGTTTGCGGGCGACCTCGGCTTCAAGCACTTCACGCTCGCGAAGCCGAGCGGTGAAATGCTCGAGAAAATCGAGTCGTTCGATCCGAAGGCGAGCATGCTGGCGACGCAGGACATGCTGAAGGAATTCGGCGTGGGGACGGTGCTGGCGACCTGGCTGAACCACGACGGCTACGGGCTTACGCGGGAGGCGGAGAAGGTCGATCTCGCCGGGTATGAGGCGTACCTGTGCGGGCACCACCTCTACCTCGTCAACGCCAACTTCGGCGCGAAGAACGTCAAGGCGCTTCTGGAGAAGTACGAGACGGACAAGGCGTTCACGCCTGACAAGATCGTCCTCTTCGGCTACAGCTTCGGCTGGAAGGAGCTGGAGGAGCTCGACACGAACCTCAAGAAGCTCAAGACGACGCGCAACATCACCGCCGACCTCGACATCCGGTACTGAAGCCATGGAACTGATCCTCGAAAAATCGCTGGTGCACCAGCAGAACGCCGTGGACGCGGTGGCGGACGTCTTTGCGGGCGTGCACATCGACCCTCCCGCCAAGTACTACGAGAATCCCGCCCTCAACTTGGCCGACAAGAAACTTATCGCGAACATCGCCGACGTGCAGGCCCGGCGCGGCGTTCCGGCGGAGATGCGCGGCGCGACGACCGTTCCGCACGCCTATCTGCCCTTGGACGTCAAGATGGAGACAGGCACGGGCAAGACGTATGTCTATACGAAGACGATCTTCGAGCTGCATCGACGGTATGGATTCAATAAGTTCATCGTCGCCGTGCCGTCGCTCGCCATCAAGGCGGGGACGGGGCAGTTTATGACGGACGGCGCGGCGCGGAAGCACTTTGCGGACGTGTGCGGGTACGATACGACGCTCGACGTGCAGGTTCTGGAGGCGGCGAAGGCCGCGAAGAATTCGCGGCGCGAGGCGTTTCCGGCGGCAGTCTGGGAGTTCGTCAAGGCGACGAAGGAGGCGAAACGGCGGATTTCGGTGCTACTCGTGAACATGCAGCTTCTCTCCAACGCGAAGATGCTGGCGAAGGAATACGACTCGATGTTCGAGAACATGCGGCGTCCGTTCGACGCGCTCCGTTCGACGCGTCCGATCGTCATCATCGACGAGCCGCACCGGTTCGAGCGGACGCAGGAGGCGTACAAGAAGATCGAGGCAGAGCTGCGTCCGCAGTGCGTCATCCGCTACGGCGCGACGTTTCCCGAACAGAGGCTTGGCGGGAAGAGGAAGCAGCCCAAGCCCAAGGACTACCGCAATCTCCTTTACGACCTCAACGCCTGCAAGGCGTTCAACGACGGACTCGTCAAGGGCATAACCAAGGAACATCTGGAAAGTCCGGAGGGAGGAGACGAGATGATCCGGCTCATCTCGGCCGAGACGCGGCAGAGCGCGCGGTTCCAGCGCATCGTCAAGGGGAAGCCGACGAAGACGGTGGAAGTCAGGCAGGGCGACTCGCTGGGGATTGTCCACGAGGCGTTCGAGGGGATTGAAGTTACTGAAATCGGCGCGCGGGACGTCACGCTCTCGAACGGACTCGTCCGCAAGATGAACGATCCGATCGCGGCGGGGCCGCATCTGCGGTCCTATCAAGACGGCATGATCCAGCTTGCGCTCGACAGGCATTTTGAGACGGAGCGCGAGAACTTCCGTCGCGGGACGAAAATCAAGACGCTTGCCCTGTTCTTCATCTCAGACATCCGTTCGTACCGCGATGCGGACGGGTATCTCCGGGAACGGTTCGAGTGTCATTTGAGGGAGCGCATTGAGAAGATGCTGGCGGAACTGACGCCCGGCGAGGAGGAATATCGGTCGTTCCTTGAGGCGAGCGCGGCGAATCTGTCACTCTGCCACGGCGGGTATTTCGCGGAGGACAAGACGGCGGCTGACGAGGCGACGGCCAAGGAGGTGGAGGAGATTCTATTCGGCAAAAAACAGCTGCTGTCGTTTAAGGACGACGCGGGAAATTGGAATGTGCGGAGGTTTCTCTTTTCGAAGTGGACGCTGCGCGAGGGGTGGGACAATCCGAACGTCTTTACCATCGTCAAGCTCAGGTCGTGCGGCAGCGAAACGTCGCTTCTGCAGGAAGTCGGGCGCGGGTTGCGCCTTCCGGTGGACGAGAACGGGAACCGCGTGTCGGGGGAGGACTTCCGTCTCAACTACATCGTCGATTTCACCGAGGCGGATTTTGCCGAGCGGCTCGTGAGCCAGATCAACGGCGAGGTCGTCACGTTCACGGCCATCACGGAAGAGAAACTTGTCGAAGCCGCGAAAAAGCGCGGTGTGACGGCGGACGATCTGTTTGACGAACTTAGGGCCAAAGGTTATATCGATCGCAAAATGAACATCCTCGACGGCAAGCAGGGAGCGCTCATAGCCGATTATCCCGAGTTCGGCGAGGGTGTGCGTCGCGGGGCGGTACGCGACCGCAACAAGAAGAAGGACGTGCATGTTAAGGTACGCAAGGACCAGTTTGCCGCGCTGCAGAAACTGTGGGAAGCCCTCAACCAGAGGTACATGCTCTTCTTCGAAGGGGAAACGGAGGAGATGTTGGAAAAGGCGTTGCCGTCCGTGTGGGAGAAGGACGTGTTCGCGGAAAGCACGCTCACGAGTAAATCGCAGACCGTCAAGACTGGTGCGGAGGGGTTGTCTGTCGTCGAAGGCACGTCGGCGCAATACCGCACGGAAAGACGGCTTGCCTACGGGGAATTCCTGAAGCGTCTCTTCGCTGCGACGCGTGTGCCGGTAAGGGTGCTGCACAAGTCGCTGTGCCGGTATGCGACGGCACACGGCGCACCCAATCCGGATTTGTTTACCGAGACGACCATCGTCAACTTCAAGAACGCGCTGGACGACTGGAAAGTCGAGAACCTGCAGGGGCGTATCCATTATGAACGTGCCGAAGTGCCGGTGGTGAAGACCGAACTCACGAACGCAGACGGAACGGTTGTTGCGGAGGTGTCGCAAGGGCGCATCGGGCGGCATCTTGCGGAGGGCGAACCGAGCGCGAAGTATCTCTACGACGCGAAGGCCTACGACTCGGATCTCGAGCTGGAGGACATCGGCTGCGACGAGATCGTGTCGCCCGACGTTGATTCTGTGACGGTTTACGGAAAGATTCCGACAAAGAGCGTGGCGATTCCGACGATTATGGGCGGCACGTACAGTCCCGACTTCATGTATGTCGTGAAGCGCAAAGGCGGCAAGAGCGAGCTCAATGTCGTCATCGAGGTCAAGGACGTGGACAAAGAGTCCGATCTCCACAAGGGCGAGGACATGAAGATCAAGTGCGCAGAAGTGTTTTATGAGATGTTGCGCAAGGACGGCATCGACGTGCGCTACCAGAAGCAGTTGAAGAACCAGAAGCTCGCCGATATCATCGCGCAGGTGATGGAGAAAACTGACGTGGGCGTTGAAATCAGGGTCGACGTGCCTGAAAAAGTACGATTCAAGACCTATCTCCCGTTTTATTCGGCCGTGGGGAAGTGCGGCCCTTTTGCGGATGGGCAAGAGGTTGTGCAGGACGGATGGGTGAAGGTCGAGGGGAAGGGGAGACTTGATGACGCGCAGTTTGTCGTGAAGACGGATGGCGTGTCGATGGAAGGGCTGATCGAGGACGGTTCCTATGCGCTTTTCCGCAAACTGGATGGTGACCTTGAGGGGAAGGTACTGCTTGTTCAGAGGCATGAAACGAGCGATCCGGAAACGGGTGGTGCCTATACGATCAAGAAGTTCATACGGAAGGGTGGGAAGGTGGTTCTCAAGGCGCGAAATCCGGAGATTGGGGACATTGTGCTGGAGAGTGACGCCGAGTACTCGACCAAGTACCGTGCAATCGCCGAGTTCAAGGGCATCATTTCCTGAATCGTGCTGCGATGGTGTGATGTATTCTTCGGACGAGGGTTCAGAAAGGATTCTCGACCTTGACGCCTGTGTACTCCATGTCGGAAACGTTGCGTGTGAGAACGGTCATGTCATGCGCGGCCGCGGTCGCTGCAATCTGGGCGTCAAGGTCTGGGCGCGACTTCCCCATGCGGTTCGTCCGCCCCTGCGCGTCCTTCTGGGTGGAATCAACGAGTCGAAGTCGATTGGCACGGGGCAGTCCATGAACGCCTCGGCAATGTTCTTTCTTGGTTCCGGGCTGATTTTCTCGCGGTATGTCTCATACGAGATGATCACGACAAGGGGACGCCCGTGGCGGGTCACCACCTGCGGATGTCCCTTGGCCGCCGTCTCTGCGACGGCCGAAAACCTGTTCTTCGCATCTTGCAATGCCCAAGTCATTTGTCCTCCGTTCTGCCTGTCGGGCCAATTGTTTTATCTAGTCTGTCTAGCCGAGATCACCTTATCAAATTCCCCATTGTCTCGTCAAGCACAAGAATTCTTCTTTACATCGGTATTTTCACTTGAAAGTTTTTCCCCTTGTGCGTGGGGCGAAGTTATGGCATAATAAGCGCGTGAAAATCACCCTAGGAAACAAAAACAGTAAGTTGGCAAGGAAGATGGCGACAATGAAGAAAGCGGCTGTTTTAGGCAGGGCGCGCAAGTTGGCGCTCGTCTTGGCGTGCGGAATGGCGTTTGTCGCGCAGGGGCGTGACTTGATCTGGGTCGGCGGCGCGGAAGGCGCGGATGCCAAGAAGTGGGATCTCACGACCTTGAACTGGCGCGTCGCGGGCGACGAGACGCGGACGCCCGTCGCGTTCGAGTCGGGCGACAACGTGCTCTTCGACGACACGGCCACGTCGTTTGACGTTTACATGATGCAGGTCGCGGAACCAAATAATCAACTTCAGTACAACATCGGGAATGTCGTATTCTCGAACGACGTGAACAACTATTCGTGGCAAGTATTTACAGATACCTGGACGCAGGCGCGCGGCGCGATGGGAACTGTCGACAAGTGGGGCGACGCCGACCTGACCATCAAGTCGCGTTTCGACAACCCAGGCGACTTCACCTGCCACGGCGGCAGAGTCATTTCGGCCACAGGGAGCTGGTGGGTCGGAGAATACCGCAGCACGTTGGGATCTTTGCACAATACGCGATCGGTGACGTTTCTTCCCGGAACGGCCCTAAGGGTGACGGCAAATGCCCTGTTCGGCGCTCCAGGCTCGGCCTCCTCGGTGTCGATTCTCTTCAACGGCGCCGCCATCGACCTGCAGGGACAGCAGGCATTCCCGATCGTCACGTTCACGAATTGCCCGTCGTTCTTCGCAAAGGGCGGTAACCTCTGTTTCTGGCGGAACGCTTATTTCCGTGGGCATGGCTTGGCACCGCATGTCCTTGCGGGGGACAACTATCTTCTGGCTTTCAACCGGGCTATTGACCTTGGCAACTCGATGTCCAGTACGATCCATGTGGACGACCTGACGGGCGACGGTGTCACGGTCGACGGCCAAGATGACCTGATCGTTTCAAACAAACTGGGGTGCGTCGTGGCACCCAGCAACGGCTCGTATCCGTGTGAGACTTCCTTCCGCAAGACCGGCAAGGGGACCATGGTGCTGGCCAATTCGAAGTACAGCGACGCGACAGGCGATGTTGAGGTGGCCGAAGGCAAGCTCGTGATCTGCGGGCAGGCTCAAGGTCTTGGCCTGACGGCGTCAAATTGGCTTCACACGGCGATAGGGGCTGTGGCGGGCACGCGTACGCGCACGGTCACGGTCAGAAAGGATGGAACCCTTGAAATCCTCAAACGGAATACCGAATCTCCATTTGGTTGCCTGAACACGCCGCAGGAATGGAACTTGCTCATAGACGGCGGCACGCTCGTTCTGGGCGAGGAGACCCTTGCGAATTTCGGCTGCCTGACGCTGAAGGATGCGACGTTCCAGTACACCAAGGGCCCGTCGTCCGGCTGGTTCCCGTCGTGGGGCGCGTTCACCATTGCGCAGAAGCTGGCGTTCGACGGCTCGACGCCGTACGACCTGTCGGTACCCGCACATACGGGATTGCGCGACATCCCGTACCTGACGCTGGGCTTTACGCTATCCAGCGAGAAGGGCGACGAGCCGGTCAAGCCGGCGTGGCCGCACCTCACGAACCTCTGGACGGTCGTTGATTTCGACGTGACGGACATCACGAAGGATTCGGAGACGGACGCCACGATCCGTCTGCCGATCCGCAACATGGTGAACATGAGCTATCCCGACTACAACAACACGAAGATCAACGGCTACACGTACAACCCGTGGCAGTGGTGTTATTTCCAGGGCGGTATCCGCAAGACGGGGGCGGGCACGCTGTGCCTGAACGGCGCGATCAGCTACACGCATACGACGGAAGTCGCGGGCGGGGCGCTTCTGGTGGACAGCTCCCTCGCCACGTCGAGCGGCGTGACGATTGATTCCGGCGCGTGGCTGGGCGGCACGGGAACGGTCTCGACCGTGACCGTAAAGGATGGCGGCGGGTTCATCTGCTACGCGGGGCGCAATACGGCGAAGCCCCTGCGCGTGCCGTCGCTGACGGCGGAAGGCGACGTGGTGGTGCGCGTGGCGAATCCGGACGGGCGAGAGGCGACCGATTTCCGTCAGCCGGTTCTGCAGCTCACGGCGAAGCCGGCCTCGGTGGATTTCCAGAACTGGCGCGTCTCGTACGATGGCGAGGAGGATCACGGACGTTCCTTCAGTTTCCGCTATGATCCAGGTACGGGCGTTGTCTCCGCGTTTTACTCCGGTGGTACGATGGTGATCTTTAGGTGATGAGATGAAAGTGCCGTATCTCCATACAGCGGCTTTGTCCGTCCTTTCCGTTGCGGCAGTGTCGTCGGCCTGTTGGGCGGGGCCGGTGGACTTGGCGTCCATCTACGCCCCCGAGGTGGTGGCGGTGCAGCCGATCTACGCGGTGCACGACCTGTGCCGGACGGCGGACGGCGAGATCCGCCACTACGGCTGGCAGATGGTGAAGGGGAAGAAGCGTCGCGTCTACATCGCCTCGCGCGACGAGGGGCTGAGCTGGAAGACCTTCCTGGCGGAAGACGACGAGGCGGGCTACATGGAGAAAAGCCCGGAGAGCGGCGACTGGATCGGCTTTGGGACGGAGGCGCACGTGCCCGGACGCGAGCCGCGCCGCCTCGCCGTGCTGCGGTCGAAGGTCGGTCCGGGCGATCCAAATCCCGCGCGCACGCCGTTTCCGTGGGACAAGCATTTCGTGCGGCAGCTTTTCCACATGAAGACGCGCGCACGCTGGATTGCGGCCCTGTCGGACGTGCGGTGCGTCGGCACGGAATGCTACCACAGCGCCGTGGCGTGGTCGGACGACGACGGCCGCACGTGGAAGCGCGTGCAGATCGCGCCCGTGAAGGGCGTCGCGCGCCTGCATCCCGGCGACAAGCGTCCGCACTGGTTCAACGACGGCTGCGAGCCGACGGTGGTGGAGCTGAAGGACGGCACGCTGTGGATGGGCGTGCGCACGAGCGGCGAGCACCATGCATTCTACACTTCGAAGGACGGCGGCGAGACCTGGAGCGAGGGAACGCCGCATCCCGCGTTCTGGGCGGCGAACACGATGCCGTATCTGTTCCGTCTGTCGGACGGACGGCTGCTCTTCATCTGGAACAACACCGCGATGCTGCCGACGCGCGACCTCTCCGAGTACCCGGAACTGGGCGAGGGCGAGCGGTCCGGGCAGTGGGAGACCGTGTTCACGAACCGGGACGCGCTGCACGCGGCCATCTCGGACGACGACGGAAAGACCTGGAAGGGTTTCCGCGAGATCGCCCTCAACGACATCCGCAACGCGAGCGACTTCCGCGAGCTGGGCAACGACCCCGCGCAGGAGCACGACAAGAGCGTCCACCAGACGCAGGCGCTGGAGCTGCCCGGCGGCAAGGTGCTGCTCGCCTACGGGCAGAACGCCGCCGCGCGGCGGATGGTGATCTTCGATCCCGACTGGCTGCTCGAGGCGTCGCGCGAGGAGGATTTCCGCACGGGGCTCGGCAACCTCTCGAACCACCTCTACGTGCGGTCGCTCTCCGGCGGCTGGCGCGGCTGGGCCGGGCATTGCGCCTGGAACCGCATGCCGGGTGCCACGCTTGTGCGCGACCCGGACACCGACAGCCCGCCGCCCGGCGCGAAGCGGAGCGTCCGCGAGGTGCTGCAACTGGCGCGCGTGCGCGATCCGCGCCTCGTCTCGGAGCGGCAGGGCGTGGCGTGGAACTTCCCCGCGGCGCGCAAGGGCACCGTGACGGTGGAGTGCCGCCGCGTCGGAGCCGGTTTCCGCCTGACGCTGGCCGACCACTGGATGAACCCCTGCGACGAGGTCGGTCCGGCGCGCAGTCCCTTCAGCGTCGCCATTTCCGAGAAGGAACTGCCGGACCGCGCATGGCATGCGCTCACAGCCGCGTGGGATGAAGACGCCGGAGAGGTGACGCTCGCGGTGGACGGCAAGACGCTGGGCCGTTATCCGCTCGCGTCGTTGCCGCCTTTCGGCCTCTCCTATCTCCATCTTCAGACGCTTGCCGACGCGCCGGACGCGGAAGGCACCTATTTCCGCCGTTTCGCGGCGAAAGCTGAATTGTAGTAAACCTAAGTGAAGGAACTGGATCATGAGCAAAAGACTGATGCTTCTTGTGGGCCTGGCGGCCGCGACGGCGGCGTTCGGGTCTGTGATGGACGAGGCGAAGTTCTGGTGGAAGTTCGACCAGGGCGGCGCGGACGGCGCGGTTGTCCAGACGAGCGAGATCCACGACTGCCGCGACGCCTCCGTCGGCGTGGCGTCGCGGACGAGCGGCCCGAGCGGCGGGCCGATCTGGACGAACATGACCGTGCAACTTCCGTACCGTGGGCTGGAGGTCCAGTCCTCCGCGATCAACATCCAGGTGATTACGAATGCGAGCAAGCAGATACGGCCGTCGATGGTGGATGTCAGCGGATGCGTCAACAGCGACGTGGCCACGTTCTTCGCGCGTGTCTGCCCGGGCGAGACTCTCAATGACGGGGTGAATTATGTGGGAACGGACGAACGATTCATCTTCAACGACAATTTCTATTGGGGCAACTCCAAGGCGAACTCATACGGATACCTGTTCGGTTTCGCGCGGAGGAACGCGACCTCCTACTATCCGAAAATCTTCATCGGGCAGGAACAAGACACGTTCAGCGGCATCGCGCTGGAGACAGGCAAGTGGTACGACCTTGCATTCAGCGTGTCGATGGTCACGAACATGACGTCGACGACCCATACGGATATCACGACGAACGACGTGACGGGCGTCACGACGACGAATGTCACGACGAGCGTCACGACGAGCATCGTCCAGCGCGCCCTGTGCGTGGTGGCGGGCGAGAACGGACTCTTCTACCAAACTGCAGACAATGCGTATCAACGGCAGGTTCCCTTCGCGGGCACGACAGGCCGTATCGGCGGACAGCAGTTCGTCAGCAGCTGGGTTACGAGCGTCGGCGGCAATCAGGTCAACGCCAAGGACTACAACGGTCTCATCCACGAGATGGCGCTGTGGAACCGGGCGATGAACCTCGGCGAGATACTCAACGTGTTCGGGCGGCCCGAGGCGCCGGAGGGGGGCGACGTCTTCACCGACGTCTTCCGTTGGTGGAAGTTCGACCGCGACCTCGACGGCGACGGCAAGGTGTCCGCGAACGAGCTGCGCGACGTGCGGAAGTGGGGTACGGCCGCCGCGCCGGCGGCGGGGAACCCGGAAGTCGAATACGTGACGGACGGCGGCCCGCTCACGTGGCAGAACATGTCCGTCCACAAGCCCGCGCGCGGCGAGACGGTCGCCGCCGACTGTCTGTTGATGGAACCGCAATACCGGGAAAACGCGGATACGTCCTTCGAGGTCTGGTGCCCGCATGTGCGGTTCAAGGATTCGGTCGTGGCCGGCGATTTGACGTTCATGGCCCGCATCTGCATTACGAAGCCATACGATTACTATTCGGGCGGGAAATCGTGCTACCTCTTCCAGAACAGCTTCAGCTATGGGAGCGGTAGCGACCCCATCAACGCGGGCGGATACCAGATAGGCATCGCGACTTCGGGGAATACGATGACCTCCTTCGTCCCGCTCTTCTACGGCGGGAGGAACTCGACTACGGCCTCGCTCACTCTCACCACCAACGTCTGGTACGACATCGCCTACACGATCTCGGTCCAGACGAACGGACAGGACCGACTGACGGTGACGCTCGCGGACGCCCAGCACGGTATCCGCACCTGGGCGGGGACGATCACAACGAGCCAGCGGCAGAAGACCGGCACGACGCTGATGCTGAACGGCGAGAACGATTTGCGCGGTTGGAACATCTACAGGAACGCTGACGGTACGATCAAGAACGTCAACGCCCTCAAGATATTCACCGGCGCGATCAACCAGATCGCCATCTGGAAGCGTGCGCTGTCCACGGACGAGATCGCGGCGGCGTTCGGCTATCCGCGCGCGGCGTTCGGCGTGGGATCGAGGGACGGAACGGCCGACGAGTTCGGGGTGGCGTCCGAGGGTAGCTATGACTACACCGTGAGCGACACGTGGCACGACATGGCGGGCACGCTTGACTCGACCCACCGCACGCTCACGCTCCGCTTCACGCCGCCCCCGAACTGGAACGGGATGGACCAAGGGTTCCATCTCGTCGTGGGCGATGTTTCGGGAACGGACGCCCAGGTGTCGCTTGCCGTCAACGGCGCGCGCTTCGGCTCGAAGGCGGTGGCGACCGGCGACGACGTGTGGTGGATCGTGAAGGGCGGCGCCGTCCATGCGGGCGAGAACGTCGCCACGCTCACGCTGGGCGGCACGGCCACGAGGGTAATCCGCAGGGGAAGGACTTCTACGTGGGTGACCGCAACATGACGCACGTCACGCGCGCCGTGGTGAACGACCACCCGTCCAACCGCCTCCACTTCTGGCTGCCGGCCGAGCTGGCGGAGAACTATCCGTTCGAATTCACGTTCCGCACGCACGCAAACGCGAGCGGAACTGCCGCGTTCAAGATTTTCATCAACGGAGAGGAGCTGTTTGACGCCCCGAACGGTCTCGTCAACCAGGAGCGGACGTTCGAGTTCGCGCCCGGCACGCTGCGGGCCGGCTGGAACGTGATCGAGCCGCACTACCAGACGGGCGGCGGGGCATGGGCGCAGTGGATCCGCTACACCCTCAAGATGCTCGGCCCGGACTTCGGCACGATCCTCATGGTTCGCTAGATTCCGTGAGGGTCACCGGGCCGAAGAGCCCGCTTTCGTGGTTCTGCTTGTCGAAGGGACGCAGGAACCTGTCGTATTTTCCGTTGGGCTGGAAGTCGCGGAGGATCCGGTCTCGGATCGCGTCGTCGCCCACCTGGTTCACGAGGAGGTTCGCGACCGTGATCTCAAGGACGTTCCGTCCTTTCCTGAGCGTGACGGGCCACCTGAACGGACCGAAGAAGCGCGCGCCGAGGTCCGTGCCGTTCAGGCGCGCCGCCGCGCACCACTTCACCTCGCCCAAGTCGAGAAGCGCCGTGCCCTCAACGTTGGAGTCGAACGTGACGCGGTAGAGCGCCTTGCCGCTGAACGTGTTGCCGAGCAAGCCCCGTCAGTCGCCGAACGGCGCGGACGCCGCGTCCCCGGCGCAGGGCTTGACCTCGAAATCCGACGCCCCCGCCTCGTACGAGACGAGCGGCCGGAGCGTCCAACCGGAAGCGAGCGTGATCTTCCGTCCGCCGAAACGCGTCGGCGCACGGGCCGCCGGGACGTCGCCCGTGACGTAGATCGCACTCTCGCCGCCGTCAAACGTGCGGGTGACGATTCCATCGCCTGAAACGGATTCAAACGCATCGCGTTCCGGATCGTAGCGGACGACCGGTCCCTTTCCGGGAAATGCGATACGGCATTCACGCGGTGCCACGTCCTCGTTCATGACGAACCAGATGCGCCGGGTGCCGTTGGTTCGCTTCATCACGCGGAAGGCCCGCGCGCCGTCGCCGGAGATGCGGAGCGTCCGCGGCACGCGGCTCAGGTCGAGCCCATGGGCGACGGTCCCGCCGGCGGCCTCGAACTTCGCGAGCCTCTCCTTCGTGCCGGGGAGCAGCCATTTCCCGGATGGAACCACGACGGCGCGGTAATCCATCGCGCCGATCCGGAGCGTGCCGCCGGACGCGACCTCGGCGGCGGCGATGTCGCGTTCCTCGGCGAAGTCGTAGTCGCAGTTCAACGCGTCCAGCTCGCGGGCGACATCGTAGTGGGCCTTCGCCGCCGCCGTTGCGTCGTCGCGTCCGGCCCAAAACGAGCGGGAATCGAACAGCACCACGATCTCGGCGCCCGGTTTGCCCTGCGCGAGGAAGCGGCTGGTCCGCTCGATGTACGAGAAGAAGTGCGGCTGGAAGTCCCAGTAGGGCGTGGCGGGGCCCGAATGCGGCTCGAAGAGCGTCATCCAGCTCTTCGCGTTCGACTGGTTGAGATACCCGAACACGAAGGTGTTGATGCCGCGTACCAGCTGGTAGTCGACCACCCATTTCATCTGCGCGGGGGTGACCGAGTCGCCGAAGATGCCGAACGATTCGGACAATGCATATTTCCCGCCGTTCTGGTGTGCCGCCGACGCCGCGTAGCGGGGGAACGGATTGGCGTTCGCAGGTGCGTCGCCGGTGGCGGGGAAGAGCTGGCGCCAGATCACGTCGATGCCCGGCACGTCCATCGCCTTGAGGCTCCGCAGGAGGCAGCCGTGTCCGCGGTCGAGGGCGAGCTCGGGCGTGTCGTCGTTGTCGAGGTGGCCGCCGGACATCATGCCTTGCGCGCGGCACCAGTCGCGGAGCGGCGCGAGGTAGCGTTCGACGAACAGGTCGGCCCGCACGTCCATGACGTCGATCCGGACCTGCGCGAGCGCGGCGTTCGTCCGCGCCTTGTCGGCGATCAGCGCGGGAACGTGCGGCAGGACGTCATACCCCTTCCTGCGCGCGAACTCCTCCGCGAAGTCAGCGGTCCACGCGAGGGAACGCCCCGGGACGTCCCTTGCCATGTCCGGCTCGTCGGTGAAGGCGACGCGGACGGTCGAGCCGAGGACGCCGCCGAGGCGCTTCGCATACGCCTCGTGCGTGAGGTCGATGAAGCGCTGCGTCGTGCCGCGCTCGATCACGGAAGGGTATTTCGCCGGCCCCTTGGGGAAGGGGCGTGTGCGGACTTCAAGTCTGCCGTCCTTCGCGCACGTGATTTCGCGCCGGGTGAACGTTTCCTTCGGGTCCGACGCGACGACGTGTCCGCAGGCGCCGCCCGACGGCCAGCCGCCCTCGTCGTAGAGGTAGGCGTGCATGCCGAGCTCGCCCGCGCGGCGGACGACCTTCGCGAACACGTCGA
>ONRL01000066.1 GCA_900320225.1 uncultured Lentisphaerota bacterium
ACCGCCTTGAACCGCCTCTGCCAGTGGCTGGTGGGCGAGGATGCGCTTGAGATCAACTACCACGGCATGAAGCCCGCCAACATCGACCAACTCGCCAAGGTTGCCGCGCAGGTGGAAAAGTGAAAGAATCCCGCACAGCCTCCCGCAGATTTGGTATAATTCGTGGGCAGTGAAACTGGCGGAGGCTGGTAAAAGCTTCATGGAGCAATGAAAGGAATAGTCCGATGAAGTTGAAAAAAGAGGTGAAAATTGGAGGTGGCAAGTTCGTACTTGCGCTCGGCGCGGCCCTCGTGGCCCTGGAGAGCATGGCGGCCACGCATACTGTGAGCACGGAGGCCGAGCTGGTGGCGGCTGTCGCCGCCGCCGCGGGCAAGGACACGATCCTCCTTAAGTCGGGCACGTACGACCTCTCGCTCGTCGAGCCGCAAAACCCCAAAGACAGCAACGGCATAGCCAGCATCTTCGTGGACAACAAGACCTTGTATTTCGTGGGCGAAGATGCGACCTCCTGGCGCGCGAAGGCCGACAATACCACGGGCGTTGTCTTGAAGGGCACGAACACGGCGCGCATCGTGTACGGGTATGCGGGTCCGGGACGCGGATCCACCTTTCGCCACATCACCTTCGATGGCGGCGTTGCGCCGAGCGGCAAGAACGGCGGGGCGATCTACTTCACTGATTGCCGTTTCAACGGCTGGGCGTCCAACTGCGTGTTTCGCAACTGCCGGGCATACGACGGGGGCGCGACGACGTATGTCACTTTGCGCGACTGCCTTTTTGAAAACAACGAGGCGTCCCACATGGGCGGTGCGGCGTTCTGCGGGATTTCAACCTATCAGAACGTGTCGTCCGTCAACGAGATCAGGAATTGCGAGTTCCGCGGGAACCGCGCGTCGTATGGCGGCGCGGTTCGGTGGTCTGGTCAGGGCGTGACGGCCGGATGCACGTTCCGCACGAATTGCGCCACGACGGCCGGAGGCGCCATGCATGCCAACAACGCTCCCAATGGTACGTTCAATCTCAGCTTTGCGTTCATGACGAACTGCCTGTTCGAGGGCAACTTCGGATCTTCCTCCAGCGTTGGCAGCGACTACGGCGGCGGGGCGGTGTGGCAGCCCGGTCCAACCGTGAATTGCACCTTCATCGGCAATAGCTACTCAAACAACTACGGCGGGGCTCTCTACAAGGCGCAGGGCGGCGTGACGGGATGCGTGTTTCGCGCGAACGTGGCACATTGGGGCGGTGCGGTGTCCAACGCCGATAAGCCTCTCGCGGGGTGCACGTTCGAGGGAAACGAGGCCATGTCGGACGGCGGCGCCGTCTACAAGGCGTCGGACGTGGTGACGGGGTGTGTCTTCACGGCGAACGCGGCGACGAATACGGCGACATCCAAGGGCGGCGCGCTGTGGGGCGGAACCGTGATCGGCTGCTGGTTCACGAACAACGTCTGCCTGCACGGTGGCGCGGTCGCCGGCAACATTGGCAGCGACCCAGCCGCCGTCGCCGTCGGCTGCGAGTTTGTCGGAAACCGCGCGAGCAATCTCGGCGGTGCGGCCTACAAGCTCTGGGCGGCGACGAACTGCCTCTTCGCGTACAACCAGAGCACGAACCAGGGCGGCGCCTGCCACCTGGGCTACCAGATTTCCGGGTGCGTCGTCACGGAGAACAGGTCGCTCAAGAACCGCGGCGGCGCGTTCAGCGAATCGGAGGTGTTCGATTCCGTGATCTCCAACAACTACTCGCCGCTCACGCGTGGCGGCGCGGGAACGAAGACCACGTTCACCGGCTGTGCGTTCTCGGGCGTGGGCGCCGTGAGCGGCGGCTGGTGCCGCGACTGCACGTTTACGGGCGTGAGGCCGGCCAATAGCATGGAGGCTCAGTTCGGCGTGTTCGACTGCCTCCACAACGGAGGCGGGACTTTCGGCGCGACGAACTGCCTGATCACGGGGTGCAGCGGGTTCGAATGCCTCGTCAACAACGAAGGCAGCACGAGCACGGTGGTGAACTGCACGTTCGCGGGGAACACGCTTCTCTCGGACAAGTGGCTCGCGCGGGTGGCCTCGGGGCCGCATTACAAGAACGTCGGCGGTGTGATCTCCGAGGACTACAGGGTGCCGGCGCACTCGGAATTCGTCAACTGTCTCTTCGCGGGCAACGTGCGGGCGGGCGGCGCGGCGGCAGACCTGGCGTTTCTCGTGCGTGACGACGACACCAGCATCGGCACGACCACGTGCCATCTCTCGAACTGCCTGCACGAGTCGGCCGCGAATCCGGTCACGCAGGGCGGCGCCGAAATCGAGCTTGTGGACGTGTTTCAGGGCAACCCGCATTTTGCGGGGACGCAGCTCGCCCCGGAACATCCCTACACGCTCAAGTACGCCTCGGCGGCGCGCGGATGCGGCCTCAACATGGGCTGGATGACGGGCGCGAAGGACCTCGCGGGCGTCGACCGCATCCTTGACGGCACGGTCGACATCGGCTGCTACGAGTGCAACCTGCCGCCCGTTGGCACGCTCATGATCTTCCGATAGGAGAACCACGAACATGAAGAAGTTGATCGGATTCGCGCTGGTGGCGCTGCAGGGAATCGCCCTGCCCGCCAAGGACATTGAGGTGATGGCGGTCTATTACCCGCATTGGCACAAGTACCCGAAGGGTATGGAGTGGTTCGGCGAGAAGTGGAACTGGTCGGAGGCCGAATGGGCGTTCGTGAAGGATCCGGTGGTCCGGTTCCCGGGCCAAATCAACTTCAAGCCCTTCGGCGGCTACTATTCCGGCAGCGACCCGAAGGACGTGGCGACGGAGATCGCGCTCGCCTCCAACGCCGGCATCGACGTCTTCCTCTATGACTACTACTGGTACAACGGCGAGAAAACCCAGGAGGAGGCGATCGAGCAGGGCTTCCTTAAGGCGAAGAACCGCGACAAGATGAAGTTCGCGCTCATGTGGTGCTACCACGACCGGAAGAAATCCTCCTGGCGCAAGAAGTTCGGAGGCGAGTCGACGTACTGCATGCGGCTCGCGCGCAAGCCCGAGGAGTTCCTGGGACTCATCGACTACTCGATCGCGCATTACTTCAACCAGCCCGAGCACTGGCGGCACAACGGCAAGATATTCTTCTCCATCTACAATGCGTGGGACATGATCAAGGACTACGGCGAGGAGGGGACGAAGTCCGCGTTGCTGGAGGCGCGCCGCCGGGTCCGGGCCGCCGGTCTCGGCGAAATCGAGTTCAACGCCCAGAACCTCTGGAGCCGGACGATGACCGAGACGGCCGAGCGCTGCGGATTCGATTCGCTCACGTCCTACGGCTGCAACACCTACAGCCTGCCCAACCACCGGCAGCGCTACGCCGCCGGCGAGCGGCTGTTCGACTTCGCCGAGGCGGAGAAGGTCCTTGACGCGAAGTGGAAGACGATGTCGTCAATCTCCAAGCTGCCCTACTATCCGATCGTGCCGACGGGTTGGGACTCGTCGTTGCGGTGCGCAAAGGACGCGAAGTTCCCGTGGCCCGGTCCGGAGGCGGACTATCCCTACTGCGGCATATTCACCAACGCGACGGACGCGCTCTTCGAGAAGTACCTGCGCGCGGCGAAGGAACACGCGCTGGCCGATCCGAAGAAGCCAGGAGTCGTCTATATCAACGCGTGGAACGAATACACCGAGGGATGCTGGCTGTTGCCGGACAACCGCCGGGGCGACCTGCGCCTCCGCGCGATCGCCCGCGTGTTCGGGCGGCACCCGGCCGACGAGTACGTGTTCACGTCCAATTGCCGTTCGTGGGAGAAGAAGCCGGTCAACCAGCCGGCGAAGACCATGCGCGCGCCCGACGTCGAAAACGCGAAGTACGGGCCGCATCCGCGCCAGGGAATGGACGTCTGGTTCCCCGGAAAGGCGCGTCCGGCGGCGGATGCGGCGAAGCGTCCCGCGCTTGTCGTCATCCACGGCGGCGGCTGGAGCGCCGGCGACCGCATTCCCGGCGCGAGCGGATGGGAACCTATCTGCCGCAAGGAGGGGATCACGCTCGTCTCCGTGGGCTACCGCTTCATCCAGGACGGCCGAGACGAACATCTGTCGCCGCCCGTGCGCGCGCCGCTTGACGACGCCATCGCCGCCATCCGGTTCATCCAGGCGCACGCGGACGAATGGAAGATCGACGTGACACGGATCGGACTGACAGGCGGCAGCGCGGGCGCCTGCTCGTCGCTCTACGCCGCGCTGCAGAACGACTGCGAGCTGGGCATACGCGCCGTGTACGCGGCGTCGCCACAGACCTCGCTCGACCCGAAGGAGACGCGTGAATGGATCCCGAATGCGCGCTATGGCTCCGGTGCGTTCGGCTACGGCACCTTTGACGCGTGGCTTGCCCACCGTGCGGAGTGTCTGCCGTGGATCGAGAAGTTCTCGCCGGCGGCGCTCCTGCGGGCCTGCACGGCGGCCAAGGCGCCGGCGTTCTTCTACACCTGCCCGGCGGTTCCGGCCGGCGGGGCCCTGCCGAAGGATCCCACGCATGCCGGCATGTTCTGCGTCAAGTTCGAGGAAATCTGCCGTGCAAAGGGCATCCGATGCGAAAAGGCTCCCCGCGAGGCGATCATCAAGGCTCTTCTGGACTGACGAGGAGAAATCACATGCAATCACGTTGCAAAGGCATCATCGCGTCCGTGGCCCTGGGCACGGCATTGTGTTCGTCTGCGGCGGAAATCTCGTCGACCACGCTGAAGGCTGTCTTCGACGACGCCGGGAAGGGCCGCCTGGCGGCGCTGCTCGACCGCCACGGGCGGAACTACATCTCCGTGCGCAACGTCGATTCACCGCTCTGGCAGGTGGAGGCGTGCAGAACGGACGCCTTCGCCACGACGAGGATCGTTCGTGCCTACGAGGCGAAGAAGTTTGCAGTCCGCGCAGTCGATGATGGGCTGGAATTCACGTGGGAGGACATCGGCCCGACGGTGGCGCGCGCCGTGGCCACCTTCCTCGCGAAGCCGGGCGATCCCGCGATCCGCTGCCGGATCACGGTCACGCCCAAGCCCGGCTGGGCGCTTGTGGAGACGCAGTTCCCGCGTGCGGCGCTGAACGAGTGCCTCGGCACCACGCCCACGGACGACGCGCTCGTGATGGGCACCGGTCACGGCGGCCTCGTGCGCTATCCGATGGATCCGAACCGCGAATACTGGCGCAGCCGACACGTGGGCCATTCGCCCGGCAACCTGGTGGCGCAGTTCGGCAGCTTCTTCGACGACCGGGGTGGTCTCTACACGATGGCGGAGGATTCGGACGGCAACGAGAAGGAGCTGCTCATGGACCGCTGGTGGCGGGCGCTGCTGCCCGACGGCTCGTTCCGCGAAGGCGACCTTCTGCTGCGCTGGAGCCGGTTCGAGTATTCCGAGACGGCCGACGCCCAGCCCTACGACATCCTCCTGCGCGCCTTCGAGAATCCCGACGGCGAGGAGACAACTTGGTACGACGCCGCCGACCTCTACAAGGCGTGGGCAAAGAAGCAGTTCTGGTGCAAGAAGACGTTCCTTGAAAAGACCGACTTCTTGCCGCCGTGGACGCGCGACGCGCCCGTCGTCATGGAATTCAACCGCGCCTGGTTCGACCAGCCCGCGTTCATGAAGAACTGGCTCGAGAACTACTGGAAGAAGAATTTCCCGGACGCGCCGTTGCTGAGCATCCTGATCGGCTGGGAACACCACGGCGACTGGATCACGACGGAATACTTCCCCGTCTATCCAAGCGAGGAGTCGTTCGCGGAGATGATGGGCTGGGTGAAAGCCGCGGGCGGGCATTTCTGGCCGTGGCCGGGCGGACACCACTGGAACGTGCAGGTCGGCAAGAAGGACGACGGCACCTTCCGCCTCGACTTCTCGAAGGATTTTTGGGAGCGCGCTGCGCCGCACGCCGTCCTCGATCCCGACGGCAAGGTGCGGCTCGACAACCTCGGCTGGCTGGGAGGCGGCAACTCGGCCACCATGTGCCCCGGCGATCCGTGGACCGTCGACTGGTGGAACAAGGACATCGCCTGCGCGCTCGTGAAACGCGGCGCGGACCTCGTGCAGGCCGACCAGGACGTGGGCGCGCGCGTGCGCACCTGCTGGTCCACGAAGCACGGGCACAAGCCCGGTCCCGGCCGCTGGCACATGCACGCCCAGCGCCACCAGTTCGAGACGATGCTTGCCGAGATGCGGAAGATCAACCCCGACGCGATGTTCTCCTTCGAGGAGATGCACGAGTACTTCACCGACATCTACGCCTTCGCCGACTACCGCAACTGCCGCTGGCCGGGGCCCGAGTGGGCGAGCGTGTGGAACTACCTCTACCACGAGTACGTGCCGCCGTTCCAGAGCGGTTCCGAACAGTATTCGCGCTGGTTCTGGATGGCGTTCTGCGCGGCCGACGGGCAGATGCCGCGCCTGCCCATCGCCACGGACTACTACGACAAGGATCCGGGCAGCCTCTTTCCGAACGGCGGATTCGAGGAGATGTGCCTGGGCGGACGGGGCGCGCGTTTCTGGGAGAAGCCCGAGACGCACGAGATCGTGGCGGGCGGCGCGCCCGAGGGGAAGCAGGCGCTCCGCGTGGCAACGGATGGCGCGCGGAAACAGGTGGCGCGGAGCATCGCGATCGACACGTTCTGGAAGGAGGGGACCACCTACCGCGTCACGGCCTGGCTGAAGGGCGAGAAGGACGACCGGCGCAACGCTCTGACCGTCAGCGCCATTACGCCCCTCAACGGGAAGTACAAGTCGTTTGGCGGCTGCTCGCTGAAGGTTCCGCCCGCACGCGAGGGGTGGAAGCGGGTTTCACGCGAATTCACGATCGGCAAGGGCGCGCAGAACCTCCGTTTCATGCTCGACGCCTACGGCGGCTCGTCGTTTCTGGCCGACGGCATCGCATTTGAGGAGAAGCTCCCGAATGGAACCTTCCGTCCGGTGGCCCGGACCCGATCCGGCGACAAGCAGGAGATGCTCGCCTTCGTGGAGCGCTGGATCCGCCTCTACCGCGGCGAAGGGCGCAAGTGGCTCGCGCACGGGCGTCAGCTCCATCCGCCGAAGGTCGAATGCGCGCGCGTGGCCTACCACGAGAACTTCCGCGGCAAGGAGATCGACAACGTGAAGCCGGTCGTCTTCGGCACGGCGTGGGAGGCGGCGGACGGTACGCGCGCGCTCGTGTTCGCGAACGCAACGGCTTACGAGCAGAAGATCGCCTATCGCTGGAAGGGTGCCTGGACGCGCACAACCATGAAGCCGCACGAGCTGCGCCTCGTTCCCGTGGCGAAATAGCCGGGATCCGCCGGACGTGCGGCTCGTGGACGCGGTGATCCGTCCCTACATGAAGACGTACCCCGGCGCGACGCTCGCCGAGAAGTTCGCCGCCTACGCACGTGGCACGCTGGGCCTGTCGGACGCCGAGATCGCGGCCATCCGCAAAAACCTTGGGCGCTGACGGAAGCGTGAAAGGACTTGTTTTGGGACGGGGGTGCGTGGTAAAATACCCTCTCAAGTTTCACAACTGAAAGGTAGAAGATGAATCAGGAAGCCTGGAAAAAGGTCGAGGACGCCGTGGCGGCCTCGAAGACGACGACGATCAAGCAGCTGTTCGCGGCCGACCCGGACCGCGCGGCCAAGTACACGCTGAGCGCGGCTGGCTGGACGCTCGACTACTCGAAGAACCGCATCGACGCCAACGTGATGAAGGCGCTCTTCGGGCTCGCGAAGGCCGCGAACCTGCAGGAGGAGATCGAGAAGATGTTCACGGGCGCGAAGATCAACCGCACCGAGAACCGCGCCGTGCTCCACACCGCGCTCCGCAACTGCGACCCCGCGGCGCAGGTGTTCGTGGACGGCAAGGACGTGATGCCCGACGTGCGCGCCGTGCTCGCGAAGATGGGCGCGTTCGCCGACGCCGTGCGCAGCGGCGCGCACCGCGGCTTCACCGGCAAGCGCATCAAGTACGTCGTCAACATCGGCATCGGCGGCAGCGACCTCGGCCCCGTGATGGCCACGCTCGCCCTCGCCCCGTATTCCAAGCGCTCGATCAAGAGCTTCTTCGTGTCGAACGTCGACGCCACCCACCTCGCCGAGACCCTCCGCCAGGTGAAGGCCGCCGAAACGCTCTTCATCGTCGCCTCCAAGACGTTCACCACGCAGGAGACGATGACCAACGCCGAGAGCGCGCGCGACTGGCTCGTGAAGGAGCTCGGCGGCAGCGGCTCCGCCGTGGCCAAGCACTTCGTGGCCCTCTCCACCAACGAGGCCGAGGTCGTCAAGTTCGGCATCGACCCCGCGAACATGTTCGCGTTCTGGGACTGGGTGGGCGGCCGCTACTCGCTCCCGAGCGCCATCGGCCTCTCACTCATGATCTCCATCGGACCGAAGAACTTCGGCAAGATGCTCAAGGGCTACTGGAAGATGGACAAGCACTTCCGCACCGCCCGCCTCGAGAAGAACATGCCCGTGGTGCTCGCGCTCCTCGGCATCCTCTACTCGAACGCCTACGGCGCCGAGAGCTACGCCGTGCTGCCCTACGACCAGTACCTCAGCCGCTTCCCGGCCTACCTCCAGCAGATGGACATGGAGTCGAACGGCAAGGCCGTGACGAAGGACGGTAAGCCCGTCGCCTACTCCACCGGCCCGATCGAGTGGGGCGAGCCCGGCACGAACGGCCAGCACAGCTTCTACCAGCTCATCCACCAGGGCACGCACCTCATTCCCGCCGACTTCATCGGCTTCTGCAAGACGCACAACCCGATCGGCGACCACCACGACAAGCTCATGGCGAACCTCTTCGCCCAGACCGAGGCACTCGCGTTCGGCAAGACGGCCGAGCAGTGCCGCGCGGACGGCGACCCCGAGGAGCTCGTGCCGTTCAAGACGTTCGAGGGGAACCGTCCCACGAACACCCTGCTCGCGGACGACCTCACGCCCGAGACGCTCGGCGCGCTCGTGGCGCTCTACGAGCACAAGATCTTCACGCAGGGCGTGATCTGGAACATCTATTCGTTCGACCAGTGGGGCGTGCAGCTCGGCAAGGTGCTCGCGAAGAACGTCCTGAAGGACCTCGTCGCGGAGAAGCCCGAACTGAAGCACGACTCCTCCACCAACGCCCTCATCGCCCACTACCGGAAAGTGCTCGGCCGCGCATGAGGACGGCCTACGCGATCGGGACCGCCGCAGTCGGCGTCCTCTGTTTCGCCGCCGAGGCGGTGAAGGTGTCCGTGAACCTCGACGAGGTGAAGGCGCAGGTGCCGCGCACGATCTACGGCACGGGCATGGAGGACGTGAACCACGAGATCTACGGCGGACTCGACGCGCAACGTCTCTGGGACGAGAGCTTCGAGGAGGAGCTGTCGCCGCAGGTAATCCCCTACGCGCAGAAGGGCAAGGGCGGCATCAGCTGCGGACGCCAGTGGGAGGGCATCACCAGCGGCGACGGCCTGTTCGCGCGCGACGCGAAGGTCGCGCACTGGGGCCGCGCGAGCGAATTGCTCGCGCCCGGCACGGGGTCCGCGGGCGTCGCCAACCGCGGCCTCAACGGCTGGGGCGTGCCGTGCCGCGAGGGGAAGAAGATGTGCGGCCACTTCTTCGCGCGCGGCGTGGTGGGCGCGCTGGAGGTGCGCCTCGAGCGCGCGGACGGACGCATCGTCTACGCGAAGACGTCCATCCCCGCGCCGAGCTGGAACGACTGGACGAAGGTCGAGTTCGCGCTCACGCCCGACCGCACCGACCCGGCCGCGCGCTTCGCCGTGGTCGCCTCCGGCGGCGGCAAGGTCTGGATCGACGACGCCTACCTCAAGGACGAGCCGACGAACGCATTCGGGCGCATGGGCTGCCGCGAGGACATCGTGGCGGGATTCCAGAAGGAGGGGCTCACCTTCCTCCGCTGGGGCGGGTCGATGGTGAACGCGCCCGAGTACCTGCTCAAGAACATGCAGGGCGCGCGCGTCCCCTACGAGGGCTTCTGGTTCAAGAAGAGCTCGGGCGGCTTCATGGTGCGCGAGTTCGTGCAGATGGCCAACCTCCTCAAGCTCCCGTGCGCGTTCTCGATCCACGCCTACGACTCCACCGAGGACGCCGTGGCGCTCGCCACGTGGCTGAAGCAGTTCGACGGTTTCATCTGCGTGCAGATCGGCAACGAGGAGTGCGCCGGCTTCACGCCGGCCGGCGGCAAGCCCGTGCTGGCGGACATCCGCCGCTACTGCGAGAACGTGCGTCGGCTCGTGCCCGCCATGCGCCAGGCGAACCCGAAGCTCGTCTTCGCGGGCGCGGTGATGTGGCAGATGAAGCACATGGACCTCATGGAGGAGACGTTCCGTCTGACGGACGGCTACGTGGAGTACTGGGACATCCACGTGGGTGCGGGCGGGCCGGGCTCCGGCGGCGGCACGCGCCACGCGCTCAAGACATTCCGCGAGATGATCACGCGCCTCAACCCGAAGACGACGATGAAGGCCGCGATCTTCGAGGAGAACGCCTACATCCACGACATGAAACGCGCCCTTGCGCACGCGCGCAACCTCGAGGCGGTGCGCGAGCTGGGCGATTTCATCCTCACGAGCTGTCCCGCGAACGCACTGCAGGCGTACATGCAGAACGACAACGGCTGGGACCAGGGGCAGATCTTCTACACGACGGACAAGGTATGGCTCCAGCCGTGCGGCTGGGCGCAGCAGATGGCGAGCGCGAACCACCGCGACATCCTCGTGGCGGGTGCGACGGACAGCCCCGACGTGACGGTGAGCGCCACGCGCAGCCGCGACGGCGCGTCCGTGGTGCTGCACCTCGTCAACTCGTCCGCGGAGGCGAAGGCGCTCGCGCTTGATTTCGGGAAGGCGGCGGGCCTCAGACTCGTGCGCGCCACGTCGCTTTCGGCGGATCGTCTGGAAGAGCACAACCCGCCGGACGATCCCGACCGCGTGTCGCCGAAGGACGTGACGGGTCTCTTCCGCGCCACGCCGCAGCTCCAGCCGTTCTCCTATACGGTATTGGAGTTTACCCCTTGATCCCTTTGTCGTACGAGAGCCGTCTGGAACTCATCCATGCGGAATTACGGGAGCGCAATCCTTTGGTCAGGTGTATCGTGAACTAAGTAGAAGGACACAAGAAGGATTGAAATGATGAAACAAATGTTGCGTGTGGTTCAATTTCTCCTGTCGTTCGCTCTGGTCGTCGTGGCGGGCGAGGCGAAATGTGAAACGCCGCGCATGTTCCCGTTCGCGATGGAGGGTGAGAACCTGCCGAACCTGTGGACGTTGACGGCAAAGCGCGAGCCGGCCGGAACAGGAGGCTTCCTCGCGGCGAAGGGGTCGGACTTTGTGGACGAATCGGGACGGGCGCGGCGGTTCTTCGGCGTGAACCTGTACGGTCCGGCGGCGCTCCCCGAGAAGACGGACGCGCCCGCGATGGCGGAACGCCTCGCGCGGTGGGGCATCAACGCCGTGCGCATCTTCCCGCAGTACACGTGGCAGCGGCGCGCGGACAAGGATTTCTCGAAGGGCATCGACCCCGACCTGCTCGACCGCTTCGACTGGCTGTTCTTCCAGCTGAAGCAGCGCGGCATCTCCGCCGACATGAACCTCCATTCGGCGCGGACGGCCGGCTACCGCTTCAAGGATTTCAAGCAGACGATGAAGGAAAACAAGGGACTCGATAACTTCGACCCCACGTTCATCCTCCACCAGAAGGAGTTCATCCGCACGGTCTTCAACCACGTCAATCCCTACACCGGCCTCGCCTACCGCGACGATCCGGCCGTGATGACGTGGGAGATCAACAACGAGTGTTCGCTGGCGATCGCCTGGTTCAGGTGGAACCTGGAGGACAACCTCACGCCCTATTTCCGCCGTGAGCTTGAACGGCAGTTCTGCGACTGGCTGCGCGCGAAGTACGGCACGACGGCGCGTCTGCGCGAGGCGTGGGTCGTGTCGTCGCCGCCGGAACCGGACGTGTTGCCGCCCGACACGTGGAGGGACGCCGCAGCGTTCGCGCGTGCGCACTGGTACACGGAAGGATACGGGAACGGGAAGGCACCGAAGGACTATGCGTTCGATCCGTCGAAGGGCCTCGTGCGCATCGACGCCACGAAGGTGCGCAAGTTCGCGCTCGTCGGCGTGCCGTTGAACGAGCGCCAGCCGTACACGGTCTCGTTCAGGATTCGTTCCGAGAAACCCGGAACCGCGTTCTTCCGCGTCGGCCAACACGGACGGCCCTGGGGCGACCAGGGCTGCCAGCGCACCATCCAGACGGGACCAGACTGGCAGGTGGTCCGCATGCGGGCGGCGGCGCTCGTGACGGACGCGGACAACCGCGTCCAGGTGCAGTTCAACAAGATGGGCACCTACGAACTGGCCGACCTTTCCTTCGTGCGTGGCGGCGAACTGGGTCTGGAGCCGGGCGAGACGCTGGAGGACGGCACGGTCGGACTGGGCCGCGAACGTTCCGCCGCGCGCACACGCGACCTCTCCGCGTTCATCCTCGATGTGGAGAACCGCTACTGGAAGGAAATGTACGGTTTCGTGAAGGGCGAGATGAAGGCGCGCGCGCCGGTGAACTGCGGCACGGCCGACTACGGCGCGCACTACCCGCAGGCCTACGGCGACTTCATCGACGACCATTTCTACTACGGCGGCCTCATCGGGTGGCTGGGGAAACCGTGGGACATGAGCGGATGGTACTGCTTCAACAAGTCCATCGTACGCAGTGTCGATGAAAAGGGTGGCCGGAACATGCAACGGATCTTCGAAAACCGCGTCTTCGGCAAGCCGTTCACCATCAGCGAGGCGAGCATGATGAGTCAGATGGCAACCGCCGCCGAGTTCTTCCCGATTGCGCTCTCCGTGGCGGCGTTCCAGAACACGGCCGCGTTCCACGCCTACACCTGGTCGCACAATTCGGAACACACCTACGGGGGGAGTCGGTTCCTCGACATGCGCAACAACGCCAAGTATCTCGCGCACCTCCCCGCGTCCGTGAACATGTTCGTGCGCGGGGACGTGAAGAACGGCGAGGCGGAGACGGCGCGCATCGCGTACGAGCTCCGTCGTGCGGACGAGCGCGACGCGATCATCAAGACGGGCTTCGCCCGCTGTACGCACATCCACGACACGGATCCCCTCGCCTGCCTCAAGGCGGTGACCGGGCGCGAACTCGTGGACCTTCCAGAGAGGGGCGCGCTGCCGCGCGACCGCCGCCAAGATGGCGCCTCCCCATACGGGAGGGTCGCGCTGCCGCGCGACCGCGCCACGGTGTCGTCCACCGGCGAGCTCCGCTGGGACGCGAAGCAATCCGGGAAGGAGTGGTACGCCGTGGATACCTCGCGCACGAAGTTCCTTTCGATGTTCGGGCCGCCCGGCACGGCACATGCGTTTGCCGACGGCTTCACGGTCACGCTCGGCGACACGCTCATGGGATGGGCGGCGATTTCCTTCACGGAACTCTCGCCCGGCAAGTACCTGTTGGCCGCGACCGGTTACCAGCAGGCATCTGGCGCGAAGCTCACGCGCGTTGGATCGGACGAGGCGTTACAGCCTGCCGACGGCACGCGGACGCTGGACGAGCGCATCACGACGATGAAGGCGATGGGAGATGCGCCCTACGTTTGCGAGGGCGTGCGCTCGACGATCCGCATCCCCGCCACCGGCGCGGTGCGCGTGACGCCGCTTGACGGCAACGCACGCCCGATCGCCTCGCCGTTCACGGTGCCGGCGGAAGGGGGCTCCGCCACGTTCGACGTCTCCGAGAAATACCAGACGGTCTGGTACCTCGTCGAATGGTGAACGGGGTTACTTGAGGCGCCGTACGCGCTTCTCCAGACGCGGGATGCGGACGGTGAATGCCGTGCCGGCGCCGGGTTTCGACTCCACGTCGATCTCGCCGCCGTGGGCGTGTACGATGCGGCGCGAGAGCATCAATCCAAGGCCGCTGCCCTGTTCCTTCGAGGTTTGGTACGGCTCGAAGATGTGCGCGAGCGTCGCCGCGTCCATGCCGCTGCCGTTGTCGCGAATGACAACGTGCACGTCGCGGTCATCGGCACCCACCTCGATGTCAAGGTCGCCGCCGTCCTTCATCGCCTCAAGGGCGTTCTTGATGAGATTGAAAAAAACCTGTTCCATCTGGGCGCGGTCCACGAGCACCGTCGGCAGGGCGGACGGGAGGTTGAGCTGCGTCTGGATGCGGCGGTCCTCGAACTGCGCCTTCAGGGCGTCCAGCGTGTCCGTGAGCGGGTCGACGAGCGATCCCGGCACGAGGTTGAGTTTTGCGGGGCGCAGAGCGGAGAGGAAGCCCTTGATGATTCCCTCCAGCCGCTTGACTTCGTTCTGCGAGGTCGCGATGTCGTGTAACAGGCGCGCGCGGCGGTCTTCGTCAGGTTCGCGGCGGAACTCGCGCGCGAGAAGCTGGAGGTTCAGCGAGATGGCGTTGAGCGGGTTTCCGATCTCATGGGCGACGCCTGCGGCCAGATCGCGCACGGCGTCGGTGCGGCTCGTCTCTCGTGCGCTTTCCTCGCGCGCGCGGGCCAACGTCACGTCGCGTACGAGTAGGACCGTGCCGTTTGCGGAAGGGGTGGACTGGATTTCGAGGATGCGGTGTTCGGGGTAGGTGACCTCCAGCTCGCAGGAGGCTTGGCGCGTCCAACCCCTGCCTTCCCCGGACGGCGCGAGCAGGTTGTCCCAGTCCCAATCCGGCAGAAGGTGCCGTACGGGCCGCCCCTTGGCCTTCGCGCCGTCAAAACCGGTGAGGCGCGCAACCGCCTCGTTCGCGTACACCGTGTTTCCCGCCGCGTCGACCACGAGCACGCCCTCGCGCAGGGAACGGAACACCGACTCGTAGAACGACAGTTCTTCCACGAGCAGACGGTACTGCTTGCGCTGTCCCTCGGCGTCGAGCTTGTCGATGTGTTCGGCGACCTTGTTGAAAAAGTCTCTCATTTTGCCAACTCCTCTTCGTACGCGCGGGCTAGTATACCATAAATGGCACTTCGCCGAAATTGTGTCTTTGAAATGGCGGCGGATTTTGGTAAACTACTTACATTCCTTTCGCCGGTATAGCGTAGTGGTAGCGCAGCGGTTTTGTAAACCGCTGGTCGGGGGTTCGAATCCCTCTGCCGGCTCCACGCGGATCACGGACGCCTTCGGGCCGAGGCGCATGATCGTCTGTTCCTTGTCTGACGCCGCATGCTCGAACACGGGGTCCGACGCCTGTTCGAGGATGTCGATCATGCGCAGGGAGTTGTCGATTTCATCGCGGACGATCTGGTTGATCTTGTACAGCCGCACGTCGCCCTGCTCGTCGATTGCGGGCGAGGTGTCGCACGGCGTGTCGGTGAAGTCGGTGCGGTCGAGGATCGCCTGGAACTGCACCGCGTTGCGCGCGTTCTTGAGGATGCAGATGTACATGGCGATCTTCTGCGTCTGGTCCGCGAGGTACCGCGCGGCGCGGGCGTCCGCCGCCCACTGGCGCGCGCGGGAGAAGATGCCGTGCGCCTTGAACGCGAGCGGAAGCGCGCCTCTGGCAATGGCCATGTTCGAAAGGAAGGCGCCGCCGTAGCCGCTCAGCCAGCGGTGTCCCTGCAGGTCGAGAAGATTGTTCGCCTCCTCCTCGGACTGCGCCTGGAAGATGTAGTCGCGCCAGTAAGACCGGTCCTCGCCCTTGAGCTCGCCGGGAAACGCGACGAACGGCCGCAGGAACCACCGCTGGTGGAGCGACCCGAGCAGGAAGAGGTGTCCGCCCGTGTAGAAGCTGGCAACCCGGTCCAGCGACGTCTCCAGCGCCTCGTAACCCTCCGCCAGTTCGATCGCGTGTTCCTTGCCGACGAACGATTCGGCCACTTCCCGCACGGCCTCCCATTTCGCGACGGGGCCGTCACCCACGGGCGTGTTCATGTGCCGGCGGAGCAGTTCGATGGCGCAGGCCTCGTGCAGGGAGCGCAGGCCGACCTCGACGTCCGCGCCGGGGTTTTGCTGCGCGGTCTGGAGCTGCGAGACGAGGTAGGGGAGGCGCGTCATCCCGAGAATGGGGGCGGAGCAGTCGGCGAACCGGTTGGGGAATCCCACCACGTACGCCGCCGCCGTGCCCTGGGCCGTCTTGTTGTTGACGCTCTGCCCCGGCTTCATCCACGGGAAGATGGCGTTCTCGGGCCCGAGGCTCGCGCGGAAGTTGACCTTCGCGCCGGGGAGACCCGCCTGGGCGGCGCCTTCTTGGAAGATGGAGAGCGCATCGGCCACGCGTTTCCCATACGGCACACTACGGCAGGCCGCGGGTCCGTTTTTGCCGGGGTAGAGGGACTCGCTCCAGCAGAGCGCGCTGCCCGAATCGTTGCACCGGAACTTGAACCGGTCGAACGGACACACCGTGCAGAGCTTCGCCACCGCGTCCACGTACATCCGCCGGACTTCGGGGTTCTCGACGCACGGCGCGTAGTATTCGCTCCGCGAACGCCGCGTCTGGTCGCAGCGCGCGCCGCGCCACTTTGGATGGTCGAGATACGCCTGCTCGGGGAAGTACGCGGGCTCCATGCCGGTGAAGTCGGCCTTGAGGCCGAGCTCGCGCAGCACCTTCGCCCGCTCCTCGAGTGCGCGGAGGTTCCGCGCCGCATAATCGGCGGGAAGGTACTTGGAAAGCTCGGGCGGCACGATGAACTTGAAGATCGACGGACGGTGCATCGACCAGTTGGGATAGGGGTCGTACCTGTTCACGTCCCACTGCCACAGGGAGTACTCCACCTGGCTGGCGTCCACGTGCGTGGCGCCGATCGACTTCGCGAAAGTCGCGACCGCGCGGAATTCGTCGATGTTCGCGGTCGGGCATCCGACCGTGAGCGAACCGGACGCACCGTCCGCGAATGCGGCCGCAGTCATGAATGCGGCGAATGTTGTTGCAAGCGCTTTCATCCTCAAAACTCCTTTCGAGTGACGGCCACATGCGTGGCAGTCGTGAATAGAATACCAAATCTGGCCGCTGTGCGGGTGCAAAAACATGGTATAATGTTTGGCGCTGATTTACCACCAACAGGAGAAAAAGGAAATGAACATCAAATGGACCGGCTTAGTCGCCGCCGCGCTGGCGGCGGTCCGCGCGTTTTCGCTCGACGTGACGCTCGCGCCCGCGGGCGACATCCGCTTCGGCGAGGGGAATGAGCACGTGTTCCGCTCGCTCGTGGCACTGCCTGGCTGGCAGGGGCTGTCTAGCAAGGGCGGCTGGGAGATCAAGAAGTCCGGCGTCGCGCCGTTTTCGCTCGCGAACGGCACGAACGTGCTCATCAAGGCCGAGGCGCGTCTCGAACAGCTGCCGGATGGCAAGGTGAAGATCGCCTACTCGTTCACGCCCGTCGAGGACACGAAGCTCGTGATCCTCGCCTGCTCGTTCACGCAGCCGGCCGCGGAGGTGACGGGCCGGCCGTGGAAGACGCCGAAGCGGCAAGGCACGTTCAGTCGTCCCGCGAACGACGGCATCCACGTGATGGGCGGGAAGGGGACGGAGGTGTCCGTGGCGTTCGGCGCGACCGGGCGCATGCTGACGTTCGTCGCCGACCGCGAGCAGGGGATCGCCATTCAGGACAACTGGCGCTGGGGCGAGACGTACTCGCTCCGCCTCGGAACGCTCGGGCAGAAGACGTGGAAGAAGGGCGAGACGCAGACGTACGCGTTCACCGTCTCCGCCGACGAGCCGCTCGTGGCGAAGTCAATCGAGCCGACGGTCATCGCGCGCGGCGCGGACTGGATTCCGCTCACCTACCGCAAGGAGATCGAGGCCGGGAGCGCGCTCGACTTCTCGTGCATGGGCTTCGCCGACGCGCCGTCCGGCAAGTACGGCTGGATGAAGAACGTGGGCAGCCACTTCGAGTTCGAGGGGCGTCCCGGCAAGCCCGTGCGTCTCTACGGCGTGAACCTCTGCGGCACGGCGAACTTCCCCTCGCACGAGGAGGCCGAGACGATGGTCACGCGCTTCAAGCGCCTCGGCTACAACGCGATCCGCTTCCACCACCACGACAGCGGCACGGTGAAGGGCAGCCCCGACGGCCTCACGCTCAGCAAGGAGAACATGGACAAGTTCGACTACCTGCTCGCGACGGCCATCCGCGAGGGCTTCTACCTCACGACGGACCTCTTCGTCTCGCGCAACCACGTGATCAAGTGGCGGCACATCGGCGTGGACCGCGACGGCCTCGTGGACATGCAGCTTTTCAAGGCGCTCTGCGCGCTCTACGATCCCGCGTTCGAGAACTGGTGCGCGTACTCGCGGAACTTCCTCAACCACGTGAACCCGTACACGGGCCGCGCGTACAAGGACGAGCCGGCGCTCTCGCTCATCTCGCTCATCAACGAGGGCGGGCTCTTCATGGGCTGGGGACGCGAGACGGCGAAGGACGAGCGCGTGCGCGAAGCCTGGCGGAAGTGGGTGCTCGCGAAGCGCGCCGCCGATCCGTCGTTTTACCCGGACGCCGATCCCGACAACCTGCCGAAGGGCACGTACAACGCCGCGTTCGCGCTTTTCATGGGCGAGATGGAGGCGAAGATGGTCGCGCGCATGAAGGCGTTTCTCCGCGGCATCGGCTGCAAGGCGCTCCTCACGAACGACAATTGCGGACCGCACTTCGCGCCGCTGCAGCGGGCGTCAGCCGAATACGACTACATCGACGACCACTTCTACGTGGACCATCCGCATTTCCTCGAGCAGCGCTGGCGCCTGCCGAGCCGCTGCGGCAACCGCAACCCGATCCTCACGCCCGTCCTGCCGCCGTGCCGCCTCGGCTTCACGCGCATGGCGGACAAGCCGTTCACCGTCACGGAATGGAACTTCTCCGGCCCCGGCATGTTCCGCGGCGTGGGCGGCATCCTCACGGGCGCCATCGCGGCGCTCCAGGACTGGGACGGCATGTGGCGCTTCGCCTACGGCCACAGCCGCGAGGACTGCCTCGAGAACCCCCGTCACGCGCCCGGCTACTTCAACCTCGGCACGGACCCGCTCGGACAGGCGAGCGACCGCGCGAGCATCTGCCTCTTCCTGCGCGGCGACATTGCGCCGCTCGCGCCGGGCGGCGCCTCGCTGCTCATCACGCCCGCGAGCGAAAAGCCGGAGGGCACGAAGCCGTTCTCCGGCTCGCCGTCGTGGAGCGACGCGGCATGGAACATGCGCGTGAGCTCCTGCCTCACTCCGCCGCCTGGAAGGCGGCTCTCCCAGTTAGATGGGGCTGGGACTAACTGGGAAAGCCGCCATATTGGCGGCGACATTCGCATCATTCCGCGCGAGCAGGCCGAGGATCCGGCTGTCACGAACTGGGCGCGTTCCGTCGCCGCCAATCCCTCGCTTGGCTTTGACCGTGTGCGCGGCTCGTTCACGATCAATACCCCGCGCACGTGCGGCGGGTTTGCGCCGGACGGCGCGTTCAGCGCCGGGGCGATCTCCGTGACGCTCGGCGGCGCGGCCGCCACGGTCTGGGCCAGCTCGCTCGATGGTGCGCCCGTGGCCGCCTCGCGGCGCATCCTCGTCACGCACCTCACGGACGTGCAGGGCGAGGGTACGAAGTTCGCCGATCCGGAGAAGACCATCCTCCTCAAGTTCGGCAGAGGTTCGCTCGTGCGCAACGGCACGGCGCAGGTCAAGCTCGCGCTCGCGGAGCCCGCCGCCTACACGGTGTACGAGCTGGAGACGAGCGGTAAGCGGCTCGGAACCATGCCCGCCGAAGTGAAGGACGGCAAGCTCTGCTTCACGGCGGCCGTGGACGGCCCCCACGGCGCGCGCATGCTCTACGAAGTCACCCGCTGACAAGAGCTTTTCAAGAATGATTGACAAAACGGGTGTGCTAATGTTAAATTACACATGTTTTATTTCTCTCGGAGAAAGGGCTTTCGCATGAAAAAGGTATTGATGGCGTTTGGAGCGGCGGTCGCAGCGAGCTTTTGCGCGTTCGCCGCGCCGACGCGCGAGGTGATTGACGGCAAGTACGTGATCGACGTGCCGGCGAACGAGGACTACACGCTCACGGCGGACGATGTGGCGACGATGATGAACGAGGACAACGTCGCCTATCCGCTCGCGAAGAAGGGCGGCGGCACGCTCATCGTCGGCGCCGTGATGGCCGATTACCCGAACGACATCTACATCCTCGACGGGCAGTACAAGGCCACGGTGGCGACCTCGTTCGGCACGACGAACGGCATCACCTATGTGGACGGCGGCACTCTTTGGAGCACGGTCGGCGCAGGGACGGGCTGGACGGCCCAAGGCGGTTCGCCAGCCTATGGCAGCGAGACGTTCCACCTGAAGGGGACGGGGTACGGCAATCTCGGCGCCATCCGCCAGACGAACAACGACTGCTGGAATTTCGCCGGTTCAGGAATGGTGGTGCTAGACGGCGATATCCGTGTGACGGGCAACAAGGCGTTTGAGTTCCGCTACGGCAGGGTCAACTGCAACAGCCACACTGTCTTCGTCGCGATGGATTCCGCCAGTGCACTGTTCCGGTTCGTGTCGTTGACCATCTCCAACCCAGGCAGCGTGATGGTGGAAAGCGGAAAATTCGGTTTTGAGAGCGGTACGGGGACCGGTTCGTCGGCGTATTCCGTGACGGTCAACCCCGGCTGCTGGTTCTACCTCCAGAATGTCAATTTCATTCAGCAACGCACGCTTTGGCTCAAGGACGGCGCACGCATTGAGATCGGCAGAAACGGCACGCACGCGCCGGGATCCATCACCGCCATGAACCAATGGGATGGCACCATGACGGTGGACGGCAACACGCCCGTGCAGTTCGACGCGGAAGGGCGCGTGTTCAATCTGTCCGCAGTCGTCTCCGGCAACGGTGGCTTTACCGCATACGGCGGCGGCTATGTCCAGTTTTCCAATCCCGACAACTCGTTCGCGGGCGGCGTGAGCGTGACGGGCAAGGTCTTCGCCGCAATCCCCACGAACGGCGCGCCGATCCGCCTCAACAACGCACAGCTGGGCGTGTTCTACGCTCGCGTTGCCGAGTTTCCAGACGTAATCGCAGACGGGCGTTGCGCCGTGACGGGTACGCCGCTGCTCGTGAAGGGCACGCTCAAGTCGCTCACGAAGACGGGGACGGACGAACTGACGATCTACGGTCCGTTCCGCGTGGCGGGCGCGACCGACGTGCAGGGCGGCACGCTCCGCTTCGGGACGCGCGTCCCCGACGTGCCGACTGGCCTCAACTGGTACTACAGCTGGGGCAAGACGAGCGGAAACGCCAACACGACGATTCC
>ONRL01000013.1 GCA_900320225.1 uncultured Lentisphaerota bacterium
AGAGGAACTATAATCCTTAATCGTACATTCTCCCTGACATTCCCCCTGCCTGCAAAGGTAAACGCTTTGGACGCTTGCGTTCACTCTTGCAAACGACAACTGAAATTTTGCAATTTTCCCCCTTGTCTGCCCTTCGGTATTTTGATAAACTATTCGGCCTAACCCCCAGAGGGTCGAAGAGTTCGAGATACGGTCCGGCAGCCTCGCAAAGGCACTGGATGCGTCCGGCGAGAGGGACATCACGTGCCCGCAGTGCCGGGAAGGCGCCGCGGGCGCGTTCCATTTTCGGGCTTGCTCTCCGAGGGTTGGACTGACCGGAAACTCAACTCCGAGACGGCCCCTGCGGGGACCGCGCAGGCAACGGCGCAAGGCCGCCCGGCGATGTCGGAGTCGTCGAAGGGCAGGTACAAGGTAAAAAGCAAAACGAAAGAAGAACAGAGATGCAACAGCAGAGAGTACGCATCCGCCTGCAGGCATACGACCATCGTGTGCTGGACAAGGCCGTCGGTGGAATCATCGACACGGCCCGCGGGACGGGTGCGCAGGTGGTGGGCCCGATCCCGCTGCCGACGCGCGTCGAGCGGTTCACGGTGAACCGTTCGCCGAACGTCGATAAGAAGAGCATGGACCAGTTCGAGATGCGGACGCACAAGCGCCTGCTCGACATCGTCAACCCCACGGCGAAGACGATCGACGAACTGAAGAAGCTGAACCTGCCTGCGGGCGTCGACATCACCATCAAGGTGTAAGGAGGGCGCAATGGAAGGTTTGATTGGCAAGAAGATCGGGATGACCCAGGTGTTCACCGACGACGGGAAGCGCGTGTGCGTGACCGTGATCGAGGTGGGTCCCTGCCCGGTCGTCCAGGTGAAGACGCTTGAAAAGGACGGCTACGTGGCCGCCCAGCTCGGCTTTGGCGAGCAGAAGGCGCACCGTCTCACGAAGGCCGTCGCGGGCCATCAGGAGAAGACGGGCGGCCTGAAGGACAAGAAGGTGCGGATCCTCAAGGAATTCGCTCCGGACGCCGGCGAAGAGGTGAAGGTGGGCGACGTGCTCACGGTAGCCAACTTCGACGGCGTCAAGTTTGTCGACGTGACGGGCGTGACGAAGGGCCGCGGGTTCGCGGGCGTCCTCCGCCGTTACGGCTTCGCGGGCGGCAACATGACGCACGGCGGCCATTCGAAGCGCCGCACGGGCGGCCTTGCCGCGCGTGACCTCCCCGGCTGGATCGAGAAGGGCAAGAAGATGCCGGGCCACATGGGCGACGTGAACCGCACGGCGGTGAACCTCGAGGTTGTGCAGATCCGTCCCGACGACAACGTGATTCTCGTTAAAGGCTCGATCCCCGGCGCCCGCAACGGCACGGTGATCGTCCGCAAGTCCCTCAAGAACGCGGCCCTCGCGTTCAAGGCGAAGAAAGGGGCGAAGTAAGACATGAGCACGATTAAGCAGTATACGTCCGCCGGCGAGGCCGGCGCCGACATCGAGGTCGACGAGGCCTCCCTCGTCCTGGACAAGGGCGCGCAGGCGCTCAAGGACGCGGTGGTGGCCATCCGCAACGCGATGCGCGCGGGCACGGCCTCCACGAAGGGCAAGGGCGAAGTCGCCGGCTCGAACAAGAAGCCCTGGAAGCAGAAGGGCACGGGCAACGCCCGCGCCGGCTTCCGCCAGAGCCCGGTGTGGCGCGGCGGCGGCGTGGCGCACGGCCCGAAGCCCCGCGACTTCGGCCTGAAGGTGAACAAGAAGGTGATGAAGCTCGCGCTTGCGCGCGCCGTCTCGGAGAAGATCCAGGCGGGCGACGTGCTCGTGGTGAGCGAGTTCGCCTTCGAGGCGCCGAAGACGAAGCTGATGGCGGCGTTCCTCAAGAAGATCGGGGTCGACCGCAGCGCGCTCGTCGTGACGGCGGAGATCAACGAGACGCTCGACCGCATGGTGCGCAACCTGCCGCGCGTCGATTCCGCGACCGCCCAGGAGATCAACCCGTACGCGGTGCTTCTGTTCCGGAAGATCGTGTGCGACAAGGCCGGCTACGACGCCCTCATGGCCCGTGTGGCCGGGAAGGAGAACAAGTAATGGCCCGTGACATCATCAAGCGCCTGATTCTCTCCGAGAAGAGCTCTCGGCTCGGCGCGCTCAACCAGTACTTCCTGGAAGTGGACAAGGAGGCGACGAAGCCCCAGATCCGCCAGGCGGTGGAGGCGCAGTTCGGCGTGCACGTCCTCGCGGTGCGCACGGTGAACGTCAAGGGCGGCCTCCGCACGGTGCGCGGCACGCGCCGCCAGTTGACGGAATCCACCTGGAAGCGCGCGATCGTCGAGGTCAAGCCCGGCGAGCGCATTGAAATCCTGTAAGGAAGAGGAACCGGATTATGGCACTTAAGACGTTCAAGCCTCGTTCGCAGGGGATGCGCTTCCGCGTGGCCTCCACGTTCGAGGAGATCACCGAGAAGAGGCCGGTGAAGAGCCTCACGCGGGCCAAGCGGAAGACCGCCGGCCGCAACAACCAGGGCCGCATCACGACGCGCCACCACGGCGGCGGCGCGAAGCAGCGCTACCGCATCGTGGACTTCCGCCGCGCCAAGGACGGCGTGGAGGCGGAGGTCAAGGCGATCGCGTACGACCCCAACCGCAGCGCGAACCTCGCGCTCCTCGAGTACGCCGACGGCGTGAAGACGTACATCCTCGCGCCGGAGGGCCTCAAGGTGGGCATGAAGGTGATGAGCGGTCCGAAGGCCGAGGCGACGGTGGGCAACTGCCTTCCGCTCGGCCAGATCCCGCTCGGCCTGTTCGTGCACGCGGTGGAGCTCGTGGCCGGCCAGGGCGCGAAGCTCGCCCGCTCGGCGGGCACCGAGGCGCAGGTCATGGCGCGCGACAAGGACACCGTGACGCTCAAGCTCGCCTCCGGCGAAGTGCGCATCTTCAGCGCGAAGTGCAAGGCCACGATCGGCGCGGTGGGCAACAAGGACTGGGGTTCCATCAAGCTCGGCAAGGCCGGCCGCAAGCGCCACATGGGCATCCGCCCGACGGTGCGCGGCGTCGCGATGAACCCGGTCGACCACCCGATGGGCGGCGGCGAAGGCCGTACGTCCGGCGGCACGAACCCGTGCTCGCCGTGGGGCCAGCTCGCGAAGGGCGGCAAGACGCGCAAGCCCGGCAAGTCTTCGAACAAAGTCATCGTCAAGCGGAGAAAGTAACACATGTCGCGTTCACTCAAGAAGGGGCCGTACGTGGAGGAATCCCTCCTCCGGAAGGTCCAGAAGATGACGGCCGCCGGCAAGAAGCAGCCGATCAAGACGTGGAGCCGCCGCTCGATGGTGCTCCCCGATTTCGTGGGATTGACGTTCGCCATCCACAACGGCAAGGTCCATCTCCCGATCAAGATCACGGAAAACATGGTCGGGCACCGGCTCGGCGAGTTCGCGCCCACGCGCACGTTCAAGTCGCACGGCGCACACGTCGACAAGGCCGACAAGAAGTAAGGACTGAGTCATGGAAGTGATAGCACTTACGCGAAACGCCCGCATGTCGGCGGCCAAGGGCCGTCCGCTTGCGCGTGAATGCCAGGGCCTGCCGGTCGCGGCCGCCCTGAAGGTCGTGGAGTTCTCGCCGAAGAAGGCGGCGACGATCCTGAAGAAGACGCTGTTGAGCGCGGTCGCGAACGCGAAGAACAACAACGGCCTGGACGCCGACGCGCTCACGGTCAAGCTCTGCGTGTTCGACGAGTCCGTGCGCATCCGCCGCTTCTGGCCGACCGCGCGCGGCTCGGCCCATCCGATCGCGCACCGCCTCTGCCACTGCAAGGTCGTCCTGACGGACGGCAAGGAGAGCAAGTAATATGGGACAGAAAGTCAATCCCACCGGGTTTCGCCTGCCCGTCAACCGCGCCTGGCGCAGCCGCTGGTTCGCGCCGAAAAAGGCGTTCGCCGACTTCCTGGTCGAGGACCAGAAGATCCGCGCCTTCGTGAAGAAGCGCTTCGTGGAGGCCGCCCTCTCGAAGGTGCTCATCGAGCGCTACGCCAACCGCGTGCGCGTGAGCCTCTTCAGCGCGCGCCCCGGCGTGATCATCGGCAAGAAGGGCCAGGACGTGGACCTCGTCCGCACCGAGCTCGAGAAGCTGACCAAGAAGGAGGTCTACCTCGAGATCAAGGAGGTGCGCGACGCGGACGCGGACGCGCAGCTCGTGGCCGAGTCCATCGCCCAGCAGCTTGAGCGCCGCATCGCGCTGAAGCGCGCGATGAAGCGGGCGCAGAAGCTCGCCATCGACATGGGCGTGGACGGCATCAAGATCCACGCCTCGGGCCGCATCAACGGCGCGGAAATCGCGCGCGTCGAGTGGGGCCGCGAGGGCAAGGTCCCGCTGCACACGCTGCGGGCGAACATCGACTACGGGTTTTCGGAGGCCAACACCACCGCCGGCAAGATCGGCGTGAAGGTGTGGATCTGCAAGCCCGAGAATTTCCAGCCGAGCCGCCGTCCGGAGGGCCGCCGCGAGCGCGGCGACCGGGGCGAGCGCGGCGAGCGCAAGGAGCGGAGGTAAGCCATGCCGTTGATGCCCAAGAGGGTCAAGTACCGTAAACAGTCCAAGGGGAACCGCGGCGGATGGGCCACCTCGGGCGCCGAACTCGCATACGGCGAGTTCGGGCTCAAGGCGACCACGCGCGGGTTCCTCACGGCCACGCAGATCGAAGCCTGCCGCGTCGCGATCAACCGCGAGATGAAGCGCAAGGGCAAGCTCTGGATCCGCATGTTCCCCGACAAGCCGGTCACGCGCAAGCCGATCGAGGTGCGCATGGGCGGGGGCAAGGGCAACCCGGAGTTCTGGGTGGCCGTCGTGCTCCCCGGCAAGGTGCTGTTCGAGATCGGCGGCGTTTCCGAGGAGGTGGCGCGCGAGTGCCTCCGCCTCGCCGCCACGAAGATCGGCATCCACACGAAGTTCATCACGCGTGCAGGAGTGAAGATCTGATGAAGACGAACGAACTGAAGGAACTCGGCGCGGACGAGCTCGAGGCGAAGATCAAGGAGATCCGCAAGGAGCTCTTCGAGCTGAAGCTCAAGCAGGCGTCGAAGGTTGACGTAGAAAAGCCGGTCCGGATGCGTCAGCTGCGCCGCGAAATCGCGCGCATGCTGACGGTCCAGGCCGCCGCGAAGAAGGAGGTCCAGTAACATGGCGAATGAAGAGAAGCGCGGCGCACGCAAGGTGCGCAAGGGGACGGTCGTCTCGAAGATGGGCGCGAAGAGCGTCGTCGTCCAGGTGACCTACCGCGAGCGCCATCCCGTCTACGGGAAGGTTGTCGTGCGCTCGAAGAAGTACCACGCCCACGACGAGGCCGACACCGCGAAGGTCGGCGACGCCGTGACGATCATGGAGACGCGCCCCTTGAGCGCGACCAAGCGGTGGCGCATCGTGGCGCCGGAGGCGAAGTGACATGATTCAGGAACTGACAAACCTCGTCGTTGCGGACAACACGGGCGCCAAGCGCGCGATGTGCTTCCGCATTCTCAAGCAGCGCAAGGAGTACGCGCATCTCGGCGACGTGATCCGCGTGGCCATCAAGGAGGCGAGCCCCACGGGCACCATCCGCAAGGGCCAGGTGGCGACGGCGGTGATCATCCGCACGGGCCAGCCGATCGTCCGCGAGGACGGCCAGCGGGTGCACTTCGACCAGAACGCCTGCGTTCTCGTCGACTCCAAGCTCAACCCGATCGGATCCCGCGTGTTCGGGCCCGTCCCGCGCGAGCTGCGCGAGAAGAACTACATGAAAATCCTGTCCATGGCCCCGGAAGTGGTCTAAGAGGAGCGCATCATGAGTATCGCACGTATTCGCAAGAACGACACCGTGATCGTGACTCACGGAAACGACGCCGGGCGCACCGGAGTCGTCCAGAAGGTGGACGCGAAGAAGGGCACGGCGATCGTGTCCGGCATCAACGTCCACAAGAAAGCCGTCCGCCGCACCGAGCGCACGCAGGGCGGGCTCGTGGACCGCGAGTTCCCGATCGCCCTCTGCAAGCTGATGCCCTACGATCCGGACGCGAAGAAGGGCTCCCGCGTGTCTGCCGCCGAGAAGGACGGCAAGAAGGCGCGCAAGCTCAAGGCCTCCGGGAAGATCATCTGAGGAACTCGTCATGGCTAAGCTGAAAGAAGAATATCGGAACCGCATCATCGGCGAGCTCGAGCAGAAGCTCGGCACGACGAACCGGATGCTCGTCCCGCGTCTCCAGAAGATCGTCGTCAACATGGGCTTCGGCATCGTCTCGAAGGACGAGCAGAAGGGCATCGTGGACGACCTCACGGCGATCACGGGCCAGCGTCCCCTCCTCTGCAAGGCGAAGAAGTCCATCTCGAACTTCAAGCTGCGCGAGGGCATGGTCATCGGCGCGAAGGTCACCCTCCGCGGCGACCGCATGTGGGACTTCGCCGAACGCCTCATCAACGCGGCGCTGCCGCGCATCCGCGACTTCCGCGGCGTGCCGAACCGCGGCTTCGACGGCCGCGGCAACTACACGCTCGGCCTCAAGGAGCACGCGATCTTCCCGGAACTCGTGGAGGCGACGGGCCCCAATTGCGGCATGGACGTGACGTTCGTGACCAGTTCGAAGGACAACAAGGCCGCCAAGGAGCTGCTGATTGCGCTCGGCATGCCGTTTGCGGGGAGGAACTAATTCATGGCAAAGAAATGTCTCATGGAGAAGACCGTGCGTCTGCGCGCGGCGAAGGCAAAGGACGCGAAGCGCGTCGCCGAGGGCAAGAAGCCCCTCACGAAGGCGAACGTCCGCGCGTACAACCGCTGCCGCGTCTGCGGCCGCCGCCACGCGTACATGCGGAAGTTCGGCGTGTGCCGTCTCTGCTTCCGCGAACTCGCGGTGAACGGCCTCATCCCCGGCGTCACCAAGGCCTCGTGGTAAACTCGGAAAGGAACTGAAAAATGACGATTGATCCCATTTCCGACATGCTGGTCACGATCCGCAACGGCCTCAAGGCCCGTCTTGTGCAGGTCTCGACCCCCGCATCCAACATCAAGTCCGAAATCGCGAAGGTGATGAAGGCGTCCGGCTACATCCAGGACGCGTTCACGACCTCCGACTTCCCGAAGAAGCTCGTCATCACGCTCAAGTACTCGGACCGCGCCGAACCCGCGATCCGCGGCCTTGCGCGCCAGTCGAAGCCCGGCCTGCGCAAGTTCGTGGGCTGCGCCGAGATCCCGTCCGTCCTCGACGGCATGGGCCTCGCCGTGCTCTCCACGTCGAAGGGCGTGATGAGCGGCTTCGAGGCGAAGAAGCAGAAGGTCGGCGGCGAACTCATCTGCACCGTTTGGTAAGGAGTCCAGAACAATGTCTCGTATCGGTAAAGAACCCGTGGCCCTCCCCGCCGGCGTCACCGCCAAGGTGGAAGGCCAGAAGGTCACAGTGAAGGGCAAGCTCGGCGAGCTCGCCTACGTCATGCACGACGGCATCACGGCCAAGGTCGAGGATGGCAAGGTCGTGGTCGAACGCAAGGACGACACGATCAAGAACTTCCACGGCCTCGCCCGCGCGCTGATCCACAACAACGTGGTGGGCGTGTCCGAGGGCTACAAGAAGCAGCTCGTGATCGAGGGCACCGGCTTCAAGGCCGCGCTCCAGGGCAAGCAGCTCGCGCTGTCGCTCGGCTTCGCCTCCCCGAAGATCTTCGACATCCCGGACGGCCTCACGGTCACCGTCGAGAACGACGGCCTGCAGGTCACGCTCACCGGGATCGACAAGGAGGTCGTGGGCGAATCCGCCGCGCGCATCCGCAGCTTCTATCCCGCCGAACCCTACAAGGGCAAGGGCATCAAGTACCTCGGCGAACACATCCGCCGTAAACAGGGCAAGAAGGTGGCCTAACCCAAGGGCTGCCTGAATCGGAGAAATCGAAATGAGTTTCAACCGTAAAGACCAGCGCGCGAAGCGCCACCTGCGCCTCCGCCAGCGCGTGATCGGCTCCGTGGAGCGTCCGCGCATGTCGATCTGCGTCACGAACAAGCACATGTACGTGCAGTTCATCGACGACGCGGCCGGCAACACCCTCGCCCAGGCCTCCTCGCTGAAGGAGTCCAAGGCGAACCTCGAAGTCGCCAAGAAGCTCGGCGCCGCCGCGGCGGAGGCCGCGAAGGCGAAGGGCATCACGCGCGTCGTCGTCGACCGCGGCGGATTCAAGTTCACGGGCCGCGTGGCGGCCATCGTCGCGAGCGCCGTCGAGAACGGCCTCTCGATCAGCGACAAACCTGCCAAGGAGGCTGAATAATGGCTATGAACCGCGAAAAGCGCCGCAGTGAATCCGGTGCGACCGACGACCTCGACGAGAAGGTCGTGTTCGTCAACCGCTGCGCCAAGACCGTCAAGGGCGGCCGTCGCATGTCCTTCTCCGCCGTCATCGTCGTGGGCGACCACGAGGGCAAGGTGGGCGTGGGCTTCGGCAAGGCCAACGAGGTCTCCGACGCGATCCGCAAGGGCGGCGAGGCGGCCCGCAAGGCCATGCACCCCGTGACCCTCCGCGTCGAGAAGGACGCCCAGGGCAACGTGGTGTGCGTCACGATCCCGCACGACGTGGCGGGCGACTGCGACGGCGGCCGCGTGATCCTCAAGCCGGCCCCCGCCGGCACGGGCCTCATCGTCGGCGGCGGCATGCGCCCCGTCCTCGAGGCCGTCGGCATCCGCGACGCCGTGGGCAAGTCCCTCGGCTCCAAGAACCGCCTCAACGTGGTGAAGGCCACGATGAACGCCCTCGCGCAGCTGCGCTCGGCGGCGGAGATCGAGGCGATCCGTGCGTAACAACAATCGGGGGAACCCGGGTTCCCCCGAACCCCTTCAATAAGGAACTTTCATCATGGATCTTTCATCTTTGACAAACACCCCCGGCGCGCGCAAGCGCGCCAAGCGCGTGGGCCGCGGCTGCGGCTCGGGTATGGGCAAGACCAGCTGCCGCGGCCAGAAGGGCCAGAACGCCCGCAAGGGCCACAAGCAGAAGCTCGGCTTCGAAGGCGGCCAGATGCCCCTCGTGCGCCGTCTGCCCAAGCGCGGCTTCAACAACGCCCGTTTCCGCACCGAGACGCTTGCCGTCAACGTGGAGACGTTGGAGAAGCTGTTCAACGCCGGCGACGAGATCACCTTGGAGGCACTTGCCGCCAAGGGCTTCAAGAGCGCCAAGCGCCCGGTCGTCAAGATCCTCGCGAAGGGCGATCTCACGAAGAAGTTCGTCGTGAAGGTCCCCTGCAGCGCCGCCGCCAAGGCGAAGATCGAGGCCGTCGGCGGCAGCGTGGCCGTCCAGGCTTGACGGCCGACGTGCCGGCACGGGTACAGGTGTCCACTTCATACGGAGTTTGAGCTATGTCGATGTTCAAAGGCTTCTCGAATGCGTTCAAGATTCCCGAACTGCGGAAGAAAATCCTGATCACGCTCGGCCTCGTGGCCGTGTGCCGCCTCGTTTCCCAGGTGCCCACGCCCGGCGTCGACTGGCGTGCCCTCCAGGGGGCCATCGAGGACATCCGCCAGTCTTCCGGCGGCGGCATGCTCGACTGGTTCGACGTGTTCACGGGCGGCGCGCTCGGGCAGTGCGCCATCGGCTTCCTCTCCATCTGGCCGTACATCTCGGCCCAGATCGTGATCCAGCTGCTCTCCAGCGTGATTCCCTCGCTCGAGAAGCTGAAGAAGGAAGGCGAAAGCGGGCGCCAGCGCCTCGCGCAGATTACGCGCTACCTGACGATCGTCATCTGCGTCGTCCAGTCGTGGACGATCGCCACCGTCCTCCTGAACCCCCAGTCGCTCGGCATCAACGCGCAGATCGTCGTCAGCGGCTCCCCGATGGGATTCCGCTTGATGACCGTCATCGGCATGACCTCTGCCGCGCTGTTCGTCATGTGGCTCGCCGACCAGATCACCACCTTCGGCGTCGGCAACGGCGGCTCGCTGATCATCATGATCAACATCACCTCGCGCCTCCCGAACGCGATCTTCTCCGCCTACGAGCGCTACTTCGGCGGCAGCGGGATGCAGACGGCCTCGCCCGTCGAGCTCGCGATGCTGCTCGTGTTCGGCTTCCTCGTGGTGATGGGCACCGTGCTCCTCACCCAGGGCGTGCGCAAGGTCGCCATCCACGCGACCCGGCGGTCGGTCTCCATGGGCAACACCTACGGCATGCAGCAGACGTTCATGCCGCTGCGCGTCAACTACACGGGCGTGATGCCGATCATCTTCGCGCAGCCGATCCTCCAGGTGCTCGGCTGGCTCTTCAAGAAGCTCCCCTGGGACCCCTGCCAGTCCTTCGGCGGACAGCTGAGCGACATGGGTTCCGCAACCCACCTCATCATCTACGCGATCGTGATCATGTTCTTCTGCTTCTTCTGGGTGGCCACGCAGTTCAACGCGGTGGACATCTCCGAGAACCTGAAGAAGGACGGCTCGTACGTGCCGGGCATCCGTCCGGGCATGCAGACGGCCGAGTACCTCGACGCCGTGATGACGCGCATCACCCTCATCGGCGGCACGGGCCTCCTCATCGTCGCCCTCCTGCCGCAGATCCTCAGCGGCGCCTTCGACATCCCGTGGGCCATCTCGAGCTTCTTCGGCGGCACGTCCCTGCTCATCATCGTGGGCGTGGCGCTTGATACGCTCCGCATCATGGAATCGCACCTCCTCGTGCGCAAGTACGACGGCTTCCTGCGCCACGGCACGCTCCGCGGCCGCGGCGGGGTCTAATAATACGCCATTCGCGATTATCCGTCAAACGGAGGCCGCGCGTGAGCGCGGCCTTTGTGCTATACTATACGCCATGCGACAAATTGTTTTCCATGTGAACCGCGACAAGCCCGGCGCCGATGCCGTGCGCCAGCGCCTTGCGGCGCTGGCCGCGTCCCTCGGAATGTCCGAGTGCGGCCCCGGCGAACAGCCTGAAGCCGTCGTGGTGCTCGGCGGGGACGGCACGATGCTCTCCGCCGTCCACCGCTTTCCCGGCGTTCCCCTGCTCGGGCTCAACCTCGGCTCCCTCGGCTACCTCGCGGGCGTCGAGGCGCCGCATTTCGACAACGCCATGCTTGCCCTCGCATCGGGCGACTACGAGGTCTCCCGTCGCACGACCCTGCGCGTGGGCGATGCCGTGGCGCTGAACGACGTGGTGGTGTCGCGCGGCGTGTCCGGCCACGCCGTCCAGCTCGAACTATCCGTGAACGGACGCATGGCCACGCGCTTCTCCGCCGACGGACTCGTGGTGGCCACGCCCACCGGCTCCACGGCCTATTCGCTCGCCGCCGGCGGCCCCATTCTGCTGCCGGACAGCGAATCCTTCGCCGTGACCCCCATCTGCCCGCATGCACTCGCCTCGCGTCCCCTCGTGATCCCCGACACCGCCCGCCTCACCGTCCGCGCGCGCCTTCGCGCGCGCGGCGAAAAGGTGGCCGTGTTCGCGGACGGCGCGCGTGTGCAGCAACTCGGCGCGGACGATGCGGTGGAGATCGTCCGCGCGGACGTCTCCGTGCCCCTCATCCAGCTGCGCGGCTACGATCCCTACGAGGTTCTCTCGCGCAAGCTCGGCTGGAACGGGAGCGCGATCAAATGACGGAACTCGAACGCAAGATCGGCTACGCCTTCCGCGATTCCTCCCTCCTCGCGCGGGCGCTCACCACGCCCGCCTGCCGCATGGACCACCCCGAGGATGGCGACAACCAGCGTCTGGAGTTCCTCGGCGACGCCGTATTCGGACTCCTTTCCGCCGATGCCGTCTATGCAGCCTTCCCCGACGACGCGGAAGGCCTGCTCACCGTGCGCCGCACGCACCTTGTCTCGGGCGCGGCGCTTGCGGACGCCGCCGAGCGCCTGGGCCTGCGCGATTTCCTGAAGTTCAACCAAGGCGCGCAACCTCCTCCGCCGCATGCGAAGGTGCTGGCGGATTCGCTGGAGGCCTTGATGGGGGCCGTGTGGCTCGACGGCGGACTCCCCGCCGCGCGCGCCGTGTTCGCGGTGCTCGACTTGCCGTTCAAGGAGTCGTTCAACGAGTGGGACGCGAATCCGAAGGGATACCTGCAGGTGAAGGCGCAGGCGATGCATCCGCCGCGGCGTCCCGTCTACGAGGTGATGCAGGTGAGCGGCGCGGCGCACGCGCCCGTCGTGACCGTGCGCGTGAGCGTTCACGGCCTGGGCGAAGCCGAGGCCACGGCTGGGTCGAAATCCGCCGCCGAGGTCGCGGCGGCGTCCGCCCTGTTGGAAAAAATCAACGGCGCCGATCCCGCGTGACGATGAGCGTCCAGGAGGTCGCCCGCTACCTGCGCATGGGCGGAAACGTCCCCGACGGGGCGCTCGCCGCGCGCATCGGGGAACTCCTCGCTTCGGCCGAAAGTGTGTTGCGTCCTGCCCGCATCTGGCGGCGTCTGCCCGTGGCGCAGATCCCCGCGCCCGGCACGACGCTGCTTCGCCACCTGGAGGGCTGCGCGGAGGCGTATCTCGCGTGCGGCACGCTGGGTCCGGGGCTCGACGCCCTCCAACGGCGCGTCTCCGTGACATCGGGCGCGGACGCGCTGATCGTGCAGGCCATTGGCGCGGCGTTGATCGAGCGGCACATGGACGGCGTGGAAGATGAGATCCGCGCCGAGCTCGCGCCCGGCGAAACGCTCGTGACGCGCTACTCCCCCGGCTACGGCGACTTCCCGCTTGAAGCCCAGCGTCCGATTCTCGCGCTCCTCGACACGCCCCGCAAGATCGGCGTATCCCTCACCGATTCGCTCCTCATGGTTCCCTCGAAGTCCGTTTCGGCGGTGATTGGCGTGGCGAGAGGTTGACCTGAGACATGAGACTTGAGACCTGATGTGCCCCTCGCTCACCAGAACGCCCACGAGTTGCTGAAGATCACGTGGAGGGCGAGGAGCAGGTTCGTGGTGACGTGCGCCGCGATGGCGCTCGCGAGGCCCCAGCGGATGGCCGCGAGTCCGTAGAGCGCGCCGGCGAGGGCGGCGGCGAACGGGCGGTCGTGCTCGAGCGTGAACAGGAAAACCATCCAGAGGAACGCCGAGAGGTTGAAGCGGGAAAGGGGCACCGCGCGGAAATCGCGCTTCTGGAGCCAGCGGTAGAGGAACGAGCGGAAGAACACCTCTTCGACAGGCGCGATCACGAACGCGCTGCCGATGAGTTTCGTGATCGTCAGCGCCCAGCCGCAGACGGCGGGATCGTACGGGGAGGGATGGTGCGAGGCGGCCGGGAGCGAGCCGATGGGCCAGCAGCACCAGGTGCGGTAGAAGGTGGAGATCTCGGGCACGATCCAGAGGACGGTCACGATGACGCCGACAAGGAGGCCGGCCAGCAGGTGAAGCGGCGAGAGCGCCGCTTCCCCGAGGTGTTCGGAATTCGGAGAAGCGACACGCTTGCCGCTTTCCGTTACGGTCGCGCAGGAGCGCGACCCTCCCCGCCAGAGGCAAAAGATGCCAACGAGCGCGGTGGCGGCGGAGCGTACCGCGTAGGCCCAGGCGGCGGCGGGGAGCGCCGTCTGGAGGGCGATCCACGTGGCGAACGGGGCGGCGTAGCGAAAAATCTCTCTCGTTTCTCGTTTCACGGCCACAGATTATACCAAAATATGGTATACTACTGACATGAAAATTACCTTCTTTGGCGCGGCGCAGACCGTCACGGGGTCGATGCACCTCGTGGAGGCGAATGGCAAGCGCATCTTGCTGGATTGCGGACTCTACCAGGGGCACCGCAAAGAGGCGTTCGAGCGGAACCGGAACATGCCGGTCGACCCCGCGAAAATCGACGCGGTGATCCTCTCGCACGCCCACATCGACCATTCAGGCAACCTGCCCCAGCTCGTGCGGCGCGGGTTCCGCGGCAAGGTGTACGCGCGCTCGGCGACGATCGACCTCGTCAACGTGATGCTGCGCGACAGCTGTTTCCTGCAGATGCGCGACCTCGAGTACGTGAACAAGAAGCGCCGCGCGCAGGGCAAGCACCTCTTCGAGTCGCTGTACACGGAGGAGGACATCGAGGCGCTCCTGCCGCTTCTGGTGCCGCTCCACCTGCACCAGCCTCTCGAGATATTCAAGGGCATCACGCTCACGTTCTTCAACGCGGGCCACATCCTCGGCAGCGCGCAGGTGATGCTGGACGTGGCCGGCGGCACCGGGCACAGCCACCGTCTGCTCTTCAGCGGCGACCTCGGCCAGCCGAACCAGCCGATCCTGCGCCACTACGAATACCCGCAGGGCGCGGACATCGTGCTCGTCGAATCCACCTACGCCGACCGTCTGCATCCCTCGGCGGAGGACGTGGAGGGCCGCCTCAAGGGCTACATCGACGACATCGTGCAGCAGCGTTCGAAGCTGATCATCCCGGCGTTCTCGGTGGGCCGCACGCAGCAGATCCTCTACTACCTCAACCGGCTTCTCGCGTCCGGGCGCATCCGCCAGATACCCGTGTACATCGATTCGCCGCTCTCGCAGAAGGCCACGAAGATCTACGAGAAGCACACGGGGTGCTACAACGACGAGGCGATGCGCCTCCTCAATTCGGGCGTGAACCCGCTCACGTTCCCGGGCATGCAGTTCGTCGAGACGCCGCAGCAGTCGATGTCCCTCAACGAGCTGCGCGGCCCGATGGTCATCGTCGCGGCGAGCGGCATGTGCGAAGGCGGGCGCGTGGTGCACCACCTGAAGGCGTCCGTGGGCGATCCGCGCAACATCGTGCTCATCGTGGGGTTCCAGGCGGAGGGCACGCTCGGCCGCCGTCTCGTGGAGCACAAGGACGACACGGTGAAGATGCTCGGCGACGAGGTGAAGCTCGAGGCGCGCGTCCACACGATCAACGCCCTCTCGGCGCATGCGGACAAGGCCGGGCTGATGGACTGGTACGACGGCGTGAAGGGCCGCGTGAAGCATGCGTTCGCCATCCACGGCGAGCCGGACCGGGTGAAGATGATGGCCGACCTTCTGGCCGAACACGGCTGCGCGCGCGCCGTCGCGCCCGTCGAGGGGCAGAGCTTCACGTTCGACTGACCGCCGTGTTTGACGTTTTTCTGACAATTCCCTGTCATCGCGGTGACGCGCGGGCGTCCGCCTTATGGTATTCTATTTGCGCTTTCGGGGCATTGCCCCTTGCACCGCGGCGATGAAAATGAGATAATAAAGCGAATGGCAAAAGAAGTGACAGTGCTCGGCATCGAGGGCGCGTTTCTGCGAGGCGTCCGGCTCGAGGAACGGAACGGCGCGTTCACGTGCGCCGACGTCGCGTCGTGGCCGCTCGCGGAGGAGGCGCCGGACGGGGATGCGGGCGAGACGCCCGCCGCACCGCCCGACCTTCTGGAAGAGGCGCCCGTGGAGACGGTGGCGGAGGAGGACAAACCGCTCGCTCGCGCGCTCCGCGAGGCGGTGAAGCATTTCGGGCAGACGGAGTTCACGTTGGCCATTCCGCTGTCGAAGCTGCTCGTGAAGGGCATGCGCCTGCCCGTGGAGGCGCGCGACGACCTGCTTGGCGCCGCGAAGCTGGAGCTGGACGGCATCTCGCCCTTCCCGGACGAGGAACTGTCGCCCGCCGCGGAGGTCGTGGCCGAGACGGATTCCGAAATCCAGGTGATCGCGTCGGCCCTGCCGGCCGCCGCCGCCGCCGAAATCGGCGCGGCGCTCGCCGCGGCGCACGTGCACGTCACGCGTACGGACGCGACGGCGCTGGGCTGGCTGCGCAGCCTCTGGCCGCGCCTGTGCGAGGTCGAGGCGCGCCGCCGCGTGGTGCTGCTGGACCTCGGCGACGGATGGGACCTCGCGGTGCTCGACGACGGCGCGCCCGTGCAGCTGCGCGGCATCGGTTCCGTCGGCTCCGCGGCCGAGCTCGGCCGCGAGGTGACGTTGAGCCTGCTCGCCTGCGAGGCGGGCGGCGTGGACGTGGGCGACGTGGTGGTGTGCAGTCTCGCGCAGCCGGCGGAGGACGTGCTGACGCGCCTCGCCGCGTTCGGGCCCGTGCGCACCGTGCTCGTGGAGGATCCGTCGGCGGGCGTGGAGGGCTGCGCGCGCCGCGAGGCCGAGGGCGGCACGTTCGACGTGACGCCGGCCGACTGGGCGGAGTCGCGCACGGAGTCGCGCTTCCGCCGCAAGCTCAAGGCGTTCCTCGCCGCCGCCATCGGGCTGTGGGCGCTCGTGATGGGCGTGCTTTTCGGCTATGAGATCGTCTTCAACATGATGCGGGACCATCAGAAGGACCTCCGCAAGGGCGCGCACGCGCGCGCCTACAAGGAGGTGCTGGACATGACGAACCGCGTGGCGCTCATCGACCGCTACGAGGACCGTTCCACGTGCGCGCTCGAAATGCTCAAGCTCGTGTCGGACAGCCTGCCGGACGACGACGGCATGACGTTCGAATTCTTCCGCTTCCGCCGCGGCGACAGCGTGTTCGTGCGCGGCAAGGCGTCGCAGCGCGAGAGCTGGCGCCAGCTGGAGCAGGCGCTCCGCGCCGCGCAAGTTCCCCGGTCCGGCGCCGACGGGGACGAGGAATCGGAAGACGACGCGCCGCCGCTCTTCGCGGAGGTGAAGCCGTCGGACAGCAGCCAGAACCGCGACGGGATGTTCCCGTTCACCATTGAGGCGAAGTTCCCGGTCGCGGAGGAGCCCGGTTCGAACGGAGGGAAATCGAAATGACGACGTCTGGTGCCAAGTCGCGCCGGGACCGCATGATCGTCGCGGCGGCGGTGGTGGTGGCGCTCTACGCGCTGGCGGCGCTCCTGTGGTTCACGGGACGCGGGGCCGCCTGGACGCGCGCGCGCAAGGCCTACGAGAAGGAACTCAAGACGGTCCAGCGCGAGAAGGCCCTCATCCGCGACCGCGGCCTCTGGGAGGAACGTGCCGAGACCAAGCGCCTGCGCATGCCCCTGGTGGGGGAGGACGAGATGCCCGCCACGCGGTGGGAGCGCATCGTCGAACGCCTGGCCGAGCAGTACCACGTGAGCGTGGGGAAGGGCCTGAAGGCCCAGCAGGTCGAGGAGGACCACGGCGGCGTGTGGGAAATGCCCGTGGAGGTGAAGTACGACAACACCTCCCTCCAGCGGCTCGTGGAGTTTCTGTATGCCGTCAACAAGGCGGAGGACGCCATGATGGACGTGCGGGAGATGGAGATATCCGTACGCGGGAAGAACGTGGGCGCGCTCAACGGCAAGCTCGTGTTGACCTGCGCCTACCTGAAGGGCGAGGAGCCCGAGGAAGAGACGAAGTGAAGGGAACGTGAATATGGCGAAGACGAACATGAAGAAGGTTCTGGTTCTGGCTCTGCTGGCCGCGGCGGCGTCCGCGGTGCTCGCCCAGATGCAGGGCGTGCGGCGGCCCTTGGGCCCGTCGCGCCGGTTGGCCGGCGCGCAGCAGCAGCAGCCTGCGGCGGAGGCGAAGCCGCTCGCCGAGCAGCTCAAGGACATCCCGAAGGGGACGAACGGCGTGCCCGTGCTCAACTTCGAGAACGCGCCCCTTGAGCTCGTGCTCATGCAGTACGCCATGCTGTCGGAGAAGGTGCTCCTCCCCGCGCCCAACCTCCCCAAGGCGCAGATCACGCTCACGTCCAACGGGCGCGAGCTCGACAAGGAATCCTACCTTGAGGCCATCGAGGTGGCGCTTACGATGAACGGCGTGGTGATCGAGCCGTTCGACAAGCACTTCCTCCGCGCCTTCGAGCGCAAGAGCGTGCGCACCCAGGGCATCCGCACGCTGATGAACGTCTCGACGAACGGGATCCCCGAGAAGGGCCGCGTGATCAGCCAGCTCATCCGCCTCAACCACATCACGGCCGAAGAGGCGCAGAAGGCCGCGGAGGGATTCAAAGACCCGAACGGCCTCTTCCAGGTGTTCGAGCGCAACAACGCGATCCTCGTCACCGACACGCAGGAGAACGTCAACCGCATCCTCGAGATCATCAAGGAACTCGACGTGCCGAACCCCGTCCTCGAGGAAGTGTTCGTGCGCGAGATCAAGTACGCCCTCGCGACGGACATCAAGACCTACCTCGAGACGATTGTCACCGAGTCGCAGAAGGACGACCAGAAGAGTGCCGCCACCGTCAAGTCAAGTGGCGGTCCTGGCTTCTCCCGCCCCACCGCGGCCCCGCAGCCGAACCGGCTCCTCAACCTCAACAACCGCCCCGGCCTCAACAAGCCCGAGCCTGCGGCACCCACGCCGAACGCCGTCCTCACGGCCGCCGTCTCGGACGCCGACCGCGGCATGATCCGCGGCAAGGTGCTGATCGTGGCCGACGAGCGCTCGAACAAGCTCATCATCATCACGGCCAAGGCGAACATGGACTTCTTCGACAAGGTGATCGAGACGCTCGACGTGGAGACGACGCCGGAGGTGCAGATCGAGGTCATCCGCCTCAAGTACGCCGAGGCCGAGGACGTGGAGTCGATGCTCAACGACCTCATCGGCGCGAGCTCGTCCTCCTCGCAGTCGAAGAACAACACGAACGCCAACGCGCAGAAGGGGGCCTCCGGAGGCAGCAATCTTACGCGCGGCACGGCGCAGACGCCGGCCCGCCGCCCCGGCGCCGCCAACAGCCCCACGTTCCAGAACACCAACGCCTCGCGCCTCGGCGAGCTCAACAAGGACAACGTGAAGGTGCTCGCCGACAAGCGCATCAACGGCATCGTCGTGATGGCCCGCAAGGCCGACATGCGCGCCATCAAGGACGTGATCGAGAACATGGACGTGAAGCTGTCCCAGGTCCTCATCGAGACGGTGATCATCGAAGTCACGCTTGGCGACGAACTTAAGACAGGTCTTGATTGGGTGCAGAGAGGACGCGAGCGGACGGTCGTACAAGACATCGATCCTCTTGGCAAAGGGCGTTACTACCTTAACAAAACGGAAGATGGCAAGACGACGCTTACGGGCTTGTCTGCGTCTGAAAACGAAATAGGCTATTATGACACTAGCATTTATTCGCTTAGTTCGGTCCCTGCCTTGGTGCGTAAGGTCACGCGCGGCGATCTCGTAAACAATGGCAATTACGCTCTTGGCGGCGGCGGCAACGGTCTTGCCGCTGCCGGTTCGGCAATCGGACAGTTGTTCACAAATGGAACAGAGGTGGCGGCTTTCGGCGAAATGACGCCAATAGGCGCTGGAGTCAACTACTTTCTCAAATCAGACAAGTTGAATCTCTCTGCAATTATTCAAGCGTCGAAGAAGGATAACCGTACAAAGTACATCGCGTCCCCCGTAGTGATGACAGTGGACAACAAAGAGGCGACGATCGACGCTACGGAAAACAGGCAGTTCCTGACGGGGTGGACTTCCGTTTCCGGAAGCTACGCCGGGAGTTCTATGCCGTCCCCGAACTACAGCGCGAAGGATATCGGAATCAAAATCAAGGTGACACCGAAAATCAATCCGAACGGGACTGTCATGTTGACGGTAGAGGAGGAATATTCCAGATTTGTGGAGGGTGGGCAATCCATGTTGCAACCTTCGGGCGCAACCTATACGCCTGTTGCTGTAGACTTGGCTGTGGAGCGTAAAATGTCGGCGGATGTCCGCCTTGAGAACATGCAGACGGTGGTATTTGGCGGACTGATTGAAACTTCCACGTCGGACAGCGAGACGGGTATTCCTATTCTGAAGGACATTCCGTGGATCGGCAAGTGGCTGTTCGGGTCGGTCAGTCAGTCCGAGGCCCGCAAGGAACTTCTGGTGTTCATGACGCCGTATGTTCTTGACGATGAGGAGGCTGCGCAGTTGGAGGCGCTCCGCCGCAAGAAGTCGCTCAGCGATCCGCGTCCGTGGGAAGATCATGGTTGGAGCGCGTCGCCGCTTGCGGATCCCGTCTCGCGCAAGGAACAGTTGCGTCGGTTCCAGGACGAGTGGGCGAAGCAGGACGAGGAGCGCAAGACGAAGCTCGCCATCGAGAAAGCGAAGATGGAGCGCGCCCGCAAGCTTGAGAAGATGAGCGAGGAGGAGCGCAAGGCGTGGCTTGACGTTCACAAGGAGGAGATGGAGAAAGAGGAGAAAGAGGCGTTCGACAAGAAGGTCGAAGAGCAGAAGGACCTGAAGGAATTCGTGGACGAGCTGAAGAAGAAGGACATGGAGAAGGCCGAGAAGGCGGTCAAGGAGGCGGACGCCGCCGCCGTGCGCGACAACGAGTACAATAAGTTCATCAGGGACCGCCAGAAGGAGGGCAAGCCCCTGCCTCCTGGCGAGACCCTGAAGAAGGACGCCGAGGCGCTGAAGAAGGAAGAAGAGAAGAAGCCCGAGGCAGGCGCCGAGGGTGCCGCGCCCTTGAAAAAGTAGGGGGCTTGTTTCCGGAGCCAGCGAGGGATCGCCATGAAATACGCACTTGTCATCATCATCGTCGCAATCCTGGTGGGCGGCGCGTCCTATACTTACGTGAAGATCGGCGAGCAGAAGACCCGTGAACAGGAGCTCGCGGCGCGCAAGGCGGAATCCGCCCAGAAGAAGGCCGAAGCGGAGAAGAAGAAGGCCGAGGCCGAGCAGCGGAAGGCCGAGGCCGAGAAGAAGAGGGCGGCGTCCGAGGCGGAGGCTGCCAAGGCCAAGGAGTCGGCGGCGATGAACGCGCGCAAGGAGCGCGTGGCGGCCGAGGAGGAGGCGAAGTCGGCGGCGGCGGCGAAGGCCGCCGAGGCGAAGAAGGCGGAGGCCGAGCGTGAAACCGCGCAGGCGGCCGCCCGCAAGGCGGAGGACGAGCGCAAGGCGGCGGAGGCGCGTGCGGCGGAGGCCGCGGCGCTGGCCGCGCATGCGGCGGCCACGAACGCCGCGAAGCAGGCGGAGCTCGAGAAGGTGCAGCTCGCCGCGCACATGATCGAGCTGGACCTGCAGAAGACGCTGGCGGCGAGCAACGTGCTGGCGCTCCAGAAGGCCGACTACGCCGCGAAGCTTGAGGAAGTCAGGCAACTTCAGGAGATTCTGCGCCAACGCGAGGAGGAGACGCGGCCGAACAAGACGCTCCTCCAGCTGATGGAGCAGAACGAGGCCGCGCGCGAGGCGGAACTCGCCGAGATGGCGAAGATGGACGCGCAGTACGCCGAGGAGGAGGCCGCGCGCCGGAAGATTCTGCGCGAGGGCGTGCCGGCCGCGCCCAAGAAACCGCCGACGCGCGCGGAGAAGCGTCTGGCCGCGGCCGACGAGTCGGCGCAGCGCGCGGCCGACGAGCGTCGGGCCGCAGAGGAAAAGTTCATCGTGTCGCGCCTCGAGGGCCTCATCCGCCAGGCGTTGAAGGACGGTCGCGCCGAAGACGCCGAGTCGTATCTCGAGGCGCTGAAGTCCCTCGTGCCGGACTACACGGGAAAGAAGTGAAGCCGATCGTCATCAAAAGCGCCGACGCGGAGTCGATCGCCCGCCGCTGGGGCGAGCTACGCCGCGTGGACCGCCTGAAGGGCGGCGAGACGGTGACGCTTGACGTGTCGGGGCTGTCCGCCCCCACGGCGGCGTTCGAGGCGTTCTTCCTCGCGCTCGACCGCCACGCCGCCGCGCGCGCCGTGCGCGTGGAGGCGGTGGACCCGAACGGCCTGCTCGCGCCCATCCGCGCGCGCTACGACTTCACGGCGTATGACGGCAAGGCGCCCGCCCGCCACCGTCACCGCCCGTTTTTCGTGGCCGTGGGCCAGGGCGTGTGCGCCTGGTGCGCGGCCGCGCGCGCCAACTGCGCGTTCCTCGGCGAGACCTTCGCCAACGCCCTCTCCCTGCTCGTCCACCCGCGCCGCTTCCGTTTCCGCGACGCGGCACTCGCGTTCGAGCGCGCCGGGTTCGACGGCCTGCCCATCACCACGGCGATCGGATTCCTCCTCGGCCTCATCCTCGCCTTCGAGAGCGCGGCGTCGCTGAGGATGTTCGGCGTGGAGGTGTACGTGGCGGACCTCATCGCGATCGGGCTCTTCCGCGAGCTTGGCCCGCTCGTGACGGCCATCATCCTCGCGGGGCGGAGCGGCAGCGCGTTCGCCGCCGAGATCGGCACGATGAAGGTGGACGAGGAGCTTGACGCGCTCACCACCTTCGGCCTGCCGCCCGTCCGCTTCCTCGTGATGCCGCGCGTGGTGGCCGCGACGCTCGCGATGCCGGTGCTCACGATCTTCGCCGAGCTCGCGGGACTCGTGGGCGGTTCGATCGTGCTGCAGCTGATGCGCGTGCCGCCGGTCGTCTACTGGAGCCATGTGGCGTCATCCTCTTCTCTGTTCATCATCCTGCTCGGACTCGGGAAGTCCGCGCTGTTCGGCCTGCTCGTGGGCCTCATCGGCTGTTCGGCGGGGATGCGCACGCGCAACACGGCGGACGGCGTGGGCGTGGCCGCCACGACCGCCGTCGTGGGCGGGATCGTGGCGATCGCCGTCACGGACGGCCTCGTCGCCGTCGTCTGCTATTTCCTGGGGGTGTGACGCATGGCCGATACCGTCATCGAGGTCGAGCATCTGGACGCGGGCTATCCCGGCGTCGCGGTGTTGCGCGACGTGAACTTCACGGTGGGCCGCGGCGAGGTGTTCGCGCTGCTCGGCGGCAGCGGCTGCGGGAAGTCCACGATCATGAAGCACCTGATCGGGCTCAATCCGGCGCTCCGCGGGAAGATCACCGTCGCGGGGCTCGAGATGAACGGCGCGAACCGCGCGCGCATCCTGCGGAAAATCGGCGTGATGTACCAGTCGGGCGCGCTCTTCGGGTCGATGAGCGTGCTCGAGAACGTCATGCTGCCGCTCGAGGAGTTCACGCGCCTGCCCGCCGACGCGCGCCGCACGCTCGCGCTCATGCAGCTCGACCTCGTGGGGCTCAGGGAGGCGGCGGAGAAGATGCCGAACGACCTCTCCGGCGGCATGAAGAAGCGCGCGGCGATCGCGCGCGCCCTCGTGCTCGAGCCGGACATCCTCTTCCTCGACGAGCCGAGCGCGGGGCTCGACCCCCTCACCTCGAACGCGCTCGACGACCTGATCCTGCGCCTGCGCGACGCGCGCGGCGTCACGTTCGTGGTCGTCACGCACGAGCTCCCGAGCATCTTCAAGATCGCGGACCGCTGCGCGATGTTCGACCGCGCCCGGCAGGCGATGGTGGCGCTCGGCCGCCCCGCCGACCTGCGCGACGGCTCGTCCGACCCGTTTGTCCGACAGTTCTTCAACCGTGGAGGCACACATGGCAGCTGACAACCAGCCCAACTACGCGAAAATCGGATTCTTCATCCTCGCCGGCGTCGCCCTCGTCGTCGGCACGCTCGTCTACCTCGGCGGCGTGGGCGCCACGCAGCACGAGTTCCTGGCCGAGACGCATTTCTCCTTCCCGGTTTCGGGACTCGACGTCGGCAGCGCCGTGAACTTCCGCGGCGTGCGCGTGGGATCCGTGCGGCGCATCTCCTTCATCGGCGCGGAGTACGACGACATCGGCAACCCGCACGACCGCCGCCAGATCTACGTGGAGCTCGCGCTCGACAAGCGCCTCTTCCGCTTCGGCGGAAAGGAGGAGCACGTGAACGAGACGCTCGCGCGCCTCGTGGAGCGCGGCCTGCACGCCACCGTCTCGTCGTCGGGCGTGACCGGCCTCTCGAAGATCGAGCTCAACTTCCCGAAGATCCCGCGCGAGGACGAGAAGATCAGCTGGCGCCCGAAGTACATCGTGATTCCGCCCTCGCCGGCGTTTCTCCAGAGCGCGACCGACTCCGTCACGCAGCTCCTCGACCAGCTCAACCGCATGGACTTCGTCGCGGCGTGGAGCAACGTGGTGGAGGTGACCGGCAGCGCGAACGTCTTCCTGCAGGACGTCACCTCGCTCATCCAGGCGCAGAAGGGGAACATGGGCGAGATCATGGACAACGTGCGCGAGGCGTCGATCGGCCTGCGCGCGTTCACGGACGAGATCCGCGCCAACCCGGCCGCGCTCCTGCGCTCGTCCACGCCGGACCGGCTCGACGAGACGCGTTAAAGCGGTTTGCCACCGGCGACGGAAAATGGTAAACTATTCGCCGTTTTTCAAAAAGTCTTCAAACGAAAGGACAACAAAGACATGCGCAAGAAAATCATTGCGGGCAACTGGAAGATGAACATCAAGCCGTCCGAGACGGCCGCCCTCGTGAAGGGCATCGCGGACGCGACGAAGGACTACGCGAACGTGGACATCGTGTGCTGCACGCCGGCCATCGACGTCCCCGCCGCCGTCGCGGCGTGCGCCGGCACTGCGGTGCAGCCGGGCGCCGAGAACGCCCACTGGGAGGCCTCGGGCGCCTACACGGGCGAGATCTCCACCGGCATGCTCGTGGACGCGGGCGTGAAGTACGTGATCATCGGCCACTCGGAGCGCCGCCAGTACTTCGCGGAGACCGACGAGACGGTCAACAAGCGCGCGACCGCCGTCATCAAGGCCGGCCTCACGGCCATCGTGTGCGTGGGCGAGACGCTCGCCGAACGCGACGCGGGCAAGGTCGAGGAAGTGATCGTGCGCCAGATGAAGGAGGGCCTCAAGGGCCTCTCCGCCGCGGACGCCGCGAACCTCGTGATCGCGTACGAGCCCGTGTGGGCGATCGGCACCGGCCGCACGGCCACGCCGGAGCAGGCGCAGGAAGTGCACGCCCTCATCCGCAAGACGCTCGGCGAGCTCGTGGGCGTGGACGCGGCCGAGGCCGTGCGCATCCAGTACGGCGGCTCGATGAAGCCCGGCAACGCGGCCGAGCTGCTCGCGCAGAAGGACATCGACGGCGGTCTAATCGGCGGCGCCGCGCTCAAGGCGGACAGCTTCGCGGCGATCATCGCCGCGGCCGCTGCCGCGCAGTAAGGGCGTTACGACCGATAAATCCAAAGGCATCCTCTGCCTGCTGACGTCGGCGTTCGCCTTCGCGGCCATGGGGATGTTCGTCCGCCTCGCCGATGATTTCGGCGGGGCGGTGTCGCCTTTTCAGAAGAGCTTCTTCCGGAACATCGTGGCCGTATTTGTGGCGGGGGCGCTGTTTCTGCGGGCGTGCGGCCGCGCAGGAGCGCGGCCCTCCCCCGTTCCGACCGGGAGGGTCGCGCTCCCGCGCGACCGTACGGGCTGGGCGGCGCTCGTGTGGCGCTCCATCTTCGGCACGATCGGCATCTTCGGGAACTTCTACGCGCTCAGCCACATCCCGCTCGGCGACGCCTGCATGCTGAACAAGCTTTCGCCGTTCGCGGCCGTGATCGCGAGCTGGCTGCTGCTCGGCGACCGCGTGACGGCGCGTCAGGGCGTGGCGGTGGCCATCGCCTTCGTCGGCGCGATGTTCGTGGTGAAGCCGGGGTTCGCCCTCGCGGGCGAGTCGACGGCGGCGCTCGCGGGCCTTGCGGGCGGCGTCTCGGCGGGGCTCGCGTACACGTGCGTGCGGCGTCTCGGCATCCTCAAGGTCGAGCCGAGCTTCATCGTGCTGTTCTTCAGCGCGTTCTCCACGCTCGCCACGCTGCCGTTCCTCCTGTTCGACTACCATCCGATGACGGGCGCGCAGGTGGCGATCCTGTTCGGCGCGGGCATCGCGGCCACGGTCGGCCAGTTCGGCATCACGGCGGCGTACCGCTTCGCGCGTCCGCGCGAGATCGCGGTCTACGACTACGCGAACGTCGCCTTCGCCGCCGTGTTCGGGTTTCTCGTGTTCGGCCAGGTTCCGGACGCCTTCAGCTGGTTCGGCATCGCGATCATCGTCGCGATGGGCGTGTGGATGAACCGCCGCGCTGTCGACTGAAAACGGGCTTGCCCGCGGGGCGTGTTTCGTGTATAATACGCTCCAAGTTTTTCACAGAAAAGGAGCAAAAAATGGGCGATGTAATCGGTGCGGGCGAACTGCACAAAGGCGTGAAGCTGCTGATCGACGGCGAACCGTGGGAAATCACGGAGTTCGACTTCTCGAAGCCTGGCAAGGGCCAGGCCATCTACAACTGCAAGCTGCGCAACATGATCACGGGCGGCGGCATGAGCCGCAGCTACCGTTCGGGCGACAAGTTCGAGCGTCCCGAGCTGCTGCAGCGGTCGGTCACGTATTCCTACGACGACGGTTCGGCGTTCGTGTTCACGGACGACAATTTCGAGGAGATCCGCGTGACCCCCGAGGTGATGGGCGACAAGAAGTACTTCCTCATGGACGAGATGGAGGTGAAGGCGCTGTTCTTCAACGACAAGGTAATCGGCGTGGACCTCCCGCAGCTCGTCGAGCGCAAGGTGATCAAGGTCGAGCCCGGCGTGAAGGGCAACACCGCGAGCGGCAAGGTCACGAAGCCCGCCACGGTCGAGGGCGGCTACGTGTGCGCCGTGCCGCTCTTCATCAACGAAGGCGACGTGATCCGCATCAACACGGAGACGGGCGACTACAACGACCGCATCGCCACGAAGTAGTTGGTAGATGGTAGTTGGTAGATGGTAGTGTGATATGAAGATACTGGTGACAGGAGGTGCGGGCTACATCGGTTCGCACACCACGTTGGAGCTCCTGAAGGCGGGCCACGACGCGGTGGTGGTGGACAATCTCTGCAACTCGTCGGAGGAGTCGCTCCGGCGCGTGGCGGAGCTTGCGGGCCGCGCCCCTAAGTTCTTCAAGCTCGACATCCGCGACGAGGCGGCGCTCGACCAGGTGGTCGCCGCCGAGGGCCCGTTCGACGCGACGATCCACTTCGCCGCGCTGAAGGCCGTGGGCGAGTCCACGCAGATTCCGCTGAAGTACTACGAGAACAACCTCGGGGGCACGTTCACGCTCCTGAAGGTGCTCGCGGCGCACAACTGCAAGAACATCGTGTTCTCCAGCTCCGCCACCGTCTACGGCCAGCCGCAGAGCGTGCCGATCCGCGAGGACTTCCCCACGCCCGGCTGCACGAACCCGTACGGCTGGACGAAGCTCATGATGGAGCAGGTGTTCCGCGACGTGCAGAAGGCCGATTCGGAATGGAACACGGTGATCCTGCGCTACTTCAACCCGATCGGCGCGCACGAGAGCGGCCGCATCGGCGAGGACCCCGCGGGCATCCCGAACAACCTCCTGCCGTACGTCGCGCAGGTGGCCGTGGGACGCCTCAAGGAATTGAGCGTGTTCGGCAACGACTACCCCACGCCGGACGGGACGGGCATCCGCGACTACATCCACGTCGTCGACCTCGCCATCGGCCACCTCCGCGCGATCGAGAAGCTCGCCGAGAAGCCCGGCTTCAAGGTGTACAATCTCGGCACCGGCAACGGCTACAGCGTGCTGCAGATCGTCCGGGCGTTCGAGGCCGCGAGCGGGCGCAAGGTGCCGTACGTGATCAAGCCGCGCCGCCCCGGCGACGTCGCCGAGTGCTGGGCCGACCCCGCGCTCGCCGCGAAGGAGCTCAACTGGAAGGCGGAACGCGGCATCGAGCAGATGTGCGCGGACATCTGGCGCTGGCAGTCACAGAATCCCTACGGGTATCATGGACAGTGAATAGATTATACAGTGAATAGATTATAGTGAATAGTGAACAGTTGATTAGGGTTGATGGAGCGGTTGCCGGAGATATTGAATGCCTTTGAGCAGGCGCTGGAGCTGGAACGCGAGCTCGGGACGCGCACGGTCGAATGTGACCGTGCGCTTCTCTTGCCGCCCGCGCCGGGAGAGACGCGCTCCTGCGCGTCCGTTCCCGTGCGGCCGCGCGGGAGCGCGGCCCTCCCGACTGGGACAACGGGCGTCTCGCCCGTTGAAAAAACTGGGACAACGGGCGTCTCGCCCGTTGCACCACATGCGGCCCTCCCCACGGCGGCGGAGCTGACCGCGTGCACGCGGTGTGATCTGCACGGGCTCGGGCGCACGCACGTCGTACCGGGGCAGGGAAACGCGAACGGCCCCGACTTCATGTTCGTGGGCGAGGCACCGGGCGCGGACGAAGACCGGCAGGGCCTCGCGTTCGTCGGCGCGGCCGGCCAGTTCCTCACGAAGATGATCGCCGCGATGGGCTACACGCGCGACCAGGTGTTCATCGCGAACATCTGCAAGTGCCGTCCGCCCAACAACCGCACGCCCTCGCCGCCCGAGATGGCCGCGTGCGTGCCGTACCTGAAGCGGCAAATCGCGCTCGTCAAGCCGAAGTGCCTCATCCTCCTCGGCAACACCGCGATGCGCGGGCTGTTCCCCGACATGTTCGTTCGTCGCGGCCAGTGGCACATGTACGGGGGCATTCCGGCCATCGGAACATTCCATCCCGCCTACATCCTGCGTTTCGATTCGGCGCATGACGCCGCCGGCCTCCGCAAGGCGAAGCTGGAGGTGTGGGACACGCTCAAGCTCGCCCTCGCGCGGCTCGGCAAGACGCCGCCCGCGATTCAAAAGAAAGGACAGACAACATGAAGAAGATGATGATTGCAACCGCGTTGACGCTCTTCGCGCTTGCGGGCTGCCGCCAGAAGGACGTGCGCGACTTCGCGGTGGACGTTCCCGCGCTCTCGCAGGAGAACGAAGCCGCCGTCTCGGGCGCCATCCGCGTCGCGCTCGCCGGTTGCATCGGCGTCGACATGTCCTCCGTCCAGTTCGATGCGGCGAATCACCGCGTGACGTTGCGGTACGACTCGATGCAGACCGCGAAGAAGAACCTCGAGTTCGCCATCGCCAAGGCCGGCTACGAGGCGAACGGCGTGAAGCCGGACCAGGTGCCCCGCGAGAAGCCCAATGCGAAGTAGCCGTGCGGCGAGGTGCGCCGGATGACGACCCTTGCCAGCTGCGCCGAGGCGTTCGCCGCCGATCTCGCGCTCGCTCGCGGACTCGCGACGAAGACGGTGGAGGCATACGGACGCGACGTGCGCGCGTTCCTCGAGTTCCTCGCCGCACGCGGCAAGACGACGCCGGAGGCGCTCGTGCGCGCGGACGTGGCCGACCACGTCGGCGCCCTGCGCGCCGCCGGGCGCAAGGCGTCCACGCGCGCGCGCGCCTTCGTGGCCGTGCGCGAGTTCCTCGCGTTCCTTGCGTCCACGCACGCGACGGCGCACGACCTCTCGGAGGGCTTGGAGGCGCCGAAGAAAAACCTCGTGCTGCCGCGCGTCCTCGACGAGTCGACGACGCTGAAGATCCTGCAGTCCGCGGACGGCGTCGCCCCGCGCGACCTGCGCGACCGCGCGATGCTCGAGTTCCTCTACGGGTGCGGGCTGCGCGTGAGCGAGCTTTGCGGACTCGAACTGCAGGACGTGATCGCCGACGCCGGCGTGGTGCGCTGCCGCGGCAAGGGATCGAAGGAGCGCATCGTGCCGATTGGCTTGCCAGCGGCAAAGGCGCTGGCGCGCTACCTCGAATCGGCGCGCGAATCGTTCACGCGCGGCAACGCGGCGGAGCGGCGGATTTTCCTCACGCGGCTCGGGCGGCCGTTCACGCGCATGGGCGTGTTCAAGATGCTGCGCGAGCGCGCGGCCGCGGCTGGCGTGGACGCGAAGGCGGTGTCGCCGCACGTGCTGCGGCACTGCTTCGCGACGGATCTTCTCGCGCACGGCGCGGACATCCGCGCGATCCAGGAGATGCTCGGACACGCCTCGATTGCGACCACGCAGATCTACACGCACGTGGACCGCGCGCGCCTCGATTCCGTCCACCGCACGTACCATCCGCGCGCGGATTTCCCGCCGGAGGGCCCCGTCGGCGGTCCGACCCCCGAAAAATAAGGAAAAATTTTAGGGAAAACGCATTTCGCGCTTGCAAATGCGCCGAAAAACCGCTATCATACACGGCGTAGCAGGGCATATCGTCCTTGCAGCAAAAAGGAAAAACATCACATGGCTAAGAAAGAAATCGTCCCGACCACCAAGAGTGGTATCATGGTCGCGCTCGCGGAGGCTGCCGGCATCACGAAGAAGCAGGCTGTCGCCGTGTACGAGAAGCTCCTTGACCTCGCCGTCAAGGGTGCGAAGCAGGAGGAGAAGGGCTACATGCTCCCTGGCCTCGGCAAGCTCGTCAAGAAGCAGCAGGCCGCTCGTACGGGCCGCAATCCCGCGACCGGCGAGACGATCAAGATCAAGGCGAAGAAGGTCGTGAAGTTCCGTCTCGCCAAGGCGAAGTAACTTCGCGTGCGACGATCAGTCGGAACGGAGGCTCGGCATTGCCGAGTCTCCGTTTTTTTGGTACAATGCTCGCACATAGGAGAAGAGGCTCTTTGAAATGGTCACACGCAGACAAAGCCGCGAATGGGCGTTGCAGATGCTCGTCCAGTTTGATTTGAATCCGCCGGATGTGGTCGACGCCGCCGTTGCCGATTTCTGGGAACAGCAGGTCCAGTTGGAAAAGGACTCGCTGACGGCGGAGAACCGCGACGCGCGTGTGATCTTCACCTCCAACGATCCGCGCGAGTTGGCGTCGCTCGCCACGGCGCGCGCGTTTGCGGAAGTGCGCGCGCGGGGCGCGTGGGCCGAGCGCGACGCGCTCGACGCCGCACTTGAGCCGTATCTCGAGAATTGGTCGCTCTACCGCCTTGGCACCGTTGAGCGCGCCGTGCTGCGCCTCGCCGCGTGGGAGCTCCAGAACTGCACGGACATCCCGTCGCCGATCGTGGTCAACGAGGCGGTCGACCTCGCGAAGTGGTTTTCGGAGTCGAAGAGCGGGCGGTTCGTGAACGGCGTGCTGGACAAGTTTGCGAAGGCCGTGCGTGCGGCGCGGAAGCAGGAGAGCCCCGAGGAGGAGACCTTTACGCCGTGACGGACGCCGACTACATGCAGCGCGCAATCGCCTTGGCCGAACGGAGCGCGGGGCACACGCGCCCCAATCCACCCGTCGGTGCGGTCGTCGTGAAGCGCGGACGCGTGATCGGCGAAGGCCGTCATCGTCGGTGCGGCGGCGACCACGCGGAGGTCGCGGCGTTGAAGTCCTGCACGTCTTCGCCGAAGGGCGCGACCGTCTACGTCACGCTGGAGCCGTGTTCGAAGCCCGGCCGCGTGGGCGCGTGCTGCGATGCGCTGATCGCCGCCGGCGTGCAGCGCGTGGTGTGGGCGTGCTCCGACCCCAATCCGGTCAACCGGGGGAAGGCGGCGCGCATCCTGCGCCGCGCCGGCATCGAGACCGCGCACGGCGTGTGCGCGGACGAGGCGTCCGTTGTGATCCGTCCGTTCGCGAAACACGTGACGACGGGCCTGCCGTACGTCACCGTGAAGCTCGCGATGTCGCTGGACGGAAAAATCTGCGACGACTGGGGCGACGCGAAGTGGGTGTCGAGTCCGCGTGCGCGCAAGGCGACCTGCGCGTTGCGCTCGCACGTGGACGTGATGCTCGTGGGCGCGGAGACGGTGCGGCGCGACAACCCGTCGCTGCTCGCGCGTCCGCGCCCGAACCCCGATTTGTGGCGCGCCGTCGTGTCGCGCAGCGGGAAGCTGCCGGCGGACGCGCAGGTGTTCACGGACGCGGCGCGCGACCGCACGCTCGTCTACCGCGACGCCGCCGAGGCCGTGCACGACCTCGGCAAGCGCGGTTTCCTGCACGTCCTCTGCGAGGGTGGGCTCGTGCTCGCGCGGTCTCTCGCGGAGGCGGGCCTCGTGGATGAATGGATCACCGTGCTCGCGTCGAAGGTGATCGGTTCGCGCCGCATCGGCGACGCCGTCCAGATCGGGAGGTGCATGTGTTTACAGGATTGATCCAGCGCGTCGGCACGGTGAAGCGCGTTTCGCGCGGACGCGGCCTCGTGCTTGAATTCCAGTTCGAGCCGTGGCCCGAGCCGCTCGTGAAGGGCGAGAGCGTGGCCGTAAACGGCGCATGCCTCACGGTGGCGGACTGCGACGCGACGCGCTTCACGGCGGACGTGTTGCGCGAGACCGAGGCGCGCACGGGCCTTGCGGAGCTCCTGCCCGGTGCGCGCGTGAACCTTGAGCGCGCGATCAAGGCCGGCGAGCGGTTCGGCGGACACGTCGTGCAGGGCCACGTGGACGGACGCGGCGCGCTGATCAGGCGCGAGCAGAAGGGGCGCGACTTCGCGCTGACGTTCAGGTGCCCGCGCGCGGTGGCGGCCGCGAGCGTGCTGAAGGGATCGATCGCGGTGAACGGCGTGTCGCTCACCGTGAGCGGCCTCGGCGACGACTGGCTACGCGTGGACGTGATTCCCACGACGGCGGCCGAGACCAATCTCGGCGCATTGCGCGCGGGCGACCGCGTGAACCTTGAGAGCGACGTGCTGGGCAAGTACGCGCGGCGGTACGCGGAGGGCGAGTCCGAGGAAGATTCGGACGGCGGCGGATTGACGATGGAGATGCTCGAGGAGAACGGCTTCGCATGAAACGCTTCCTGCCCAGTTTCGGAATTGTCCTGTTGTTCGCTGCGCTCGGCGTGGGCGCGTGGTTTCTGCAACGCCCGAAACCGCAGTCCCGCACGGAGATGGCCGTTCCGCCGCCGTCCCCGGCGGCGGAACTGATCGTGGCGGGGCTGGGCGGATTCCGCGGCCTCGCCGCGGAGGTGATCTGGTTCCGCGCGGACCGTCTGTGGGACGAGGGACGCTACGGCGAACTCGCGCAGCTGGCGAGCTGGTTGACGTTCCTTGAACCGCACACGGCCGAGATCTGGTCGTATGCGGCGTGGAACCTGGCCTACAACGTGTCCGTGGCCATGTCCACGCCGTCCGACCGCTGGCGGTGGGTGAGGGCGGGCGTGCGCCTGCTGCTCGACGACGGCCTGCGCCTGAACCCGACCGACCCGCAGCTCTACAAGGCGCTGTCGGACATGCTCCGTTTCAAACTGGGTTCGAACAGCGACGACGCGGCTTCCTATTACCGCGCGCGGTGGAAGGAGCTCGTCGTCGCCGCGCAGACGTCCGGCGATTGGTCCGCCCTCCGGCTCGTGCCGGAGACGATGCGCGCGGTTGACGCGGAGTACGGCGCGCAGGACTGGACGCATCCGCTGGCGAGCGCCCTCTACTGGGCGCATCTGGGGTTGGCGTGCGCGCGGACGCCCGATGCGCACGCCGACCTGCGCGAGGCCGTCTACCAGACGTTGATGATGGAGGCGAACGCGGACCCGCGCTTCGCGCCGCGCGCGCTGGCGGAGATGCAGACCGCGATGCGCGAGCGTCCCCACCCGCAGCTCCAGGAGCTCATCAAGGGTTTCAGCAACCGTCACGGCCTCGTGCCGGCCCAACCAGATGGTGATGGGAAACGTAAATGAAGCCGCGCGTGCAAGGATTCCAAAAGTAGAATAAGGCTCAATCGCTGACCGCGGCCTTGTCGCCGCAGGATTCGGGGCGTTCCGGCGCATCGGCCGGGACGCCCCGGAA
>ONRL01000329.1 GCA_900320225.1 uncultured Lentisphaerota bacterium
GCGGCCGTACGCGTGGCAGCCGACGCGATGTTCGACCTTTCGGGGACGAACCAGTACGTCGCCGCCATTTCGGGCGACGGCCTGGTGCGCAACGGCGTCCTGCAGACGGCTGGCCTCGACGCGGGCACGGACGGCGTCGGGACGTTGGCCGTGAACGGCGACCTCGCGCTGGCCAATGGCACGACCTGGCGAATCGACCTGAACGGCAACGCGGCGGACTTGACTGCCGTGACGGGCTCATGCACCTTCGGCTCGCCGTTGACGGTCGAACTGCACGGCGTCGGCACGGCGGCGAATCTGGCGCGCGCGTCCTACATCGTGTTGACGGCCGGCGCCTACGGATCCGCCGCGTCGCTGACGGACGCCGTGTTCACGGGCGACACCGTGCCGACCGCGCTCACGCCGACTTTGCGCGTGACGTCCGGAGGCGTGCGGTTGTCGTTCTGTCCGCACGGAACGCTGATGATTTTCCGCTGAGGAGGTTGTTGAGAAAATGAAGATGATCGTTCTGCCGGCCGCGTTCGCCGTTGCGTTCGCGCTCTTCGCCGATCCGGTGAAGACCTATTCGCATCCGATGGACCCGCGTCTCCACCCGGACGACGCGCGCCGCCTCGTGAAGCCGCCCGACGCGAAGACGTTCAACAACCGTCTCCAGTTCATGGCCTTGCGGTCCATGGGCGCGTCGGGCTACAAGGACGCTCTCGACCGCTACGTCGTGCGCGACCGGCTGGGCGACATCATCTGGGCCCATTCCGGGATGATCTTCAACAAGAACGTGCGCGAGCAGGCGGAGGAGCTGAAGCGGCGCGGACTCTACCTGTTCGACCTGTGGGGGTTCGTGCCGGGGTCGGGCCCCGGCGCGTGGACGCAGTTCAAGCGCCCCGAGGGCGTCACCGAGATGTTCGAGGAGGTGCTGGGCGACCACTGGCTCGGCATGGACAACGGCGAGCAGGACGGCCGCTACGTGGGCGGATACGCCGGCCAGATGGAACCGTACGGCGCGGACCGCTTCCAGCAGTACATGAACTTCCAGCGCCATTTCGAGCGGATGGACTGCCTGCTCGGCAACAAGATGGCGACGCTCGTGTCGCTCAACTTCGGCCACTACTTCATGCGCGAGTGCTGCTACACGCTCATCGGCGCCGAGACGGCTCAGGCCTTGCCGAACGCTCAGATCTACTATTCGTTCATCCGCGGCGCCGGCAAGCAGTACGGCGTGCCGTGGTTCGGGAACGTGAGCGTGTTCAACCGCTGGGGGTGGAAGGCCTATCCCAAGGAATATGACGCCGATCCCCTGAAGAAGGGACCCGGCCCCGACAAGGGCACGTCGCTCGCGCTGATGAAGAAGCTCATGTACGAGCAGATCTTCTACAACTCGGTGGCGGTCGGGTTCGAGTCGAGCTGCTACTGGAACGGTGACCAGCTCAGCCCCGTCGGACGCATCCAGCAGGGCGCCGTGGACTGGTCTGCGCGGCACGGCGATCCGGGCGTGATGCACGTGCCCGTGGCGCTGATGGTCGACTTCTACAGCGGCTGGAGCTTCCCGCGCCACCTCTACAGCGGACAGGTCTACAAGGTCTGGGGCGCACTTCCGTACGAGGAGGGGGACTACCTGACGGACGGCGTCCTCGACATGCTCTATCCCGGCTATCAGGACGCAAGCTACTTCCGCGACGAGCGCGGCTTCAACGTCGACACGCCCTACGGAGACATAGCCGACTGCCTGCTGTCCGACGCGCCGCCGTGGCTGCTGCGCCAATACGCCGTGCTGGTGCTCGCCGGCCGGCTTGCGCCCTCCGAGGAGCTGCGCGACACGCTGCGCGGGTACGTGGCCCAGGGCGGATGGCTCGTGCTGACGCAGGGCAATGTCGATTCGCTCTTCCCGAAGGGCCTGCCGCAAGGGCGCGTGACCGTGATCCCCTCGCCCTGGGGCATCGCCGAGACGCCGCAGTGCGCGCTTCCCGTGCGCACGGTCGTGGGCGCGCCGCTGGACAAGCCGTATCCCCTGCTGCCCGAGACGCGTCGCATCCTGGACGGCGTGTTCCGAGCTCAGCGGATCTTCGCCACGTCTCCCGATCCGGCGACGAACGGACTGTCGCTCGTCACGTGCCGCCGCGGGAAGGGCGACTACACGGTGTGCGTGATGAACAACACGTGGGAAAGCGTCCGTTTGCGCTGACCGCCTGCGCGGGGCGCATCACGGCGATGGAGGAGCTCCCGACCGACGTGTCGGAACGCGGCCAGATCGGCTTCGCTCCGAACACCGTCAGCAACGTCGTCGTGGGCGCGGACACGGACCACACGATCGCCGCCGGAGCCGTGCGCATCTTCCGCGTGAAGACGGACGAAGGTACGGCCGTCGCCGAAATCCCCTACCGCGCGCCCACGCCGAACGCGCCGAGGCAGACGCTTTTCCTGCGCCACCTCGACGGACCGATCAAGGAGGCCGTCATGCGGCGGCCCACGTTCTTCCGGCACTACGACAGCGTGATGCTGGACGCGCGCTATCTCGTCTCGCGCGACCGGGCGGATCTCGTGCGGCAGACGGATTGGCTGAAGAAGCAGGGCCTGAAGGTGATGGCCGACGCGTCCAGCCTGTTCAACCTCTACCCCGACCTGCGCCTTGTCGAGAACGACACGAACGAGACGGCCCGCACGTCGGCCGCCGTGGGCGATCTGCTGGACAAGATGGACGCCCTCGGCGCGCGCGACCTCGTCATCGCCCTGCACCGGCGTCCAGAAAACAACATCACGGACAAG
>ONRL01000312.1 GCA_900320225.1 uncultured Lentisphaerota bacterium
GCCGCATCTCTTCTACGACTGCACGTTCACGGGCGGCGTGGCGCGCGTGCGCTTCTCCATCAAGGGCGAGGCCGGCGCGAACGTGCTCTTCGAGTGCCGCGACTACCGTCCGGTGAACGGCGCACAGTACGCGACGGGTCCCACGGTGCGCCTCGTGGGCGATGCGATTACGGCGGCGGGGCGGAAGCTCCTCGACCTGCCGGCGGGGACATGGTGCGCGGTGGAGGTGGCGCTGAACCTTTCTGGCCCCGAAGCAGGTTCCTGGACGTGCACGGCGACGCCCGCGGGCGGCGCGTCGGTCGCAGTGCGCATACCGGCCAACCCGAAGAGTCTCTTCAAGGATTTGGAGTGGACTGGTTTCATCTCGGTCGGAAACGGACCGTACGTGTGGTACCTTGACGATTACGAAATCAACGGAAAGTGAGGAGGCGAAGATGATTCGAAAAGGATTCAAGATGAAACTTCACGCTGGCTGCGCCGACGAATACGCGCGCCGCCATGCGGCGCTCTGGCCGGAGATGAAGGAGATGATCCACGAATACGGCGGGCGCAACTACTCCATCTTCCTCGACGAGGAGACGAACGTGCTCTACGGCTACATCGAGCTGGAGGACGAGAGGCGCTGGAGCGCGTCCGCCGACACGGCGATCTGCCGCAAGTGGTGGGACTACATGGCGGACATCATGGACGTCAACACCGACAACAGCCCGGTCGCAGTTGACCTACGACCGGTCTTCCACCTGGATTGATTTTTTTAGACTTGCTTTCGCTACTGGGAGATCAGGAGATGAGGAGTTTCGGAGAAGATAATAATAATTCTCCAAGTCTCCTAGACTCCAAAACTCCCAGCAGCGAAAGCAAAAATGAAATAACAATTTGACAATTGACCATGAAGGAGAAAGCAAGATGAAGAAGATTCTGATGACTTGCCTTGTGGCCGCGGCGTTCGCCGCGTCGGGCTACACGGTGCACCGCAGCTTCAAGAACGGCTATCCGACGGGGTCGGGCCCGGGACGGAGCACGGGCGTGTCCGTGGGGGTGAACGGCGCGTCGTTCACCTCGCAGGACGGTGCGGAGAAGGAGAAGAAGGGCAAGGAGAAGCTGAAGGACGACGGCACGTGCTGGGCCATCACCGCGAACGGCACGCGTTGCAAGAACCGCAAGGACGGCGAGAAGGACTACTGCAAGCTGCACGCCGCCGACAGGCGCGTGAGAATCACTCCCAACCGCTGCCGCGCGCTCACGTATGAGGGCACGCGCTGCTCGCGTGCGCCGGAGCCCGGCTACAATTTCTGCAAGCAGCACGGCGCGCCCGCGCCCAAGAAGTGAGAGTGGAACCGATGAAGAAGATGACGATGGTTTTGGCGGCGGCATGCTGCCTCTGCGCGTCCGCGCGCACGTTCGACGTGACGGCGTACGGCGCGAAGGCGGACGGCGTGACGGACAACACGGCCGCAATCCAGAAGGCGATCGACGCCTGCACGGCGGCGGGCGGCGGACAGGTGCTCGTGCCGGGCGGCGGCACGTACATCACCTACACCCTCAACCTGAAGAACAACGTGGACCTGCACGTCGACCGCGGCGCCACGCTCAAGGGCGGCGACGCCCCGCTGAAGTTCCCCGAGTTCCCCCACTCCGAGCACTGGAACGTGGAGCGCGTGCCGCGCTTCAACAAGCGCGCGATGTTCTACACCGTGGCGCAGACGAACGTGGCGATCACCGGCAACGGCACGATCGACGGCAACGCGGACGGCTACCACGAGGCCGTTCCCAACCCGCGGCCCGGCCAGCCGAAGTTCCGCCGGAAGTCCGACACGCTCATCACCGGGCGCTGCATGCTGTTCGTGGCGTGCACGGACGTGCGGCTGGACGACATCTTCATCTACCATCCCTGCGGCTGGTGCACGTGGTTCCTTGACTGCGACCGCGTGCAGTGCCGCGGCGTGCGCATCGAGTGCCACCCGCAGTACCCGAACGGCGACGGCCTCCACTTCGGCGGCTGCCGCGACGTGACGGTGAGCGACTGCATCATATCAGGAGCAGATGAAGAAGCCGCGTCCCTGCGAGCGCGTGACGATCCAGAACTGCGTGCTGAGCGCGAACCAGAGCGCGATCCGCTTCGGCTGGACCGAGGACTACGCGATGCGCGACGTGGTGATCTCCGGCATCGTGTGCCAGCACTCGCGCCTTGGCGTGCAGTTCAACCTGCCGCCGAACAACGACGAGTTCCACATCGACCCGCCCCGCGACCGCAAGAACGGCATCCTGCCGCCGCCGGCCGGTACGGTGCTCCCGTTCAGCGTGGAGAACGTCCAGTTCTCCAACATGATCATGTGCTCCGACAACGCGCCGATCCAGGTCTCGATCGCCGCCACCGAGAACGTGGACTTCATCCGCAACATCTCCTTCAGCAACTGCCGCTTCACGAGCGGCCTGCCGCCGGTCTTCCGCGTGCGCCCGCAGGACAACGTGCGCGACTGGCGCTTCTCCGACGTGACGTTCACGGTCGACCCGAAGATGGCGCACCAGAAACTGAAGCTCGAGGACCTCGGCTTCCGCAACTGCCGCAACTTCACGTTCGACAACGTCGTCTGGGACTGGAAGTCCGCGGACTGATTCCAATTTGGAGGACGAAAGATGAAAGGTTCCGTTTTCTCAGTGTCTGTCGCGCTCGCCGCGTCCGTGGTCGCGGCCGAACCCGGCGTGCAGCTTGTGCGCAACGGCGGGTTCGAGGACGTGAAGGATGGTAAGACCGTGGGTTGGAACACGGTGGGCCGCAAGTACGTCTACGTGGACGGCGCGGGGCGCAGCGGCACGCGCGCGCTCGCGTTCGAGAACGACGACCCGAAGTTCTACAATTTCCCCGGCCAGCGCATTGAGCTCAAGGCCGGCAGGTCCTACCGTTACGAGGTGTGGGTACGCACGGAGAACCTCAAGGGCGACGAAAGCGGCGCCTCGATCTGCATTGAATGGAGCGGGCCCGACGGCAAGTGGATGGGCGGTGCCTACGCCTCGGGCGTGAAGGGCTCCCGGGACTGGACGCGCGTGGACGGCATCACGCAGGCCATTCCCAAGGGGGCACGGAACTTCCGCGTGAGTCCCTATGTGCGCAAGGGCATGACGGGCAGGGCGTGGTTCGACGACATCAGCGTGACGCCGTACGTGCGTGCGCCCGTCACGGGGCTCTACTCCAGCGCCTACCGCAACCTCGCCGCGTCCGGCCCCGTCACGTTCAAGGCGGCGCTCTGCCTCGACGCCGACGAACACCCGCTTTCGGAGACGCGCGGCGTGCTGCGCTACACGGGCGCGGACGGCGCGCGGCACGAGGCGGCGGTGGCGATCGCGAAGGACGTGGGCGTTGTCACGCTCGACATCGCCCAGCTTGCGCTGGGTGCGCAGGACGTGTCCTTCGCCCTCGTGAAGGGCGGCAAGGAACTCGGCACCGCCACCTGCAAGTTTACGCGCGTGGAGAAGATGCCGTCGCGCGCCGTGTGGTTCGACGCGTTTGGCCGCACGATCGTGAACGGCGAGCCGTTCTTCCCGCTCGGCATGTACTGGGGCGGCATCACCACGAACAAGTTCGAAGTCTACGCGAAGGGGCCGTTCAACTGCCTCATGCCGTACGCCTCGCCCACGTCCAAGGACTTGATGGACCTCTGCCATGCGCACGGCGTCAAGGTGATCTACAGCGTGAAGGACGTGTTCTCCGGCACGCACTGGGCACCGAAGGGTGTCAACACGGAGGCGGACGAGGTGGCGTACATCACGGCGCGCGTGTCGAAGTTCAAGAACCATCCCGCCTTGTTGGCGTGGTACCTGAACGACGAACTGCCGCTCTCGATGCTGCCACGCCTCAGCGCGCGCCGCGACCTGATGGAACGCCTCGACCCCGGCCATCCGGGCTGGGTGGTGCTGTACCAGTACAGCCAGATCGCGGACTATATGCCGTCCTTCGACGTGATTGGCACCGACCCCTACCCGATTCCGCGTCCCGCCGCGTTGGCGTCCACGTGGACGCGCGCCACGTACACGGGCACGATGGGCCTCAAGCCGCTCTGGCAGGTGCCGCAGGCGTTCGACTGGGCGGCCTACAAGAAGTCGCCCGAGGAAAAGAAGAAGAACCGCGCGCCGACGGAGGCGGAGCTGCGCTCGATGTGCTGGCAGTGCATCGCGTGCGGCGCGAACGGTCTCGTCATGTACTCATGGTTCGACCTGTGGAAGGAGCCGAACGGCGTGCCGTTCGCCCAGCGCTGGGCCGAGGTGTGCCGCGTGGGACAGGAGATCAAGGAGCAGATCCCCGTGCTGCTCGCCGTCGGGCCCGCGCCAACCGTTTCAGGCGCGCCCGACGAGCTGGCCGTGCGCACGTGGGGCAAGGACGGTGCGGCGTACGTGCTCGTGGTCAACACCACGGACAAGCCATTCTCGGCTTCGCTCACGCTTTCGGAGCCGTTCG
>ONRL01000120.1 GCA_900320225.1 uncultured Lentisphaerota bacterium
GCGCCACCTGGGCGAGGACCACAGCCGCCTGCACACCAACTGCTGCAACGCGAACGGCCCGCGCGGCTACCTCGCGTTCCTCACGGCGCTCCTGACGGCTGATCAGGACGCGGTGATGATGAACCTCTACGCCTCGGGCACCGCGTCCGTCGTGTGGCCGAAGACGGGCGAGAAGATCTCCCTTGAGACGTATACGCTCTATCCGAAGATGGACACCGTGTCGATTCGCTACCGCGAACGCGAGCCGAAGCGCTTCAAGCTGAAGCTGCGCATCCCGTCGTGGAGCGCGGCGACCAGCGTTTCGGTGAAGTCCGTGGGCGGCAGCCCGCAGGCGGTCGCCGGCGCGAAGGCCGGATCGTACCTCGCGATCGACCGCGAGTGGAAGTGCGGCGACCAGATCGACATCCGCTTCGACTTCACGCCCGTCGGCCACCGCCTCAACGGCTGCGCCGCCTTCACCGTGGGGCCGCTCCTCCTCGCGCGCGACGCCCGCTTCGGGCGCGGCGACATCTCGGAGGTCCTCGCGCGCTGGGCGAACGTGGACAAGCCGCAGATCTTCCGCACGCGCACGCAGGACGACTGCTTCTACGCGACGTTCATCGGGCTGTTCATGACGGGCGTCCACACGAAGAACGCGGGTGAGCGGTATCCCTCGGTGATCGACTTCTGCGACTACGCCTCCGCTGGCAACACCTGGGGCGACGATTCGTCCTTCCGCGTGTGGCTGCCGATCGAGAAGACGCCCGAGAGCCTGTGACCGTCATGGGGAAAGGTATGGTCGCTCTCTGGGTCAGGGCGCTGCGCGTCAATCAGTGGACGAAAAACGCCGTCGTATTCGCGGCGTGGTTCTTCGCCGTGGCCGACAAGGAGCAGGCCGCGCTCGCACGCGGGTGGCGGCCCTTTGCGCTCGTGTGCGCGATGGCGCTCTCCTTCTCGCTCGTCTCGAGCGCGTTCTACCTGCTGAACGACGTGGGCGACTACGAGGCGGACCGTCGCCATCCCGTGAAGCGGAACCGTCCCGTGGCGGCGGACCTCATCTCGAAGATCGACGCCGTGCGCGCGGCGCTCGCGCTCTTCGCGTTCGGTCTCGCGTTCCCGTGTTACCTCGTGTTCCGCCATCCCGACCGCACGTGGGGCTTCGCCGTGCTGCTCGTCTACACGGTGATGCAATGCGCCTATTCGGGACTTCTGAAGCGCGTGCCGTACGTGGACGTGGCGGTAATCGCCGCCGGGTTCGTGCTGCGCGCCGTCGCGGGCTCGGCGGCGATGGGCGTGCGCATCTCGCCGTGGCTGCTCGCGTGCGCGTTCTCGCTTTCGCTCTTCCTCGCGCTCTGCAAGCGGCGGCACGAGAAGCTCACCGCGTCCGACTCCCGCGCCGCGCTGAAGGGGTACCACCCGCGCGTGCTGGACGCGCTCATCCTCCTCGTCGCCTGTGGCACGCTCGCCGTCTACACGTGCTACACGCTCTCGGCGGACACCGTGGCGCGCTTCGGCACGCGCGGCCTCGCGGCCACGTCTGTGTTCGTGGCGCTCGGCATCGGCCGTTACCTGCAGCTCGTCTACGGCCACGGCGACACGGGCCGCCCGGAGAGGGTGTTGCTCACGGACCGCATCCTCTGGTGCATCCTCGTCGGCTACGGTCTCACGGCGCTCGGTGCAGTCCTTCTCGCGCGCGTGCCGTAAAAGTGGTATACTATTTCCCATGCAGCAAAACAGTCTTTTGGAACGTCTCGCGTCGCGCCGCCGGTACGGCATGCGGCCGGGGCTTTCCACGATGCGCGCCCTGCTGGACGCGTTGGGGAATCCGCAGGACTCCCTGAAGGTCGTCCACGTCGCCGGCACGAACGGCAAAGGCGCGGTCACGGCCATGCTCGACTCCGTGTTGCGCGCGGCCGGCTACCGCGTGTGCCGCTACACGTCCCCGCACCTCGTCTCCCTTGCCGAGCGTTTCTTCGTGGACGGCGCGCCCGCCACGCCGGAGACGCTCAACGCGGCGGCGGACGCGGTGTTCCCCGTGGTGGAGGCGTTTGAGCGCGACAAGGGCGTGGAGGTGACGTTCTTCGAATGCCTCACCGCCGTTGCCTTCGTGCTCTTCGCGCGCGCGAAGCCTGACTTCGTGGTGCTCGAGACCGGCCTGGGCGGGCGTCTCGACGCGACGAACGTCGTGCCGAACGTCCTCGTGAGCGTCATCACGCGCATCGGCCTCGACCACTGTGACTGGCTGGGCGACACGCATGCGGCGATCGCGGAGGAGAAGGCCGGCATCATCAAGCCGGGGCGTCCGATCGTGTGCGGCGCGATGCCGGAGAGCGCGAAGGAGACGATCGAGCGCGTCGCGTCGCTGAACGGGTCGGCGTTCTACTCTGCGGCGGACCATGTGTCCGTGGTGCAGCACGCCCCGCTTGTGGCCACCACGGCGCACCGCAACCTGCCGCCGATCGACCTGGCGCTCTTCGGTGCGTTCCAGGTGGAGAATGCGCTGACCGTTCTGACGGCGGTGGATGCGCTGACGCAGGACTGCGGAGTGAACATCCCGGACCACGCAGTCGTCGAGGGACTCGCCCGTGTCGTGTGGCCCGGTCGTTGCCAGCGCGTCGAGAAGGACGGCGTGACGGTGATCGTGGACGGCGCGCACAACCCGGACGGCGCGATGGCGCTGCGCGATTCGCTGCGTCTCGCCCACGTGAAGGGGCCGGTGGGGCTCATCGCCGGGTTCTGCGGCGACAAGGACGTGCTCGCGCACCTGCGCATCATGAGCGCGCTCGCGACGCGCGGCTGGGCCGTGCCGATCCGCAACGCCCGGTCGCTCGACCCCGGCGAGGTGGCCGAGCGCATGCTCATGGCGGGCTTCTCGGAGGCGGAGTCGTGCTCGTCGCTCGAGGCGGCGTTCGGCCGCGCGCTCGCGTGGGCGCGCACGTCCGGCGGCACGCTCGTCGTGTGCGGATCGCTGTTTTTGTCGGGCGAGGCCCTCGTGGCACTGGGGGCGTTCCCGTGGGAGGTGCGCACCCCCGACATGAACGAACTCACTTTACGATGACTTTCCGCTTGCGTGTTTCGCAAAAAAAACATATAATTACGTCTGAAACAAACACCCTGAAAAGGATTTTGACATGAAAAAGACATTGATGGCCCTCTGTGCGGTGCTCGCATGCGCCGCTGTTTTCGCGCAGGAGGCGGCACCCGCGCCCGCGCCGGCCGCGGCGAATGCATCTGATACGAAGGCGCCGTGGCCCGTGTGGCTGGCGTTCAATTCGGTTGACGACATTGATGTGGTCGGACTGCGGCTCACGCTTCCCTACGGTGAATGCGAGAGCGTGACGGGCTTTGACCTCGGCGTGTACGGCCGTTGCCGCTATTTCGAGGGCCTGCAGGCCAACATCCTCCGCAACGAGGCGTTGGACGTGATGGCCGGCATCCAGGCGGGCATCTACAACACCGCCGGACGCGCGGACCTCACGGGGCTTCAAGTCGGTCTCTGGAACGAGGTGCGCTCCATGCGCGGCGTGCAGGTGGGCATCATCAACGTGGCGGATTCGGTGCAGGGCTTCCAGGTCGGCCTGATCAACCGCGCCGAGTCGATGTACGGCTTCCAGGTCGGCGGCGTCAACGTGATCCGCGAGAGCGAGATCGCGTTCTTCCCGATCGTCAACATCGGCTTCGACCTCTTCCCGCAGTACTAAGCGGTTCCTCAAATGAACGTTCGTCCCTTCCCCGCCGTCCGGCCCGCGCCTGCGCAGGCCGCGGCCGTTGCGGCTGTGCCGTATGACGTGGTGGACACCGCGGAGGCCCGCGCGCTGGCCGCCGGAAATCCCGTAAGCTTTCTCCACGTGTCGCGTCCCGAAATCGACATGCCGGACGGAACCGACTGTTCGTCGCCCGCCGCCTACGCCCAGGCCCGCAAGGCGTTGGACGCCCTGCGCGCCTCGGGCACGCTCGTGCAGGACGCCGAAGCGCACTTCTACGCCTACCGCCAGGTGATGGGCGACCATGCGCAGACCGGCCTCGTCGCGACGTTCGACACGCAGGACTACCTCGCCGGCATCCTCAAGCAGCACGAGAAGACGCGCAAGGACAAGGAGGACGACCGCACGCGCCACATCGAGACGCTGAGCGCGCACACCGGTCCCGCGTTCCTCACCTACAAGGACGACGCGGAGATCGACGCCCTCGTGGCCGACGCCTGCACGGCCGCACCGCTCTACGACTTCACCGCCCCCGACGGCATCCGCCACACGGTGTGGACGGTCCCCGCCGCGGGCAACGACGCGCTCGTGGCCGCGTTCGCCCGCATCCCCGTGGCGTACATCGCGGACGGCCACCACCGCAGCGCGGCCGCGAGCCGCTACGCGCGCGAACACGATTTCGCGGGCGAGAGCCGCTGGTTCCTCGCCGTGGCCTTTCCCGCCTCGCAGCTGAAGATCCTTCCCTACAACCGCCTCATCGCGGACTTGAACGGCCTGGACGCCGACGCGCTCCTCGCGAAGGCGCGCGAGGTCTTCACCGTGACGCCGGCCGAAAATGGCACGCCGGAGGCGGGACGTCACGCGCGCATGTTCCTCGCGGGCCAGTGGTACGACCTCGCGTGGGAGGTGCCGGCGGGGACGGACGTCGTCTCGTCGCTGGACGTCTCCGTGCTGCAGGACCGCTTCCTCGCGCCCGTGCTCGGCATCGACGATCCGCGCACGTCGCCGCGCATTTCGTTCATGGGCGGCGTCCGCGGCACGGACGAGCTCAAGGGACGCGTGGTGGACGGCCGTAGCGCCGTCGCGTTCTCCATGTACCCCGTCACGGTCGACGAGATGATGGACATCGCGGACGCCGGGGCCATCATGCCGCCGAAGTCCACCTGGTTCGAGCCGAAGCTCCGTTCCGGGCTGTTCGTCCATGTCGTGGCTTAAGTGGAGATGGCTGCGTCTGCGCGCGCGGATGATGCGCGAGAAGCAGCCGCCTTCGTTTGTTGCCCGCGGATGGGCGATCGGCATGTTCTACGGCTGCACGATCCCGTTTGGCTTCCAGCTCATCCTGTCGATCCCCACGGCGATCCTCCTGAAGGGCAGCAAGGTCGGCGCCACGGTCGGCACGTTCATCACGAACCACTTCACCATCTTCGTGATCTACCCCGCGCAGTGCTGGGTGGGCAACAAGGTGCTGGAGCTGTTCGGCCGCGATGTCATGTCGGTGGAGAAAATCGTCGCAGATCTCAAGCACGTCGGCGGGCTGTCGATGTTCTCGGGCGAGTTCTGGTCCGCCCTCGGACAGCTTGGCAGCGGCGTGATGGCATCTTTTTTCATCGGCGGGGCCTTGCTGGCGCTCGTCTGCACGCCGCTGACGTACTGGGGCGTGCTGCGTTCCGTCCAACGTCGCCGCGCGCGCGACGAACGGCGGAAACAGGAACGGAGGGAAAGACGTGCCGGAAACCAACCCCTGCTCTGAGCGGCTCGACTCGCTCATGCGCCTCGCGGCGCGCCGGCGGCTCGACGCCGTCGCCGTGTTCGGCGAGGCGAACATCCGTTCGCTGACCGGCGTCGTGTGCGACAACGGGTGCCTGCTGCTCGACGTCGCCGGCGGACGGCGCGTCGTTTTCCTCACGGATTTCCGCTACGTGCCGATGGTGCACCGCGTCGCGCCCTGGCTGCGCGTGCGGGAAGTGCGGCGCGGCGTCACGTTCATGGACCTCCTGCGCGCGGACGGCATCCGCCCGACGCGCCTCGGCTACGAGAGCACCATCACCGCCGCGCGCTACCTCGCGCTGAAGAAGCGCTTCCCGAAGGCCGCGCTCGTGGACGTCTCCGACGACATCCTCTCCCTGCGCGCGGTGAAGAGCGTGGAGGAGATCGCGCGCATCGCCGCGGCGGCGGCGCTCAACGACGAGATCTGGGCGCGCGCGCGGAAGGACTTCAAGCCGGGCATGACGGAGAAGGACATCCAGCGCGTGATCCAGGAGTGGATGATCGCGCTCGGCGACGGCGAGGCGTTCGAGACAATCGTCTGTGCCGGCGCGAACGCGGCCGAGTGCCACCACGTGCCGGACGACACGGTGTGGCGCCGGGGCGAGCCGCTGCTCGTGGACATGGGCGTGAAGCTCGACGGCGTGTGCAGCGACATGACGCGCAACGTCAAGGCCGCGCGCGACCCCGAGTACGCGAAGGTGTACGACGTCGTGCTGGAGGCGAACGAGGCGGCCATCGCCGCCGCGCGCCCGGGCATCACGGCCGGCGCGCTCGACGCCGTGGCGCGCAGGATCATCCGGAAGGCGGGCTACGGCAAGGCGTTCGGGCACGCGCTCGGGCACGGCGTGGGCTACGAGATCCACGAGGAGCCGTGCGCGAAGCAGAAGTCAAAGACCGTGCTCGAGCCGGGCATGTTCGTGACGATCGAACCGGGCATCTACCTTGAAGGGCGCCTCGGCGTGCGCATCGAGGACCTCGTGCTGATCACCACCACGGGATGCGAGGTGCTTTCGCATTCCCCAAAACGCTGATTTTGCGTGTAACCTAATGGCCGGTCGCGTGTATACGGGACAGAGAAAACCTTGAGGAGGAACAGACAATGGCTCTCGACGTCAACGGATACAACAGCGCGTTCAAGTCCTTCGTGGACTTCGCGCAGGAGCGCATCGACGCGAACCAGGCGAAGGCCGTCGCCGACGCGCGCGTCAAGCAGCTTGGCAACCGCAAGGTTGTCGCCATCACCTACTCGAAGACGGACGAAGTCCACAAGTGGCTGCGCACGAACGACGAGTATTTCGTGAACGACCACACGCGCAAGCTTTTCAAGCAAGCGATCGCCAACATGTTCGGCGGCGAGAACCGGATCCCCGATTCCGTCAAGACGGCGATGCTGATGGACGACTACAACTGCGGCAAGCCGCTCACGGCGCGGCGCATCATGGCCGTCAAGGTCGCGATCGACGCGGACGGCACGGCGAAGGCGCTCTCCCAGGCGGAGGCCCAGAGGCGAATCGACAATAAGTTCGGCAAATTCGAGAGCGAGGCGACCAAGGCGACGGCGCTCTCGGACGGCTTCACGCGGGCGGAGCTCAAGAACCTCGCCAAGGCCGTCAATTTCCTGCGGGCGGCGAACCCCGGCATGACCGAGGCCGAAGCCTATCAGGAGGTTTCGACGCCGCACACGAAGGCCAACCGCCTCTTCCAGTACGGCGGTAACTTCCTTAAGAACGCCGGGAACTTCGCGCGCGGCCTCCAGCTCCTCGACGACTTCGCGGCCTGGCACAAGGACGTCTACGACTTCTTCAAGGCGAACTCCACCGGTATCAAGACGAACTTCGCGAACGCCGACACGCCCACGAAGCTGAACGCCAACTCGCACTTTGCCAACAAACAGAACGATGCCGAGGGGCTTGAGACGTTTGTGTTCCGCGACCTCGCGAACGACCCCAATGCGGACCTCTCAAAGACGGGCGAGGAGCTCTTCGGCGTGGAGAACAACGCCACGATGCGCATGTGCGCCCTTGTGCACGACTCGCAGGCGTCCGGCAGCCTCATCTCCATCCCGCCGGAGAAGCGCCGCGTCCTCTACGCCGCGTTCGACGCGCTCGTCGGCATCTCCAAGAACGCGGAAGAGGCGAATGCGCATGAAAAAGCAGGGATACGCGACAAGAGAATCCGGGACAACCTGATCTTCATCGCCCGCGTCATCAAGAATCTCCCCGCGCTCGAGGCCAAGATGGCCAAGGGACCTCTGACGGCGAAGGACGTGATCAAAATCTGCTATCCGGACCTCAAGAAGCCGGTCCGGTACGACTTCAAGGCGATCAACGACTTCACGATGGGGTTCGAAGACGTCATCGAGGAGAAGTGTGGTGAGTTCTCCGTCAGCGCCGTGACCAACATCATGGCCATGACCGGCTGCACGCTCAAGGAGGCGATCAGCAGCTTCATGACCTCGAAGCCGCTTCCCATCCTGCCGCACCTCGCGGGCTACTCGTTCGACTATTCCGAGCACCGCGACGGCGGCGCCGAGCAGATGCAGGCGGACCTCACGCGCGGCTACAACTACGGCGTGACGGACGCCAATGGCAACAAAGTAGAGGGCAAGCTGCTGCTTGCCGAAGCCGACTACCAGAACACGCTGACCTTCCCGGGCGGGGAGAAGATCAACGCGAGCGCCAAGCCGGAACACCGAGCCGGAGTGGAACTGGCCGTCGAAAAGGTCAAGGCGCTCTGCGGCAAGGGCCACACCATCCAGGCGAACGCGGTCGGGTACTGCCTTACCCAGTCGGCCAACGCGCCGCTGAACCGCGCGCTCGGCAACTACGGCATCTTCGCGAGCGAGCACGTGGTGCTGGACTATACGCTCTCGAAGGACGAAGAGACCGGCGCCGTCACGATCACGTACGCCAGCCCCAAGAACCTGCCCATCAAGTTCTCGTGGACCACCACGGTCGCGGTGGACGGCAGCTGCACCTCCACCCCGCTGGTCGTCGAGCCGCCGGTGAAGCGCCTCGACGCCGCCGGCGCGCAGGCGATGGTGGCCGACGCCTGCCAGCGCCGCGGCGTGCAGCTCGACAAGAACAGGGCCGCGCGCGCGGCGGACCTCATGCAGCGCTTCTGCACCGACATGCCCCTGAAGAACGCCAAGATGTTCGCGAACTTCGTGCTCACGCTCAAGCTCACCGCCGCCGAGAAGCGGAATGAGGACGACATCGCCGCCGACATGGCCGAGAGCATCCGCGACTGGTCCGAGTTCGGCTTCGGCAAGACGGAACTCGCGAGCCTCGAGACGTTCATCAAGGACAACTTCACCGAACTGATGGGCGATGGAATCGCGGACGCGACGGCGCCCAACCCGCGCAGCTTCGCGGACAAGGAAAAGGAGGTCTCCACAGGGCTCTTCGTCGATGGAAACCGCGGCGTCTTCACGATCAACGGCGAGGTCTTCAACAACGCGCCGGCCGGCGACGTCGTGACGGCGTTCAAGAAGGCGGTTCCGAACACGGCGATGCGCCAGGGGCTCTCCTACGTCTTCAACCAGACGCTTCCCAACACCTTCATGACGCTTTCGAACCGCATCCCGCTTGCCGAGACCAACAGGCACCCCAATGGAATCGACACGGTCGATGCCGAGGGAATCGAGCTGATCGTTTCGCGCAATACCGGAAACCGCAAGTACAAGGTGATGACGCATTCGGAGACGAAGCCGCCGCTCAACTACGGCCTCCAGGTCTCCGAGGACGGCCGCAGCGCCACGGTGACCGTGTCGGCGACGAACATTCTTGCCTCTGGCGCAGGGCCGAATCCGCTGGCTTCGTATGGCGAGGCCACCTACAGCATGACCCTGAAGATCGACCTTTCCGGCGAGAAGCCCGTCGCGACCGACGTGAAGCTCGCCCAGGAGTTCAGCGTCTGAACGTCTTCCCGGGCTGTGTAACCTTTTTACGACCGACGTGTATACAGGGCAAAGAAGCCCCTGAGGAGGAACATAAATATGGCACTCGACATTAACGGATACAACAGCGCGTTCAAGTCCTTCGTGGAATTCGCGCAGAATCGGACCGGCGAGAACCAGGAGAAGGCGGTCGCCGACGCGCATCAAGAAATTCAACGGCGAGGAAGTTCTTACCATCGCCCACGTGAAAACGGACGATGTCCACAAGTGGCTGCGCACGGGCGACGAATGCGACGTGAACGACCGCACGCGCGCGATCTTCAGGGCGGCGGTCGTCAACATGTTCGGCGGGGAGGACCGTATTCCCGCTTCTGTCAAGAAGGCGATGCTGATGGAGGACTACGACAAGGGCAAGCCGCTCACGGCGCGGCGCATCATGGCCGTCAAGGAGGCGATCGACGCGGACGGCACGGCCAAGGCGCGTTCCGCGACGATCCGGTTCGAGACGATCGACGATCCCGCGAACAAGGCGGCGATGCTCGCGAAGGGCTACACGAAGGCGGAGCTGCCGCGCCTCGCACGCGCCGCTCATTTCTATGCCGAGGTGAACCACTGCGCAGAGTTCGAAGCGCTCGAAGCGCTCACGACGCCCGGCACCAAGGCCAACCGCCTCATGCAATACGGCGGACGCTTCCTGGAGAGCGCCGCGAACTTCGCGAACGGCCTCCGCCTGATGGACTCCTTCGCGTCCTGGTTTACGGCGGTGTGCGAGACGAAGGCAGCGGAC
>ONRL01000296.1 GCA_900320225.1 uncultured Lentisphaerota bacterium
CCGTACGCCGTCGCCGCCACGCCGCCGTCTTCGGTCTTCATCCACATCGCCTGGATGTAGTTCGGCAGCACCTTGTTGAGCGCCGCCACGCAGCAGAGCGGCCACTGCTTCGATTCGCGGTATTCGCACTGGCTGTCGTACGGACACGACAACTCCTTCGCCTCGCCCGGCAGACCGGCGCGGTTCGGCAGCTGGAAGTAGACGTGCCTTTTGAAGTCGCGCGAGACGCACGCCGGCGCCGCGTTGAACTGCACGCGCTCCACGTCGTCGCCCCACTTCCCGTCGCCCGTCCCCGCGAGGACGTTGATGCGCGTGAACGTCTCGGCGGCCACATCGCACGTCTCCGTGCCGCGCTTCGCGCCGGCCCAGCCCCACTCCTCGTCCATCATCGTGAGACCGTACGGCTGGTGGCAGTTCTTGTCGAGGAACGCGTACCACGCGAGCACCGCATCGCGCAGGCTCGTGTCGCCCGTGAACTGCCACGCGCGCCACACGCCGAGCAGCTGCTCCGCGCAGAACACGCCGTGGCGCGTGGGCATCTTGAGCGCGTTCTGCGCCGTGCGGCGCGTCCAGAGCGTCTCCGGCAGCCACGGCGCGGGCGGCTTCGCGTACTGCGAGTTCTTCTTCAGCTCCGCGACGGCGATCTCCGCGCAGGCGCGCACCTTGCCGCTCCCCGTCACGCGCGCCACGTCGATGCAGCCGGCCGCGAACGTCGCGCCCCAGCCCGCACGCCGCGCGATCTCCTCGTTCCCGTACGCCCACTCGATCGCCCGCTTCGCGCGCGCGTCGCCCGTCGCCTCGTAATACGCCGCAAGCGCGCGCTCCCGCATGCCGAGCACCCAGCGCGACTGCCACGCGCCCGGACCGAAGAACTCCTCCATCTGCTTCGGATCGCGCCGGTCCATCCACCAGAGCGTCCCCACCGCGTTCGCGTGCATGTTCGCGAGCACGGGCTCCAGACGCTTCTTCGCCAAATCCTTCAGATACGGGTCGTCCATCTGCCAGGCAAGATGCACGAGACCGTCGAACCAGTACGTGCCGCCCTCGCTGCTCCACGAGCCCTTCTCGTCGTTGCCCCAGTTGAGGTTGATGCCGCGCGGCTTCCAGTCCGCCGACCACGCCCGGCGGAAGTGGTGGCTCACGTCGGACATGTGCCCCGTGTAACCGTCGCGCGCGGCACGCGCACGATCGAGGATCCAGCCCTTCGGGCGGATCGCGCCGAGCGGCGCCCGCGTAAACGCGCTCCGCAGATTCAACGGCCCCATCACACGCGGCGACGTCTCGCCCTCAAGTTTCACGTCGTCGAAACGGAGGTTGCGGAACGGACGCGTCGGCTTGTCGTCGAAGATCGAGGACTCGCGCACCTTCCCGCGCACGTGGTTAAAGGTGATTCCGTCGAACACGCTCTTCGTCGCGAACTTGTAGTAGAACTTGCAGAAGCCCTTCGCGTCGATCGTCATGTTGCGGAAGGAGATGTTGGAGATGTCCACGCCCGGCTCGGGACGCGACCACGCGCCGACGGCGTTGACGGCGTAGCGCGTCTTCTCGATGCGGATGTCCGTGAACGAGCAGTCCTTGACCACGCCGTTGACGTTCGCGCACGGGCCGTCGTTCTTCAGGCGGTTCTGCCCCGCCGCGCGCAGGGTGATCGAGTCGTCCGCAGTAAATATCCGGCAACCCGTCACGCGCACGCGGCGCGACGAGTCGATGTCGAGCCCGTCGCCGTTGTACGTGTGCGGCTGACGCACGGTGTGGATGTAGGCGTTCGAGACCTGCACGTCCTCGCAGCCGTAGACGAAGCACGACCAGTACGGCGCGTCCGCGAGCTCGATGTCGCGGATCGTGATGTCGCGCGACTCCACGAACCACACCATCTGTGCGGGACGCCATGGAATCTTGAGCTTGTTCGCCGGATGCGAGCCGTCGGGCATCTTGAGGAACGCCTTCACGTTGCCGTCGATCTTGCCCGGACCGCGCAGGGTCACGTTTTTCTGCTCAATGCAAAGAATGAGATGTCCGCCGCTGATGTTGTCGCCGCTCCCGAGACGGCCCCAGTTCTGCGGGGCGACGTCGAGCGCGTTGTAGTCGGCGGGATCGGGGCTGCCCTTCAGCGTCGCGCCCTCGGCAAGGTGGAAGTCCACGCCGCTCTTCAGGAACACGGAGCCGCTGAGGTACATGCCCTTCGGCAGCAGCACTTCGCCGCCGCCCGCCCCGGCGCAGGCGTCAACGGCCCGCTGCACGGCGGCGGTATCCTTTGCCACGCCGTCGCCCTTTGCGCCGTAATCGCGCACGTTCCATACTCTGGCCTCGGCCGACACCATCCCGCAGACAAGACAGGCGGCCACCATGATCTTCAAGCGAATGTCCATGCGCATTAGTATACCAAAAATGGGCCCGAATCCCGAATCACTCGCTCCAATATTTCTGGCGGCGGGGTTCGGCCACGTTCGGCACAAAGCCCGTGAGTGGCACCGGCGGAAGACCGTATTCACGCCGCACGTCGTTCAACTCCTGCCACGCGAACGCCGCGCGCTTGTTGCACGTGTACTGGAAGCGCTGCTTGTACCAGTCGTTCCAATCATGGTGCTCCACGTACGAACCGCAGAACGGCACGGCGAGGTCGATCCAGCATGCAAGGAGTCGCAGTTCCGCGTCCGTGAGCGCCACGCCGTGGTGCCCCTTTTTCAGCGACAGCCACACCTCGCTTTTCGCCGCGCCGAAGGAGTAGGGCGGCTTGAACGGCGCGAAACCGAGGCCGTGCGCGAAGTTGATCTTCTCGTTGCACTGGCCCTTGTACGTGAGCGCGAGGTAAGAGGTGGTGTACTTGCGCTTCGACTGGTCGTCGGAGGGAGGCAGCTGGCCGCGCGTGCCACGGAGGTCCATCGACGGAGGCGGACAGGCGGCCGCGCAGGAGCGCGGCCCTCCCGAGCCGTCGTGGCAGGAGATGCACTTCGCGTCGAGGATCGGCTGGACGAGCCGTGAGAAGCTGAAGCCGTCGTTCTGGTCGGTGTCAACAATCGCCTTCGGGCGGTTGAGCCCCATCCAGTTGTCGAGAGAGGCGAGCGGCCCCTCCTTCCCGAGCGTGGCGATGAACGGATGCGTCTCGCCGCCCGGGAGCCACGGCTTGAGGCGCTGGGGCGGGCGCCGCAGGGCAAGCGCCTTTGCGTTCTCCACGCCCGCCTGGTGCGGATGCTCGTGGCAGCCGATACAGCCGTTCACCTCGCCCGGCTGGAGCGTGGACCAGCTGCGCATCGTCTGGATGCAGCAGCCGTCCTTGTCGATGAGCTGGAAGTAGAGCGGCGTGCGCGCCGGCGCGCGGAAGCTGCACGAGCCGTCCGCCTCCACGTCCGCCTCGCCCAGGACGTGCTTCACGTCGTACGCGCCATTGCCCACGGCGATGGGCGTGCCGATCTTGCCCTGCGTGGAGTGCCAGCCGTACTGCCAGTTCCAGCCGATGTGCACGGGACGGTACTCGAGTCCGATCACGCGCAGGCGCTTCACGCACCCCTTCGGCGCGCCCGCCATCGCCGCGCCGGCGTAGACGTCCTGCACGTAGTACGTGCCGAAACCGTCGCGGTAGTCGAGCTTCTTCAAGGTGCGCGGTGGCGGCGTGCGGCGCTTCACGGGAATCGGCTGCATGCAGTGCTGCCCCCAATCGAACGCGAGCAGCTCGCGGCGGCCCGTCTCGTCCATCGCGTACACGCCAAAGCGCGAGGAGTAGGGGCCGCGGTAGTAGCGGCACCCTTCGGGCATGTACGAGACGAGCAGGCGCCCCTGCCCAAGCGGGAACGGGTACGCCCACTGGGGACCGAACTGCGAGTGCATGTCGAACACGTTGTAGTGGTAGTCGTGCGGCTGGCGCGCGGGCTGGACACCCGGTGCGGCGTTCATCGCCGCGCCCGCGAGGTAGTACATGCCGGGGATGTTCGTGGTGGCAGGGCCGCTCGGATTGTCCCACGGCGACCACGGGATCGTCATCACGCGGTTGCCGGGGAAGGTCATCTTCACGGCGTTCGTGTTCATGCCCCACACGCTCTTCGCGGGGTCGTAGGTGAAGCTCGTGTAGTCGTCGCCGTCCGCGAGACGCGACATCGCGAGGCGCCCCTTCTGTCCCACGTGGTGTCCGCTCGAGATCATCATGATGTCGCGCGTGCCGGGGATGCCGCGCGTGTGGATGAGCGAGAACGGGAACTCGCTGTTGTTCGCGAAGAGGCCCGTCTGCTTCGTGCCGTCCGGGTTCATCGCGTAGAGCTGCTGGAGGCCGGAGGCGGAGCGGTCGTTGTACTCCCAGCGCGTGTAGGAGACGCGTCCGTCGTCCATCAGCTGCGGGAAGAA
>ONRL01000146.1 GCA_900320225.1 uncultured Lentisphaerota bacterium
CGGCATCGGGAGCCTCGTGTTCGTGCCGCCGGCCGTCGGCTACACGTACTGGGTGCGCCTTGTCGCGCGCAAGGGCGCGAACTCGTATGCGTTTTCGGACGAGATCGCCTCGTTCACCGTGCCCGCGATTTCGCTCACCGCCGCCCAGTGGACCGAGTCGAAGGTCTCGCCCGCCGAAGACTACGCCAAAGTCACTTACAAGCTCCACGACACGAACGAGCTGACGCACGTCTACTGCTACTGGAGCGAAAACAGGGCGGACCTTGAGGGCGACGAACCGCCGTCCGGCGAAGGCGTGTTCCTCCTCGACCTCGGCGCGAACACCGGAACCACCCTTTCCTCGAAGACAACCTTCAACGTGCCCGCGACCGAGGGTCTGGAACGCAACAGGACGTACTACTTCCGCCTTGCCTCCGGCGACGACCAGGGCATCGAGCTTTTCCCCACGGACGAGATTGTGGAGCTCGACACGAAAGAGACGCCGAGCACCGTCCTCAACAATGCGACGTGGGACAGCAGCAACGTGGCCACGGTCAACTTCACGGCGATCGTCGGCAAGCTTGATCCGGAGGAAACGCAGCTTGTCGCGCTGTACTCACGTGTGCAAGGCGACGTGACAGGAAAGGATCCCGAGACGAAGGAGTCGGTGACGGTTGTCAGCCTCGGATTCTGCGCCGATCTCGGTCTGGACGTCCCCGCACCGTCCGCGACCTTCCCGCTCTGGTCGACGAATGACGCCACCTACTACGTCCGTCTTGCTCTGGCGACGAACGTCGTCGTCGAGACGGAGGGCGTCGTCACCACAAACCTCGTCCTCATCGGCGGCTCGCATTCGCAGACGACTAAGCAGATTGCCGTAGCCGCCGTCGAGCCGTGCACGCTGCTCTACATCGTGACGGCGAATCCGAAGGTGATGTGCTACGGCGACGAACCGCTCCCGCTTGACTACGGTTTCAAGTATGCCGGCCAGATGGAAGGCTGGGGGTGGGAGAACAGGTATCCTCTCGTCGGCGAACTCGCCTGTGGCGTCAGTTCCACGTCGGCGTCCGGGAACTATCCCATCACGCAGGGGACGCTGCTGCTCGAAAATGGCGGGCCAGAGCAGCTCCACATCGATGACGACGGCGTGGAGCGGAAGTACCAGCACAAGCTGACCTACTCCGGCGCGACGTACACGATCACCAACGCCGTGTTCACAACGACCATCGAGGACGTCGTCACCAACTACACGGGCGAGGCGTTCGACGCGAGCGGGCTGGTGAGGACGCTCTCCGGCGTACGCAACGAGCAGCCCGTCACGTATCGCTACCGTGCGAACGGCGCGGGCGACTGGGGCGAGATGCCCGCGTTCACGAACGTGGGGAACCACCTCGTGCAGTTCGTGGCGTCGGCCCCGAACCACGACGACGTGCGCAGTTCGTTCAAGGTGACGGTGGTGCCGGCGCCGCTGACGGCGACGATCGAGGGCGTGACGGTGAACTACACGGGAGCCGCCATCACGCCGGCCGTCGTCACCAACGTGACGGGCCTTGTGTGCGGCGACGTCAACCCGCTCACGTGCGAGTTCCGCGACGAGGCGGGCGAGTGGCAGAGCGAGGTGCCGTCGTTCATCCTGCCCGGCACGTACAAGATCTACTTCCGCGCGTCCGCGCCGAACCATGCGACCAGCGTGACCAACTGCACAGTCGTAATCAACGGCTGGGACTTCAAGGTCAACATGGACGGCATGACCGGATATGGGACCCCCATCATCATGGGCAAGCCCGAATGGATCGTCAACAACAACCTCTCCGGCATGACGGGCGTGGAACTTTCGGACAACGACACCCGCTACGGCGCGCTCGATGCAATCTGCGCCAACGGGCTCCGCCTGTGGCAGAACTACGTCCTCGAGCGCACGGACTTCTCCAAGAAGGTGGTCGCGACCATCATGCAGCAGGGCAGCGTGGTGAACCCGAACTCGTTCGTGGTCCACTTCCCCAACATCGAGCCGCTCATGGGGACGGGCCTCCGGGTGCAGTACCGTCTTGACAAGAAGCTTAGGCGCGATCTGGCGAAGGACGCATTCGCGGCGGCGAGCTTCGAGATCGGCGAGCTGACCGGCAAGTACGAGACGAACATCCCGCTCGCGCCGGATGACCCGACGGGCCTCTACGTGTTCAACATCGTCTTCTCGCCGACGAACACCGAGCTGACCGGCTCTTCGGTGATCGCCTCCTGCGCCACCATCGGCGTCCTGCGCGTTTCGAGCGCGCTGACGAACACCGTGACCGTCGCGCCGTGGATGTCGATGTCCGTTGACAGCACAAACAAGATCGAGATGTCCGTTGTCGACGTGGTCAATCCGTTCAGCATCGGCGGCGGCGACGCCATCCACGCATACGAAACCGAGGATAATACGTTCCGCGTGTGGGAGCGTACGCGTGACGGCAGCTGGAATTCTCCCGTGACGGTCAACACAAGCGGCGTCTCTCAGTCCAAGGCTGAAGAGTCAACCTTCGCGCCGGGCAAGGCGTTCTGGCTTGTCCGCAACGCGCCGGGGCCGTACATTTATCTTGTGGGACGCTTTACGGGCGAGGACTACGTGTTCGACCTCGAAGGCGGAAGCGCCGAGGAGCCCGGCCACACGCTCGTCGCGAACCCGACGATGTTCGATATCGCCCTGAACGACCTCGCGTTCGTGGACGGCGCGGGCAATGCGGCCACGCCGGCGGACGGTGACCGCATCATCTTCCAGGACATCGCGGGAATCCAGACGATCTACTCCCCGCATGCGACAACGAAGAAGTGGGGACGCATCGTGCCGACGAAGGTTGGACGGCGCCTCCAGAACGTGTGGACGGAAGACGGCACCAATACGGTCGGCACCGGCTTCTGGTACTACCGCACGGCGAGTGATACCCTTAAGATAAAGTTCGAAGCGTCGAAGTGAGAGTTGGTATATTGATGAGAATTGGTCTATTCAAGATAGCCGCGTATGCGGCAGTGACATTGACGGCGGGCGTCGCGTCCGCCGGGGACGATGTTCTGTATTGGATGGTTGACAGCACCGCGACGGTTGACGGACAGAACATTTCGCTTTTCTTTGACGACTATGACGCGCCGGCGGGATCGGCTTTCGCCGCGCGCGTGCGCGTGACGGGCGGCGACATTCAAGACGGGCAAGATGTGTTTCTTGACCTGTACATCCCCGGTTCTGGCCTTGACGAGGGCGGCGGCGAGTATGGCGTGGAGTTTTCCGACGTTGGCGGTTACTGGGGCGCGGGCGTGCCGACGGGCAACCAGTCGCCGTCGGGTGATTTTTCCGCCGGAACGCCGGAATACAGTTTCATCGTGGAGCTCGGCAACATCGACGCGCAGGACAACTGGACAACGGTGGCGACGAGCGCGTCGGCTGCGTATTCAACGCTGGGCGACTTCATCCACGAGACGTTCGACATCAATCCCGGGCAAATCGCCGTCTGGTCGCCGACGACCTTTACGGCTCCCGTCCCGGAGCCATCAAGCGGTTTGTTGATGGCCGTGGGCCTGGCTTTGCTGGCTCTTCGCAGAAAGAGGGCCGAACGGGAGGGGTGACGGCTTGGCGGGCGGCAACCAGAGGATTCGGGATCGCCTGTACGTGCTGTTGCTCGGTGCGGTCCTCGCCGCGCTCGCATGGGTCTGGGGCTTCGAGACGCCTCCGCCGGATCTGATGGACGACTTGGCCATGGCCGTCGGGCTTCGCCCGCCGACCGGGCCGTTCGGGCATCTCTGGCACGCCGTTGCGGCGCCGCTCTGCCGCACGCTCGGCCTTCCGGCGGCGCAGGCGACCCTCAAAATGGCCGGCCATGTTTCATTGGGACTGCTCGCCGTCATTTTGGCGTCGCTCTTCGAAATGATGCTCCCGGCGGCGCTGCGCCGCGGCGAACACGTGGCGGCGTGGTGGCGTGTGGCGGTGCGGTTCGTCCTGTTTCAGGGCGTGGCGCTCTGTTGTTGTTCGGAACCCGTCTGGACCGCGTTCCGCTGGTTCTCGCCGTCGGCGCTGCAGATCCTGTTGGCCGTCCTCGCCGTGCGCGCGTTCTTCGTGCATCTGAGCACAGGGCGTCGTGCGCCTCTCTTTGCGTCGTTTGCGCTTCTGGGGCTTCTGGCGGCGGATGCGCCCAGCGGCCTTGTGCTGCTTGCCGGCGCCGTCGTCGCGCTTGGCGTGCGCCTGCATCTGCGCAAGGCGGGGATGCTTCCCGAGCCGGAGGGGACGCCGTTTGCCGGGGCGCTGATGAAGTGGCGCCTCACGCTTGCGTTCGCCGCCGGCGCGCTCGCGGGCGCGGCGCTTGAAATCCATGCGTTCGTCTCGTGCGACGGACTCGCGGCCTTCGGTTGGACTTGGGGCGACTACCTGCTCGCGATGCCGCTCGCCTACGTCAAGGCGCTGATTGCGTCCAGTTCGCCGGCTGGGGCCGTGCTCTTCGTCGCGGTGGCGGTGATCCCCGTTGTGGTCGAGTGTCATTTCATCCGGCGGGCGACGGATGACGAGAAGCATCTCGCATACGCTCATGGGATGATATTTTTTGTTTTTGCCCTGGTTGCCCTCGCGCAGTTGTCGGGCGCGAAGATGTTCTGGTTCTGGACCTTGGGCGGGGGCAGCGTCCGGGATTGCGTCCTGAAGTGCGCCGCGATGTTCCTCTGCGCGCTGTCGGTCGTCTGGACGCTGGCCGTCTTCACGATCGAGCTGTACCTGCGCAGTTTTCGCCGCATCGAGACGCTGCGGTTTCCCGACGCGGCCGAGGCGGAGGGGGCGGCCGAGGCGCTCGCGTCGCTGCAGCGGATGCAGCGGATCGTCCGCACCTGTCTGCTCGCCGAGCCGCTGCTCGTCTTCGCGTGCGTGTTGCCGTTCCGCGTACAGCGTCTGGAGCGCGCGATGCTGGGCGTTGTGGCGGATGCGGCGAAAGAGACGGTCGAGGAGTGCCGGGGTGTGGATTACGTCTTCACGGACGGCGGGCTCGACGCGGCGGTGGAGCTGGCGGCGGCGTCCGCCGGCCGCCGCCTGTACGCGTTGTCGATGATGGGCGCTCCGGCCGATCCGCGCGACATCTACCTCCGCACGCGCGGCGTGGCCGACGCGGAGGATTGCGCGCTCCTTGAAAGCGGCGCGCCGGACGCCCTCCGGACCTGGGTCCGCACGCGTCCCAGGAAGGCGGACGCATGTGCGGTGCAGCTCGGGTTCGAGCTGTGGCAGCGCGATAAGAAGCCGATGCCGGAATGCGCGGGCCTCGTGGCGCGTCCGGCGGGCTTCGCGCCGGGCGTGGCCGAACGCGGCGCGGCGGCGGCGCGCGACCTCGCAGGCCGGGTGCTCGCGCTCTATGACGCGGGCGACCCCGACGACATCGCCGACCTGGCCCTACGCGACGCCTTCCTGTTCGCGCAGTGGCGCCTTGCGCTCCTCGCGCGCCACCGCGCGAACGCCTACGACGCGCGGGACGAGCGGGAACTCGCGCTCGAGGAGACGCGCCTCGCGGACGCGCTTGACCGGAACAACGGCGCCTTGGGCCGGATTTACGCGACGATGGCGTGGGCGAGCAAGAAGAAACTGGAGCGGATGACGCCCCAGGAGGGGCTTCGGATCCAGCTCGCGCGGGCCGACTTCGCGCGCGCCCGCGCGTTCGCGCGAAGCGTCCTCGACGTGGTGCCCGATGACCCGGCCGCCAACTTCGCGCTCGGCATGGACTTCTTCGTGCAGGGCCAGTACACGCGCGCGCAAACCTTCCTGGAGCGTTGCCTGGAGCGCCGACCCAACGACCCGGCCGTCCTCAACAACCTCGCGCAGTGCCGTCTCCGGCGGGGCGACCCCGCAGGGGCTCTTCCCTACGCGGAGCGCGCGCGGGACGCCCTTCCGGATTCGCCGGAAATCAAGCGGACGCTGGAGCGCATCCGGACGGCGCTGGAAAAGAAGGTGGCGCCCGACCGAGTCCGCTGATTTTCCGAGACGGGCGGTTCCCGTATTCCGCACCGCGGGATAAAATGCTATAATGGACGGCAAAAACTAACGCAAAGGTGTACACATGAACATTCCGAGAAAAGCAGTCGCGTTCCTGACGTCCGCTGTTTCCGCGCTGACAGTCCTTTCAGTCGCAGCGGCATCTACGGGAGGGTCGCGCTCCTGCGCGACCGCAGACGTACGCACCGTGAAGATCGAGGACGGCGAGCTTTGGTGGGGCGCCGCAAACTTCTTCGGCACGAACATGCCGTTCTCCGCGAAGACGCGCCTCACGATCCGGCTCAAGAGCAAGAACTACTCGAACCAGTGCGCGTCGCTGCTCATGTCTAACCACGGCCGCGTGATCTGGTCGGACGGGCAGAGCGACATCACGTTCAAGGACGGCGCGATCACGATGGACGCCGACGCGCCGGTCGTGGTGGAGGCCGCCGCGGAGCCGACGCTGCCCGGCGCCTACCGCCACGCCATGCGCACGTGGTTCCCGCCGTCGGGGAAGACACCGGACCAGCTCTTCTTCACCGCGCCGCAGCTCAACACGTGGATCGAGCTGACCTACCACCAGAACCAGAAGGACATCCTCGCGTACGCCCAGTCCATGCTCGACCACGGCGTGCCGCCCGGGGTCTTCATGATCGACGACACGTGGCAGGCCGGCTACGGCGACTGGCGCTTCGCGCCGTCGCGCTTCTCCGACCCCAAGGCGATGGTGGACAAACTCCACGCGATGGGCTACAAGGTGATGCTCTGGATGTGCCCCTACGTGGGCATGGATACGCCGGCGTTCCGCCGCATCGCGTGGGGACGGAACCCCGACGACGTGCGGGGATATCCGACGAAGGGCGGGTTCCTCACGGAACCGACGGCGGCCAAGCCCGGCGAGGGCGAATACAATTTCAAGGCGAAGCCCAAGGCGTGCGGCTGGTGGAACGGCTACTCGGCGTTCCTCGACTTCTCGCACCCGAACGCCAACGCCTGGTTCACGGAGGTGCTCGACGGCCTCGTGCGCGACTTTGGCGTGGACGGCTTCAAGTTCGACGGCGCCGACCTCGGCGCCTATCAGCTCACCGACCGCCGCGCGCTCGACCCCAAGGCGACGTGCGGCTCCCTCAACAACGCCTACTGCGCGTACGCGCTGAAGTACCCGTTCTGCGAAGTGCGCAACCTGTGGCGGATGCAGCAGCTGCCCGTGGTCGTGCGCCTCCACGACAAGATGCACGAGTGGACCGCGCTCGACCGGATCGTGGCCGACATGATCGCGGCGGGTCTCCTGGGCCAGCCGTTCATCTGCCCCGACATGGTCGGCGGCGGCGACTGGATCGCCTTCATCCCCGGCTCGCCGTTCGACCCCGAGCTGTTCATCCGCTCGGCGCAGATCCACGCGCTCTGCCCGATGATGCAGCCGCCTCGCCGTGGCGCGTCCTCGACGCGCGGCACCAGGAAATCTTCTCGGACGTCCTCGCGCTCCGCCAGAAGTTCGCGCCCACCATCGCCGCGCTCGCGAAGAAGACGGGCGAGACGGGCGAACCGATCCTGCGGAGCCTGGAGTACAACTATCCGGGCAAAGGCTACGCGCACGTCATCGACGAGTTCATGATGGGCGAGGACCTGCTCGTCGCCCCCGTGTTGAGGAAGGGCATGGCGGCGCGTGACGTCGTCCTGCCGCCCGGCACATGGCGCGCGGACGACGGATCCGTCGTCTCCGGGCCGTGTAAGATTACGGTTCGGACCCCGCTTTCGCGCCTGCCGCATTTCGTCCGTGTCAAGTAGACTTGATTTCCAGCCGCTTTTTTGCGATAATAAGGGCGTTCGTTTGGCGAATTAGAGATGAAGACGGAAAAGACAATCACGGGTGACGTGGACCCGGACGTGCTCGACTACACTGTTGGGGACGATCCAGTGCTGGACATGGACCTCGTGACGTGGGACTGCCTTGGTACGGCGGCCCACGTGACGATGTTGTCCGAAATGCCCGTCACGCCGCCGGTCGTCACGAAGGACGAGGCGGCGCGCGTGCGCACCGCGCTCGCGCAGGTCGTCGCTGCCGCGCAGGCGGGGAATTTCACGATCGAGGAATCGGACCAGGACGTGCACATGGCCGTGGAGCGCCGTCTCACGGAGACGCTGGGCGACCTCGGCAAGAAGATTCACACGGGCCGGAGCCGCAACGACCAGGTGGCGGTGGACGTGCGTCTGCACATCAAGGACCAGCTGCACGGTCTTGAAGGGGAGGTCGCCGCCCTCGCGCGCGCGCTTGTCTCCTTTGGAAAGGCGCACGACCGCGTGCCGATGGTCGGGCGCACGCACCTCCAGCCCGCGATGCCGAGTTCGGTGGGCAGCTGGGCGACGGGCCATGCGGAGATGATCCTCGACCAGACGGCGAACCTCGAGGCGGCCTATCAACTGAACGACCTGTGTCCGCTCGGCTCCGCCGCCGGCTACGGCGTGCCGCTGCCGCTTGACCGGCAGCGCACGAGCGACCTTCTGGGTTTCGCGCGTCCGCTCCACAACGTGTTCGGCGCGTCGATGGCGCGCGGAGAGGATGAGGCTTCCCTCCTCTGCGCGCTTGCGCAGCTGATGGCGGCGCTGTCGCGCCTCGCGGAGGACATGATCCTCTTCTCGATGCCGGAGTTCGGCTACTTCACGTTGCCGCGCGCGTACTGCACGGGTTCCTCGATCATGCCGCAGAAGTACAATCCCGACGTGCTCGAGCTCGTGCGCTCGAAGACGGCGCAGGTGCTGGGGCTCGCCACGGCGGCGCTCTCGCTCCTCCACGCGATGCCGGGCGGCTACAACCGCGACCTGCAGGACTGCAAGGGCCTCTACATGAAGGGGCTTTCCATCACGCGCACGACGCTGCGGATCCTCGCCAAGTTCGTGGCGGGGATGGGCGTGGACGAGGCGCGTCTGCGCGCCGGGTTCATCCCGGGGGTGTTCGCGACGGACGTGGCGCTGAGGAAGGTGGCGGCCGGCACGCCGTGGCGTGAGGCGTACCACCAGGTGCGTGACAACTTGGAGGCGCTGTCCGCCGAAGACCCTGACGCGGCGGTGGCGGCGAAAACGCATGCGGGGGCTGCCGCCGGTCTCGACTGGGGCCTCTACGAGGCGCGCATTCAGGATCTTGAACGGCTGGTTGCCCGGCGCAGCCAGGATTTTGAACAGAAAAGAAAGGAACTCCTGCTGTCATGAACATTACGGGAATCACGCTGGCGGAGGCTTGGCGCAACGGCGGCCCCCTCATGTGGGTGCTCGCGGGCCTTTCCGTGATCGCGCTCGCGATCGTCCTCTATCTTCTGGTCGCGCAGCGCCGCGGGGCCCTGGTGCCCCGTGCGCTCGTCAGCGACGTGTTCAGCCGTCTCCAGACGGGCGACCACGGCGAGGCGCGCCGACTCTGCCAGCGCCGCCCGTGCGCGTTCGGCGTGCTCGTGTTGGCGGCGCTTGACGCCGTGCGCGGTGCGCCGCAGGGTTCGCGTCCGCCGGTGGCGACGGCGGTCGAGACGGCCGGCGCGCACCTCGCGGAGCGCATACAGGCGTCCGTGGACTGGCTGGCGGACCTTGCGGCGATCGCGCCGCTCGTGGGTCTGCTCGGCACGGTGCTCGGCATGTACCAGGCTTTCGGCGGCATTGCCAACGACTTGGCGGCGAACGCGCGCCCGGTCGTGCTCGCGCAGGGCGTGTCGCAGGCGATCATCACCACGATGTTCGGCCTCGTCGTGTCGATTCCTTGCCTCGTGTTCCACGCCATGCTGCGCCGCCGCGCGTCGAAGCGCATTTCGGGACTCGAGACGCTCGCCGTCGCCCTTGAGAAGGCCTTCGCATGAACTTCCGGAAAAACAAGCGGAGTTCCGCGCCCACCGTGCAGATGGCGTCCTTGATGGACATCGTCTTCCTGCTTCTCTGCTTCTTCGTGACGTCGAGCGTGTTCTCCCAGTGGGAGACCGAGGTGTCGATCACGCTTCCCACCGCGAAGAGCGCCACGATCCCCGGGCGGATGCCGGGCGAGATCATCCTCAATCTCAACGAGAAGGGCGAGGTGTCGGTTAACGGACAGGTCCTCACCCTCGAGGACGTCACGTCGCGTCTCTCGCGCATCGCGGAGAACTTCCCCGGCCAGCCGGTCGTGATCCGGGCGGACAAGACGTCCTCCTACGAGAAGCTCATGTCCCTGATCGACGCCTGCCGCGCGGCGAACGTGTGGAACTTCTCGCTGGCAACCGAAGACCAAGAGAAAGGCAAGTGACCGGATGAGGACTGTGTCCGCGATTCTGCGCGCAAGCGCCGCCGTGGCCTTTGCCGCGGCGCCTTTTGCCCTGACGGCCGACCATTTCAACGGCGGCCGCACGGTGCCCGTCCACCGCCTTGCCCCGCTGGACGCGGACGGCGACAAGATTTCCCCTTCGGCTCCGCTGCCGGAGCCCATTTCGCAGGCGAAGACGTGCGCGCAGTGCCATGACGTGCATCTGATGCCGGGCGGGACGCATTTCCGCACGGGGCTGGACACCAACGACGCGCCGGAGTCGGTCGCGGTGGAGCCCTGGTTCTGGATCGACGAGAAGATGGGCACGGCGATTCCGCTCACCCTGCATGGGCAGCCGGGGGCATTCCGTCCCGCGGATCTCGGCCTTTCCTGTTGGCAGTGGACGAAGATGTTCGGCCGGAATTTCCCCGGCGGCGGCGTGGGCAGCGATCCGCGCGCGGTCGAGGAGGTGGCCGGCGCGCGCCAGCGCTGGTTCGTGACGGGTCCGCTCGGCCCCAACTGCCTTGCGTGCCACCAGCAGCGCGGGTACGACTCGAGCGAATGGGCGCGCCAGGTGCTGCGCGAGAACTTCGCGGGCGCCGCCACGGCGGCGAGCGGGATCGGCGCCGTGGAGGGCATGAACGAACGTCTGGACGACACGTGGGACGGTCTGCGCGCCGAGAACCCCGACGACCACCTCTTCAAGGTTCCGGAGAAGACCGTTTACGACCTGCGCCAGTTTGACGCGAAGGGCCGCTGCGTGTTCGACGTGGGGCGTCCGAAGAGCGCCAACTGCCTCGCCTGCCACGCGGTGAGTGAGGCCGGCGTGCCGTCCCATTCGATCGCGGGCGACGTGCACCTCCAGCGCGGACTCACCTGCGTGGACTGCCACAAGAACGGCATGGACCACCGCCTGACGACCACGAGCTGCCGGGAATGCCATGCGGAGGCGAACGGCGCGGGGCCCACGCCGAAACACGCGGGCATCCCGCTCGTGCATTTCGAAAAACTTTCCTGCACGGTGTGCCACAGCGGCGTGACGCGCGACGGCGCGCGGGCGCAGGTGCGCACGGCGCGCGCGAACCGCATCGGCATCTACGGCCGCGCCCAGTGGGCCGCAGACGTGCCGAACGTCGTGGAGCCCGTGTTCGTGAAGAACGCGGAGGGCCTGATCGAGCCGCACCGCATGGCGTGGCCGAGTTACTTCGCGGAGCTGGGCACGAACGACATGGTGAAGCCGCTCTCGCCCGAAACGGTGGCCGAGCTTGGCGCACGTGGTACGAATGCGCTCACGAAGGCCGTCGTGGCCGGCGTGCTGAACGCGCTGAAGGCGAAGGCTCCCGAGTCGTCGTTCGGGTTCGTCGGTCACGGGCGCCTCTGGACGGCCGAGGGCGAAGGCACCAACGCGACCATCGTCGCGCGCGAGCATGCGGCTGCGGCACCGGTCTCCTGGCCCGTCGGCCACGACGTGCGTCCGGCGCGCCAGGCGCGCGGCGCGGCGCCGGCGAAGTGCGCGGACTGCCATACCTCCGACTCGGAGTTCTTCTTCGGGAAGGTCGTGCCGACGGGGCCGATCGTTGACGCCGAAGTCCAGCCGGTGCAGCAGACCGAGTTCCTCGGGCTGTCGCCGACCTACCACGCCGTTCTCGGCACGACATTTGCGATGCGCCCGATCTTCAAGGTGTTCCTCTGGTCGGTGTTTGGCCTCCTCTGCCTCTTCGCCTTTGCGGCGGCGGCGGTGGTGCTGAACCGCCTTGGCGCGACGATCTCCGAAGGCACGCTGGCCTTCGCCTGGGGCTTCGCGAAGTGGATCGTGGACATGGGCTTCGTCTTGAGCCTTCTCTACCTCGCGCTCTCCGGCGTAATCGGCTGGATGTGCGGCGGCATGACGGGATGGTGGCTTGTTCTCCACATGGTGGCGGGCGGCTGCCTCGCGGGCAGCGCGGCGCTCCTTGCGGTCTTCCGCGCGTTTGACCGCACGAAGAAACTCGGTCAAGGAATCTTCTGGCTCTTCTGGCTCGTGTGCGCGGTCGGGACGGTGTTCACGGCGGTGATGCCGATGATGACCGTCTACGGCGGAGACGGGCAGGAATTCCTCCTCTGGAGCCACCGCCTGTTCGCCCTCGCGTTCGCGGCCGTATCGGGTCTCGTGTGCCGGAGCTGCTGCCGCAGGGGGCGGTAAGAGGGGGCGGGAATGACAGAATTGTTGGTGTTTGTCAGCCTCGTTGTCCTGGCGGCCGGCATCAAAATCTGTCTGTTTCCGCAGACTGGGCGGCGACAGGGCCAGTCCGGAGGTGGGGCGTCGGACGCACTTTCCCCCTACACGCGTTACGTGCACGCGGTGCAGGCGGAGACGAACCGCATTTTCGCCTTTGCCCAGCAGGTATGCGCGAACCGCGAGGCGCGGCGGATCCTCGACGAGCAGGTCAACGTGACGGGGCAGATCGATGCCGACGTGCGCACGTTCGGCCGCCTTCCCGATCCGATGCTCACCTGCATCATCGTTCAGGATTTCGTGATGTGCTACCGGCGGCTGGGCAACCGCGTGGTGGCCGGGCCTTTAACGTGGGAACGTGTTTCCCTGGGAATCGTGTTCTCCCAGTTCTTCACCACCTTGAAGGAATCCGGCCTTAGTTCGGACGTCTGGGCCGACCCGCGGCTGGCAAGGGACCTGCTGCCGTCATACGACGGGCTGATCGCGAATTTCTCGCAGATGTGCCAGGTGGAGGGGCGCGAGGACGACCTGATGTTCGAGATCGTGTTCGGCCGGCCCGAGGCGATGCCGGACCTCGCGCGCCAATATGCCGTGCTGCTGTGCCGCTGGGCGACGCTGCTGGCGAAGGCGGACGGCGTGGTGACGGAGCAGGAGAAGCAGTGGCTTGCGGAGCTCATGCGTCTGGGCGGGGAGCGCCGGGCGGCTGGCGTGCGCCGCACGGAGCCCTCTGACGACGGCGTCGATCCGCTGAAGGAACTGGACGAGCTCGTCGGCCTTGCGCCCGTGAAGCGTCAGGTGCGCGACCTCGCCAACTTCGTGCGCATCCGCGCCGAGCGCGAACGGCGCGGCATGAAGACGGCGTCGGCGAGCTACCATTGCGTGTTCACGGGCAATCCGGGCACGGGCAAGACGACGGTCGCGCGCATCCTCGCCGGCGTCTACAGGGACCTCGGCGTGCTGGCGAAGGGACACCTCGTGGAGACCGACCGCTCGGGCCTCGTGGCCGAGTACGTTGGCCAGACGGCCGTGAAGACCAATAAGATCATCGACAGCGCGCTGGACGGCGTCCTCTTCATCGACGAGGCGTACACGCTCGTGAAGGGGGGGAAGGAGGACTTCGGCGCCGAGGCGATCGCCACGCTGCTCAAGCGCATGGAGGACGACCGCGACCGCCTCGTCGTGATTCTCGCGGGCTACACCGACGAGATGCGCGCGTTCATCGAGTCGAACCCCGGTCTCCGCTCCCGCTTCACGCGTACCATCGAGTTCCCCGACTACACGGCCGAGGAGCTGGAGGTGATTTTCCTGCGCCTCGCGGAGCGCAACCAGTACATGCTCACCACCAACGCCACGCGCGCCTTGCGCGCGCGGCTCGCGGAGGCGGTGGCGGCGAAAGACCGCACCTTCGGCAACGGGCGCTTCGCGCGCAACCTTTTCGAGCAGGCGATCGAGCGCCAGGCGACGCGTCTGGCGGACGTGGGCGACCTTTCCGGCGAAGTCCTCGAGCAGATCACGGAGGCGGACATGTCATGAGCGACGCCGCACCACGCGCGAAGAAGCCGCAGGTCGTCCGCTCGCACCGGGCGATGGACACGGCGTTCACGGCCACGATCCTCTCGGACGACGCCGCGCTCGCGTCCTCCGCCGCGGAGGCCGCGTTCGCGCGCATCGACGTGATCGAGGGGGTGCTTTCGCGGTTCCACGACACGAGCGACGTGGCGCTCATCGCCGCGCTGAAGCCGGGCGAGGTGGGCGTGGTGGCCCCCGAAACGATGGACGCGCTCGTGGCGTGCGCGCGCGTGTGCGCGGCGACGAGCGGCGCGTTCGATCCCACGGTGGGCCCCGTCATGCGCCGGCTGAAGAAGGCGGGGATGAAGTGGGACGAGCTGCCGAAGGACGTCCTGGAGGATGCCTTCGCGCGGGGCGGAATGCAGCGGCTCGTGCTCGACGTCGAACACCGGCGCGTGTCCGTGAAAGTCGACCGCCTTGGCCGCGACACGCCGCTGGAATTGGACTTCGGCGGCATCGGCAAGGGGTTTGCGCTTGACGAATGCGCGAAGGTCCTCGAGGGCGAGCAGTTCGAAATGACGGACTATCTGCTGGACGCGGGATCGTCCACCCAGCTCCTGCGCGGCGGACCGTGGCGGATCGGCGTGGGCGGCGCATGGAAGGAACGCACGCGCCGGCAGACGGTTTTGGAACTGCGCGGCGGCGCGGTGTCGGGCAGCGGCTTCGAGCTCCAGGGGGCGCATGTCGTGGACGTGCGCCGGAAGACGGCGGCGCGCCGGTGGGCGCAGACGTGGAGCCGGGCGGCGTCGGCGGCGGTGGCGGACGCACTCTCCACGGCGGCGCTTTCCATGGACGTCGCCGAGATCGAACGGGCGTGCGCGATGCTTGGTGCGCGCGTGCTGGTGGCGCATAACCAGAAAAAGGCAATGGATTTGCTCCGCGATCCCCTGAAATGGATTGGCTCGGCAATAGGGATTGATAAAACGGCTTAATCGTGGTATCATATTTGCCGCGATTGCCGAGAGGATTGACAGAAGATGTTCAACAAGCGCTGTATCGTGACGGGGGGAGCCGGTTTCATCGGCTCCGCGCTCGTTCGCCATCTTGTCCGCGACACGGATGCCACCGTGCTGATGGTCGACAAGTTGACGTATGCGGGCAACCTCGAAAGCGTGAGGGAGGTGGCGGATTCGCCGCGCTATTCCTTCCTGCAGGCGGACATCTGCGATGCGGCCGCGATGGACCGGGCGTTCGCCGAGTTCCGGCCCGACACGATTTTCCACCTCGCCGCCGAGTCGCACGTGGACCGTTCGATCGACGGCCCCGGCGAGTTCATCCGCACGAACGTGACGGGCACGGCCACGCTTCTCCAATCCGCGCTCGCCTACTGGCGCATGCTCCCCGACGCCGCGAAATCCGCATTCCGCTTCCAGCACATTTCCACCGACGAAGTGTACGGCTCGCTCGGCGCGGAGGGATTCTTCACGGAGAAGACGCCGTACGCGCCGCATTCGCCGTATTCGGCGTCGAAGGCGGCCTCGGACCATCTCGTGCGCGCGTGGCACGACACGTACGGCCTGCCGACGCTCATCACGAACTGCTCGAACAACTACGGTCCCTACCATTTTCCCGAGAAGCTCATCCCGCTGATCATCCTGAACTGCCTGGACGGCAAGCCGCTGCCGGTGTACGGCACGGGCGCGAACGTGCGGGACTGGCTGTACGTGGACGACCACGTCGCCGCGCTCCGTCTCGTGAACGAGCGCGGCGAGCCGGGCGGCACGTACAACGTGGGCGGGCACAACGAGCGCACGAACCTCGAGGTGGTGCGCACGGTGTGCCGCGTGCTGGACGAGCTGAAGCCCGCGCCGGGCGGCGGTTCCTACGCGGACCTGATCACCTTCGTCGCGGACCGTCCCGGACACGACCTGCGCTACGCGATCGACCCGTCGAAGCTGATGGGCGAGTTGGGCTGGA
>ONRL01000324.1 GCA_900320225.1 uncultured Lentisphaerota bacterium
CAGAAGAACCGTTCTCATCTCAGCTCCTCTGGTAGGGTTGCGTCCAAGCCATGGAGACCTTCGGATGCATCGCGCCCTTCCCGCCGAGGACGTAGTACGTGTGGCAGTGCAGGTTGCCCTTGTACCACCTTTTCTTGCCCGGGAGAGTCGAGCTCGTCGCGACCTTCGGGAGGGTCGCGGTTGCCGCGACCGCCGCAATACAGAACTCACGTCTCGTCATCTTCTTTTCCTTTCTTGTTAAAACCTACATCCTACCGTCACCGCGCCGTCGGGAGACTCGTGGCAAGCACAGTCGCCACTTGTTCAGCTACGACCGCCTCGATTTTCGCGTATAAACCACTCGGCCATTCAGCGGAAACCTCATTGGCCAACGAATGGGCAGTCGGGACAATCTTCGCAGCAAGCTTATCAAGCCGGCTCATGACAAGTTGCGGACGCATCCCGGCCTCTTCCGCCATCGCAGCAAAACTCGCTCTTGAGACTTCCCCGAATTTCCTCGCTCCGCCGATCGACATCGCATTGACGCGAGAGAGGTTGGGATAGACGGCGGTTGACATGACATCGTAGATCGGCGCAAGGCGCTTTCCCGCCTTGCCGCGATAAAGAACCGACGAATTCTTTCCGTGCGCGTCGGCGTTCCCGATCAGATAGTTGTAGATCATGCGGTCGATAAATGCAAATCGGTCCGCAAGCGACATCTTCATCTCCTGCATGGCCCCCATGCAACGCGCGAATGACGGGCCGCCCTCGCTTTCGTATTTCAGTTCGCCGGAGATTCCGCATACCTGACAGAAGTCCTCTTGATGGAGACGACGTATCCGCCCGTCAGAGATTTCTCGGTCAAATCGCTCTGTCCAATAGCAGACGCGCCCCTCGATCCGCATCAGCCCGCATCTCGCCGTTGCAAGCCCCAAGCGTTCCGCAAGGCGCATTGAGAAGAACTCGTTGTACACGGAATCCTCATAGTCTTGAACCGCCGGCTTAATGATGTGCGTCGATGGCGCGCCGAACAGCGGAAGTTCAATGTGTCCGTCCACAATCCTCGCAATAAGCTTGTTCTGAGCTCCCGAACCCGAAATCCGATAGCCTTCAATGCCGTTGACGTACAGCGGACGCTTCTTCAGCGATCCAATGATCTCCGCCGCCTCGCTCTCGTCAAGTCTTTTAACCCGCTCGTTCTCAAGTGTCGGCCCCTCCCCGTGTGGCCAAAGCGAGATCGCACCTGCGCAGTCGCCACCAAGCGCTTCCAGAAAGCCAAAGACGTTGTGCCGTGACAAGTGCAGGATGGGGCCCAGTTTCCTGCGCACTTGGTCGGGTGGGAGGAGATTCTCGAAGAAAACCGTCGTCCGATCCGAGTCAAACGGTTCGCCCTGAAGCGGCAGCGCATGGGAAAGAGCCGTCGAATCTCCAGCTGCGAGATACTCCGCGTCATAGGCAAAGCGCATGTCGTTGTGATGCGACGAATAGTCAATGCGCCCCACCTTTCTGTCGAGGAGGTATACGTCGAGCGTAGCTGTGCGAATGGTCGGCGGCGGCATGTCACACGCCCTCTGGGGCTGTTAGCGAAAAGTCTATTCCGAGAGTAGCCAGTACCTTCAGGAGTTTTCCCGCATGAATCGTCTCCTTGCCGCTCTCCAACTCGACAATGAACCTTCTGCCGACATCAGCGGCCTGCGACAATTCCAGCTGGGTAATGCCCTGCCTCTTGCGCTCTTTGGCGACAAACGCGCCCAACTCTTTCATGCCAAACATATTCGTGCCTTCTTCTGCGTGTTACCGTTCGGTATCATATCAAAATCTCAGGGCACTTGCAACCATAAATGTCCCCGAGCGGGAACATCACGACCACATTGGCGAGAATATCCACGTGGACGACGTCGCCCAGCACCTCAAGGTCTCCCGTCGGCTTCTCGACCTGCGCTTCCGTGAGATTACGGGGCGGACCATGCTCGCCGCGATCCAGGCCGTCTCAAGTGCGCGGCTTGAAGCGGTGCTCGCCGGCGATCGTGCCGGCATCTGTGTTATGGACGCGCATGACAAGCTCGCCGCCCTCGACCTTGCCCTCGACAAGCGTCTGGAACGTGTTGCGGCCGCGCCCGCCGCCGACAATCTCCGCCCACGACCTCGTGGCGTCAGGCGCCTGGTACATGTAGCGGTGAAGATGGCCCGCTAGCACGAGCTGCACCCTGTTTTCCGTAAGGACGGGGCCCCAGAGATCCGCGCACTCTTTCTGCCACGCGGCATAGTCCTCAAGGAGGGTGCCGGGATTCGCGCCAGGCCAGGGCTCGACTCCTTGAGCCATGCAGCCTGCGCAATGCGGTACTTTGTGAAGTGCGAGAATCCGCCGTTGGCAGGATGGTGGTCCGGCTTGTCCTCGCCAGTATCAAGGCCGATCAGCGCTATCTCTCCCATGCGGAACGCGAAGTTCCTGTCGAGCGCGAAATCGCGCATCGAGCGCTCCGACGGAAGGCGCGTCATCATGACCTCGCCAAGGCGATTCGCCGCCGTACCGCGAAAGTCGTGGTTGCCGCGGTTTAGGACTATCGGCGTATCCGCCGCGTAGCCTTCGTTATGCGGCGGCACGAGGTAGTGCCTCACGAAATCCTCGCGCTTGTTGGTGAGGCTGTTCGGGATGTCGCCGTTCCACACCACGAGCGGCACGCCAAGTTCGCGGTACTTCTTCGTTATGCGGGACATCTGCTCGAACTGCGCATGGGTATCGCACATCATTCCGAAATGCGAAGGCGCGTTCTCTCCTGCGGTCGTGAATGAATGCACTCCACCCCAGACAATCTCCGACGGCTTGGTCCAGTACCCGACCGGATGCTCAAGTTTCGCGGCCCCCGCGCGATACCAGTATGTCGTGCCAGGCTTCAGCCCCGTCATGCGGATGAGAATCACGCGGTCGTCAATGCCGGCAAGCGGCAGACCGTCCGCCATGAAGCGAATCGGATTCTTCATCTCGGGGTTGTCCGCGACTTCCGCAAAGCCGTTGGAAAGCGCCGTGACCGCGAAAGCAAGCCCCATCGAATCCGGCGCAGGCACCTGCTCGGCACCACCCTCGCGTTGTACTTGTCGTAAGCCGCCTGCTCAGACGGCATCATCGCCGAACCGCATTTGACGGCACCCAAAGCGGAAAGCGTCGCAACGCCCTTGAGGAAACCTCTTCTGTTTGTGTTTTTCATGGCGAGTATTATACCATAATCACTTGATGCTTATAATCACGCCGGGACCCAGGCGCACCGTTTCGCGCGCGGCGCCCTTGGAACGCTCCACGATCACGTCCTGCGAAAGATTCGCTTCCGTGTTGAGGAGGTAGATCGTGCCGTCGGGGTAGACGCTCCAGCGGACGGTGTCGCTGCACTCGACCTTCGGCCACGTGTCCGCGCCCACGGCCTCCATCGCCTTCGCCAGCAGGAAGAAGTAGAGCTTGCGCACGCCGAACGCCCCCGGCGAATCGAGCGACGCGAGAAAGACGACGCGGCCCTTCCCGATCTCGTTCACGAATCCGACGCCCCTGCAATCGGCGATCTTCTTCTCGACGAAATTGTCGGACGCCACGACGAACGGCTTCGCCGTCGTCGTCTCGAGCTCCGGAACGTCGAACCCGCCTTCGATGAAATCGGGGTCCCACACGTTCGTGAGCGGCTGGAAGTTCCAGTGCGGACCGGGGTTCTTCACGAACTTCATGCCATGCGGCAAATGCCACGGCTTGCCGCCACG